>JBLHWY010000046.1:0-38294 GCA_047629195.1 Candidatus Azotimanducaceae bacterium
ACGAGAACAAATCCGCACGCTCGCAGCAACGCCGGAACGCGCGGCGCGTGTGCAGGCAGCCATCGATAATCAGGTCGAGCACTTCGACACGTTTGGACTCGACTTTGGTTACAGCTATGAGCGCGGTGCCATTGTCTCGGACGGCACGACGCACCAAGAACCCGAGAACATTGTGACGGACTACGTACCCTGCACGAGACCGGGTTCCCGCCTACCGCATGCGTGGGTGCAGAAGGGTGAAGCGCTGATTTCGACCCTCGACCTGATTGATCGCCGCGTCCCTACCCTGCTCACGGGTGAAGGTGGAACGGCGTGGCGCGACGCCGCAGAAGTTTTGAGTATCCCTGTCACGATGATCGGCGCTCATGCGGCGGTCCGAGATCCCGAGGGCGCCTGGGCCGCTGTGCGCGAGATTGCGGACAACGGTGCCTTGCTGGTGCGCCCGGACGGACATGTGGGCTGGCGCGCGATGGGGCCGTCTGCAGATGCGACCACTGAACTGCGCTCGGCACTTGAGCGAATTCTGCCGCCTGGCGACAGTTGAACGCTGGCGGCTCCCGTTTAATCTTATAGTCAAACGTCAAAGTTTTTACAATTAGAGGACATCACCATGAAGCTTTTTACTACGAATCAAGGCATCGCTCGCGAGGCATCGGATGGTACGTTAGAGATCCTTGATCTTGCAGAACGGGATCTGGGTGCGCTGCTGGCTGTCGACCCCGAACTTAAACGGGCTAGAAGCGCCGGTGTGCTTAGGCGAACAACAATTGAAGATATTGTGCTCCTCGCGCCAGTCTTAAGGCCCGGTAAGGTCATCGGTATCGGCATCAACTACAGTAGCCATGTGGCGGAAACCAGTGAAGCGCTGGCACGCATGGGTATTGAGGTGCCCACGGACCCCATCTTTTTCCTCGCCCCTGGCAGCGCTGTAATTGGCCCGGAGGACCCGATCGTCCTTCCTAAGATCGCGCCAGAGCGAGTCGATTACGAGATCGAACTCGCCGTCGTTATCGGCCAAGGTGGAACAGCTATAACGGAGGCCGAGGCGTTCTCCCACGTTGCCGGTTACACGCTGGCGAACGACGTTTCCGCGCGTGACATCCAGTCCCAGGCGATGACAGGTCCGCAGTTCGAGCTGAGTCACGCTAAAGGCATGGATAGCTTTAAACCCATGGGTCCCGCCCTTGTGACCGCAGATGAGTTTGAGCTACCGCTCAATATCCACCTTGAAACCCGGGTGAATGGCACGATCCGTCAGGACGCCTGGACAACGGAGTTTGTGCACTCTCTGCCGAGTTGCATCGCCTACGTCTCACGCTTCATGCGCCTCGACCCGGGCGACGTCATCATCACCGGCTCGCCGTCCGGCGTCGGGCACTTCCAGAACCTGTTCCTCAAGGATGGGGACGTGGTCGAGCTCACGGCGGACAAGATCGGGACGCTACGAAATCCCGTGGTCAACGCGTAAAAATTGCTCTGTGTAGGCATGCCAGCGTTGGCGTCTGCTTTTTACCGCGGGTCATCTATCTGCCCTGCGGTAAGTCACTTCAGGCACACGGCAACGCGCGTTAATTGAGCTGATGCGGGCCAGGTGTCCGTGCCTGAGAATGGCTGTAACGATGGCTGGTTTCCTGAGCGAAGAGCAGGTGCTGGCCGACATAAACGACCGAGTGAAACTCAAATAAAATCTGTGAGGCTATTTTCATGACCAATTTTGGACTTCTCATTTTTGCCACCGACTACGCCCTCGGGCCTGATGTTCTTGCTCGAGAGGCGGAAGCCCACGGTTTCGAATCGCTGTTTTTCCCGGAACACACACATATACCAGCGAGCCGTAAATCGCCTTGGCCAGGTGGGGCTGAACTACCGAAACAGTATTGGCATGCGCATGATCCGTTTGTCGCATTGACCATGGCAGCGAGCGTGACGAAGACCATCAAGGTAGGCACCGGCATTGCCCTGGTGACCGAGCGAGATCCCATTTTGATGGCAAAGCAAGTGGCGAGTTTGGATTTTTTATCGGGAGGACGCTTACTATTAGGCGTTGGGGCTGGATGGAATGCCGAGGAAATGGAGCATCATGGCACGCGCTATGCGGATCGTTGGAAAGTACTGCGTGAGCGAGTTCTAGCGATGCGCCAAATTTGGACTGAACAAGAAGCTGAATTTCATGGCGATTTTGTGGACTTCGAGAAACTCTGGGCATACCCGAAACCCAAGCAAGCGGGAGGCCCGCCGGTGCTTCTGGGCGCATCTTCCAAATATGTTTACAAACGCATCGCTGAATACTGCGATGGTTGGTTCCCTATGTATCAAGATCCTGCTCGTACCAAGGCGAGTGGCGTGGTGAACTATGCGGATGGTATTGCCAAGACCCGCGAGGCTTGGGCTGCGGCTGGCCGTGAAGGCCAGCCGCAATTCAGCATTTTTGGCGTGGGCCCAGATCCCGAGGTCGTCGAACAATTGATCGACATTGGCTTTGATCGCGTGATCTTCGCCTTGCCATCGGAGGACGCCGTGAATGTGCTGCCTTTAGTCGAAAAATATGCACAACTGGCTCAGCGCTTTAATGCTTGAGGCGCTGCTGAACCGCTTTTTTCGTATGGTATCGGCAGCCTATAATCTAGGATGAGGAAGATTGACAAGAACGGTTTGGCGACGAACGTCGTTCTTATAAACGGGGACGAGTGAATCAATCTAGCGATAGGAAATGATCGTCTCTGGGCTCAACGACTCAAGCGAGTCTTTAATATTGATATTACCCTGTATCCATTATGTGGCGGTTCCATGCGTGTAATTGCCGACATCACTGACGAACGCCTGTTGTTAATGTAAGCCGAAGCGAACTTGGTGATAGTTTTTCTTCGTCGTAGATGTCACAGGTAATTAAAAAAGAAGCGTTGCAGCCTCATAGAGATTCAAGGTCGGCCAAAAGGCTTTCGCTTTTTGCTACAATCTGTTGCTGCTTTTGCGGTGAATATTTAGACCATGCTTTATACGGAAAGGCCATGCGAGGGTTGCGGCCAAACGTTTTTTTGTGGCGATCGAGAAAATGCCAATACAGCGCGTTAAAAGGGCAAGCATCATCGGTGAGTTTTTCTTTCACGTTGTACTCGCACCCCTTGCAGTAATCGCTCATCTTATTAATGTAATTGCCACTGGCAACATAAGGTTTAGATGCAATCAACCCTCCATCCGCAAACAATGCCATGCCTCGCGTGTTAGGTAACTCAACCCATTCGATCGCATCGACATAAACACCCAAATACCATTCATCGACCTCATCCGGCGCTAATCCAGCCAACAATGCAAAATTACCCGTAATCATCAACCTCTGAATATGGTGTGCGTAGCTGTAGGTCATGGTTTGTTGGACGCTTTTCTTGATGCAGTTCATTTTGGTATCGCTACTCCAATACCAGGTCGGCAGAGGCCGGACAGCGTCTAGTGAATTTAGCTTCTTGTACTGGGGCATATTCGACCAGTACATCCCGCGCACGTACTCTCGCCATCCCAGAATTTGCCGAACAAAACCTTCGATCTGGGCGAGGTTAATCTTGCCCTCAGACTTTTCAAAATATGCAATTGCGGTGCTGATCACCTGCATTGGATGCAACATTTTGGTATTTAGAGAGAAACTCAACCTCGAATGATACAAGCTCCATTGGTACTCACTATTTTCTGTCATCGCGTCCTGGTATAAACCAAATTTCGACAAACCAAACTCGCAGAAATAGTTGAGCAATTGCAACGATTGGGCGCGAGTTACAGGCCAAAGCAAGCTGTCAGTAGCCTCGCCTATAGTGCCTATGTTATGTTTGGCTAATCGTTCTAGTACAGCCTTGGAGTCGTTCCTGAAAACTAGCGGCTGCGGAATCTCAGTCAGTGCAGTTTTCGATAATCCTTTACGATTTTCCGCATCATAATTCCAACGGTCACCGAGCGGTTCATTGTCAGTCATTAACACGTTAAAACGCTTACGCATTTTTCGGTAAAACATTTCCATACGCACAGCCGTGTTAGGCTTGAAGTACTGCTTTAGTTCTTCAAATGGCACTAAGAAATGTTCGCTATCGACCTCAGTTAATTCAATGCCAACCCTGCTGTCTAGATCGTGTAACTGAACGAATAAACGATATTCGTCAGGGCGCTGATACTCAAAGTGCGCGCATTCGGTTTGGCATATGACATGCTCAAGAAGGCGCGCCAGCGATTCAAACTTGGCTGAATCATCCAGCGTTAAATGCAAAACGTTATGACCACTGCTTTTTAAGGCGTCTGCAAATGACGCCATCGCGAGAAAAAACGCGCATACTTTTTGGACGTGGTGCTGGACGTAACTCACCTCCTGCGGCAATTCAGCAACGACATAAAGCGTGTCAGTATTTTTCTCTTGATACCATGAGTGCTCGGCATTTAGTTGATCGCCGAAAATCCAGCGCACAGTGCTCACCTTCGATAGCTGGTCCAAGGTCATAACGATAATTCCAAAAGGTTTCTATTCACGATTGCCTTAATATATTTGATTCAGACACGAATTTTTACTGCGACCGCCGTCAAAAAATTTGATCGAGTAGATGATTTACACTACGCACAAAGGGCTTCTGCAACTAACAGGGTATTAACACTGCTTGGATGCAAGAGTGTATACCAGAGTGTATACCAGAGTGCGTATTGTCGAAATATCTCACATTACTTTCTGCGCCCCGTTCGAACTTTGTACTGCGTTTTACGATGGTCACGCGTCCACTGACACGCTTGCGCCAATGCTTGAACGACTGTAGCTTCAAGTGGCATTGCATTATCCGAATAATGTCTTTTTCTATAAAACCAAACTGCATCTCAATCGCTTCGAAAGGCGTTCTGTCTTCCCATGCCATTTCAATAACTCTCGATTGCGCCTCTGCTGTCAGTTGGCGGTAAGTTTCTAGGATCATGTTCAAATCTCAATGGATGTAACAAAAGACACTGATAAAATAATCAACTACCAGTCCTCTCGCGTGCCCGTAGTGTTATTTTCAGCAGATCAAGGTCGCATGACTGATCACATCAATTTATTTTGGTCGATAACTTCTCAACAGTTAGTACGCAGTAATGGCGGAAACAGACCTTCTACAGATCGATTAGCGACCCATAAGTCTTGTTACGTGCCTACAAAGACGTGCCAATCGATCTTGCTGAAATGGTTGACAAGATACGGCAGCGTTGACTGAAACACGATCACGATCTGCGGTTAGGGAGTTCGCAGATCTGTCGGTTCGGATAAACGATAGGTCAGGCAGCGTAAGTGTACGGCTACCAGAATGATGACCTATTGCGATACAGTATCGACAGTCCGACGCTTCGATTGAGGCAGCACCGACTGCATCGATTTGGGTTTTTGGCACATTGGAAATCGGGATGGTATCAGGATCATTGTTCGTTACCCTAGGCAAACCCATGCCGGCCTATGCCGACCACGACCCTTGTTTTGTTTCGGATGCTAGTCACTCACCTGCCAATTACAATAGTCATGAATAGCTATTGAGGCTACGTTGGAATCTTCATCGCAACAGCATTAGCAAATCTTTTCATTGGCACTGTCGTCTTGGTCCGGGGCCGACGGGTGCGGACTATCGAAATTGAACAGGGTCGTATGAATACCGCGACATGAGCACGTCAGCTGGGTGCAGCGGTGCAAGAACATTGATTTAGATATCTAGCCGGCAATAGCCCTAGTATATTACAGTTAGTAAAGAAGCGGTCCAACAAGGCAAGGCTACCTGAAGGATTACTCGCTGAGTCGAAAATGTGTACAAATTGCCTTCGTATGAGCAGACGTCGTACCACAGCAACCACCGACGATATTGGCGCCATTGGCGACCCATTCCTCCACAAACTTCACATAATACTCCGGTGGCAAATCGTCCCTAAGGTCGAGCTTTCTATCAGTTTCTTTTTCTCCATCGAGCAGAAAATCTTTAGGCACCTTTGTAAACGTGTTGGCATAACCGCCCACCATTTCAAGGCCGGAGGAAACTAAAACAGGCATAGCATCGCTAACACGCTCAGGCAAACTACAGTTCGCCATCACCCCAAGCAATTCCAAATGTGAAAGCGCTTTGACTGCATCCTGCAATAATTCGCCACTTTTAAGACAACCGGGCTTTTCGTCATGAAGCGTGAACGCGACAATTACAGGTTTACCTGTCGAAAGTGCTGCTTCGGCTGCTGACAACCCTTCTGTAATTGTCGACATCGTTTCACAAATAAACAAATCGACATAATCTGCCAATGCACCTGCTTGCTCTCGATACAAAGGGTCAGTGATCTCGCGTTCTAAAACCCGGTCGGGTCGAAAGCTTCCGTTAAGTGGCGGCAAGCTGCCTGCTATTTGAAGATTACTCTTACCGCTCTCCCGCACTGCACGCTGCGCTAACTCGCCGGCCAATTGATTCAATACAATAAACTGATCTTCAATGTTCTCCTTAGCAAGGTCTGATCGAATTACCCCGTAGGTGTTTGTAGTAATAATTCTCGCACCCGCAGCGATATTTTCTCTGTGAATATCGACAACGACATCCGGCGCTACGATGAGCGCGTTTGCTGACCAAATAGTGCCGGGGATTTCAACACCCTTCGTTGATAGTGCTCGACCCATTGCGGCATCGAGTACCGTTATCGCTCTTCGTTTCTCGCCTGTTTGCTTGTCCCTCATCGTCTATTCTCTACTTAATTCAAAGGCTCGCGCATTTTTGCGAGGTTTGTCTACAAGACCAGTGCCTGCGCTTCGTGAAGCGCCTTCTTCAGAACAAAATTTTCATCTAAACAGATTGCTTAACCCCATACATACGAAAGAATCTTATCCTAGGATTACCCTGCAAGAAAATACTTTATGTTAGATTGTGGACGCACATTATCAAAATCATTACAGCAATTTGCGCGCATACCTTGCTTGCAGATGGATCACGCTACCCGTTGGTTGGTAATAAACAAGCCGGAGGTATCGATATCGCTTACCGATGAATCCTCTCAAACGCTATGCGGCTTGAAATAGTTCAGTACTCATAAAATTTTCGGATGATCGTAAATTTAAACCGCATTTAGCCTGAATTTCAAAAGTATCCTAATTGGGGATTTTTAGCATTTAGAAGTTTGAATGACAGGTTTTCGGAGCAGGATGGTCAATGTCTGAATCGCGAATGAGCTACTGTCTTACAGACGGTCGGTGCGATCACTTAGGAGAGTTAAAGGTCGGACAGAGGTGGTTTGGCTGTTTAAATTAGGCTAATTTAGGATTGGGTAGCCGTCGCAGGTTTAATCGGCGCTGGTTGTGGCCTAGGCGGCCCCGTTAGATGATCCAGGATCTTCTGGATGATGTCTGGATCAGTAAGGTAGGCTATGATCCGCAGGCTGCGGCCGTTTATTGGGCACAGGGCAGTCAGAAGGCGGCCCTATCATATTAAAAAACGCTCCTGAGCGGTTCGCCGTCGCATCTTTGAGAATAGGTTCAAGGCGCAACAAGTTCATCTCGCTTCGCGGATTTTTCAGTTTTTTTGCGTGTTTCGTCATCTTTTTTTCACACTTTTACTGTTTTTGGAACATTGAGCTTTCTCAACTTTGAATTGGGCTGATGGCAGCCCCGAGCTAATAGACCCTGGGAGCGAACAAGATTTTGTCGGGGTTGGGGTACCAGCGCTGCAAGTTTGCTTAGGAAATCTAGGGGGAGAAAACAGAATGTGGGTTCTGTCGTGACGAAATGGTTTTTTTGTCGCTCCAGACAGATAGCTGGCTTTGTTACTTACCTGCAAAAACATGCCAATCGATCTTGCTGAAATGGTTGACAAAATACGACAGCGTTGAATGAAAAACCATCACGATCTGCGGTTAGGGCTTTCGCAGATCTAACGGTTCGACGCTTCGGTTGAAGCAGCACTGACTGCATCGAGAATAAGCAGGCCTTCTCTTTCGAGTATACGAACTACACCTTGGATAACTCGGTTGAGTAAGCGTTCGCAACGCTGCCTGATTTAGGGTTTTTACACAATAAAGTTGAGCTTTACCTGATTTATCATTGGTATAGACCCAGTCAAGCGCGATATTGTGTAAGTCGAAGGCAGCTTCCGAATTCTAGCTTAAGGCGCTTCCAAATCGCTGTACCAGTGTAACAACCCCAGTTTGGGTATCACTTGCTCGCGTTAGTCCAGCACGATGAATGAGGTCTGCATTAATCTAAGCCTGCCTCTGAGTAATAGCACGGTTAACCAGATTCTTACAGCCCTGCTGCTGGAACACTCAGAGGAACGCATCCGGGTCAAGCTTCGGGCGGATCAAGAGTATCGTGCCCGAGAAGTGCTGCCGCGCCGACTAGCGCACTAGCCTAAATCGTCGCTCATTTAATCATCTCAGCCATCACCGGGTCACCGTGGTTTAAGTTTTAGCCAACATCAGTCCTGGTTTTGCTTGGTCTTGGTGCGCAACTTCGTGGTGCGCAGAAGGTGGCTTCTTATGCCTGTTTGAACATAGCGCTGCGGACAGAAACTGAGCGTCCTTGCTTGACGGTATGGCGGAAAAACACATAGTAAACAAACGTCGGCTTTAGTATCATTTGTAATCGTTTTGGTTCCCAGATTGGCGCTTGAGTATCTCCAATAATATATAGATGTTAAAACACAAGTCACGTCGTCGACTTGGAAGTGCTAAAATTATGCAGCGACAGGCACGCGGCGGCCGGCGCCTGAAGCTGGCAAAACAGTCCGGCAAAATCAATTAGCCTCTAGCGCATAGCATAGATATCAGCCAAAACCTCCATTCATTGGCCCTGACGCCCGGGCCTTAGACTGAGAAGCAAGCCATTATTATGAGCAAAAGTAACCTGATCCCGACTACGCAGATAGCCGTCGTACAAATTCAAAGCGGCAAGAAATTCGTCAACGACAATGGCATCAAAGCGATCAAAAATGGCATCAAGGCCTCGAATCAAGAACCTCAACCGCGGCTCAAAAAACCGTCATGGCTGCGAATAAAAATTAGAGGCGGTGCCGTCTTTGACCGAACTAAAAAAATTGTTCACGAACACAAACTCAGTACTGTCTGTGAAGAAGCGATGTGCCCTAATATTGGCGAATGCTGGAGTTCAGGAACTGCGACCATAATGCTGATGGGCGATACCTGCACGCGCGCCTGCCGTTTTTGCGCGGTCAACACCGGCAATCCTCAAGGCTGGCTGAATAAGAACGAAGCCAGAGACACGGCCGAATCCGTAAGACTCATGGGCCTGAAATACCTGGTGCTCACCTCGGTAAACCGCGATGATCTGGACGATGGCGGTGCCAGCCACTACGCTGAGGTTGTCAAACGGGTCATCGCCGAAAACCCTGATGTTGCGGTTGAAGCGCTGACCCCGGATTTCCAAGGCATATTCGACAGCATAGAAACGGTAGTCGACAGCGGTATTGCTGTTTTCGCCCAAAACGTTGAAACAGTAAAGCGCCTTACTCATCCAGTACGAGACCCGCGCGCCAGTTACGAGCAAACCCTTGCCGTATTAAATCATGCCAAAGAATACAAACCAGAGATTCTGACCAAAACCAGCATCATGCTGGGCTTGGGTGAGACTGAGGAAGAAATCCTCGAAGCCATGGATGATTTGCGAGCGATAAATTGCGACGTTTTAACCCTTGGCCAATACTTGCAACCGTCTGATCATCACCTGCCAATTGCGCGTTATGTGACACCAGAAGAATTTGAAAAATATCGCCAGTTGGGATTGCAAAAAGGTTTTCTCGAAGTTGTTTCCGGCGCCCTTGTCCGCTCCAGTTACCGCGCTGAACAGGTGTTGATGAAAAATAACGTCGGCTTGGGCGCTGCGGTTAAATAAGCAGCCGCTTTGATAGGTGTGACTCGCAATATACAAAACTAGCATCAGGCCCTAGCGCCCTCCATTTGAAGCACCTCCAAGGATAAGTGAAAATCCGCATCGACATGCCTACTGACCTTTTTCATTATTTATTTTACACATAGGAATAAAACGAAAAGGACACATGATCAAGCTCCGACTAGTTTCGGTTGCGATACAATCATCGCGCTGCATATACTCAAACGCGTATGAGGTAGACAATCTAGTTATATCAAAGACTTAACATATGAATTCTTGATTCTTAAGCCAGCCAATAAGCTTTGCGACAGGAGATTGATATCAAATGAATATAGTAAAATGTAGCCTAACTCTGTTTCTACTTCTAGTTTGGATACTCACCGCTAATGCACAAGTTGTGCAACTCGATCCCCTCTTCCAATCTAATGCTCCCCTAAACATTACTTTTGAGGCGCCCTTCGTTCAGATTGATAAAGAGCGCGACAAGGAAGCTGCATACGCGGGCATCATGCGTTATATAAACGCAGATGGCGTAGAAGTTCGTTTAGATATTAGACTGGAAGTTCGCGGCAACTGGCGGTTAAAAAAAAGCAATTGCCGCTACGCTCAGCTATGGGTAGATTTAAAACGCAGTCAAATACCAAACACAATATTTGCTGAACAAAATCGATTGAAACTGGTGGTTCAATGCAGCGGTAAAGATAGGTATAGAGATTATCTAGCCAAAGAACAACAACTCTATGAAGTGTTCGGAAACTTGTCGGTTATTAATTATGGCACGCGACTCGTTAACGCGACATATGTTGATTCAGAGGATCTGAGCAGTAGCCGAACTCATCTCGCTTTCTTTATTGAGCATCAACGGCGTCTCAAAGATCGTTTCGAGATGGAAGAAGTAGAACTCAATAGTATCTCCCATAGCGGTCTTGATCCAATGCAATCTTCTCTGGTCGCTCTATTTATGTACCAGATAGGAAACACCGACTTCTCGATGATTCAAGCTGCCAAAGGTGAACAGTGCTGCCACAATACCAAACTGTTGGTGGATAAAATGGGACATTACTTCCCTATTCCCTATGACTTCGATTCTTCAGGTTTTGTTGACGCGAGCTATGCAGCTCCACCGAACCCTTCATTTGGTATTCGAAATAATAAATCAAGAAAGTATCGAGGCTTCTGCATAGAATCAGAACAGTTAAACGCTGCCGTAAGTCGGATAAATACAGCGCGAGATAAGACGATTGCGATAATTTCAAATACGGGACATGTCAGTGACAGCACCGCAAAGCGAAGCATAAAATACATAGAAAAATCCTATGAAATTTTGAATAATCAACGTAGCTACCAACGAAAAATACTCGACAATTGTCGGGGTGAAATTATCAAATGAATTTTCATTCAAGTTCTTTAGCTAACCGACACATCGTATAGCTATCGCATTCAAATATTCACTCGCAAGCAAAAAAAATCCAAAGCCACGCGCTGCAAACTGTTGGTGATCACAAATACTTTTATGGAATCTTGAATTTCATATCGTTCATGGCTAAGACAGGTTGACCTGTCTAACGCAAAACTAAAATGTGTAATGCAATCAGCACCAAGCTTTTTTGCTTGACCGATAATCAGACAACAAAAAAGGTACAATGATCATCACGAAAAATATTAGATGAATACAAAAAATCAATCTTTTTTGTTTATTTTAAGTATCCATCTAGTATTCCAAACACTGAAACAAACTTCAGTTTAACCAAGAACCTCTTCAGCGAACTCTTTTATCAATTGGTAATTAGCTTTTCCGTTAGGGGCACGCTCAAGACTGGGTCGAGATAATATTCGTTTAGGCACCTTATATGCGGCCAACTCGCGACGAGCAAAATCTCTTAATTCGACCTCTTCCAAGTCATAGCCACGGTTCATTTCTACAACTGCGGTGATTGACTGTCCCCACTTCTCATCGGGCATACCAATGACCAGGCAATCAGCCACACTCTCATGGTTTTTAAGCGCCTCTTCAACTTCTTCGGGGTAGACTTTTTCGCCTGCGGTATTAATACAGTTACTGCCTCGTCCTAGCAGGGTTAAGCTACCGTCTGATTCAACTTTAACCCAATCACCCGGAATGGAATAACGCACACCGTTAATCACCTTAAATGTCTTATCGGTTTTCTCCTGATCTTTATAGTAACCATCGGGCAGGAACCCACAAACCGCCACCATGCCAGACTCAGTTGAACCTGCAAGGACTTCCTCACCCGCTTCCGTAAAGACTCTACAGGATGGCCCAAGTACAAACTTTGCAACTTCCACCGTCTCACTTTTAGTCATCACCGAACTACCAAGACCAATCGCTTCAGAAGATGAAAAGGCATCGGCCAACATCATGTTTTCGTTATGTTTCAGCAACCCCGCTTTAATATCACGAGTCCACATGACCCCACTCGAGGTCATCGCAAGCACACTTGAGATATCGTATTTTCCGGGGTTTGCATCCATCGCCTCAACTAGCGGCCTCGCAAACGCATCTCCCACCAAGGTAACCGTCGTCGCTTGATGTTTGCCGATGGCCTCAAGCGCCATCTCTGCTTCAAAACTTTTGCCAGGTAACGTGACACAGGTGCCACCTGCCATCATCGCATTTATCGCCGCCATCATTCCGGTACCATGCATAATTGGTGGCAAAGGTATGTTAACGGGTACGAATGGTGCATGCTTGACGCGATTTAACAGTTCATCCATATCTGCGCAAGGTGGGACATTAGCACGTGCATTGCCACCACCTCCCAATACATTCCAGAGCGAATCATGACTCCACATCACGCCTTTCGGCATGCCAGTGGTACCACCTGTATAGAGGAACAATTGATCGGTGCTGAACCTTTCAATACCAAGAGGCAACCCATCACCTTCATTTGCGAGTGCTTCGTAGGAAATAGCGTCGTCAGCTCCAGTAAATCCATCCGCAACTTCAACCCACTGAGTCACTTTGGGTAAGCTACCCTTTATCGCATTTACTTGGCCTGCAAACTCTGCCGCGTAAATGCAAACGGTGGCATCTGCATTATCCAACAGATAAACAAGCTCTTTAGCAACATACCGATAGTTGACATTCACGTGGCTTAAGCGAGCCTTAAATGAGGCCGCGAGACTCTCTGGATATTCTCGACGATTACGCATGTAAACCGCCATTTTGTCACCGGTCACCGCACCGCCTTGCAAAAGGTTTGAAGCCAAATTGTTGGTTCGCCGAGTAAAGTCTCCCCAGGTAGTGACGTCTGTACCATGTATAAGGGCTGATCGATCCGGCGGGACAATAGTGCCAATCGCATCCAGGATATTACCGTAATTCCAAAGATACCGGTTGCTCGTATCTGACGCTGTTGAATCTACCAAAGAAGCTCTCCCTCTCTTATTATTTGTTTATCCACTGCTGACAATTAACCGTCAAAATCAGTAGTTCTGTATCACAGATCTAGCGGATTGCGCTAAACAGTTGATCATCGCTTGTTATCAAATCCTAAGTCATTTAGTTTGATAGATATTCTCATAGAAGAACTTTTTAAAACAACCGCTACTCAGGCACGCAGACCAGAAGGCCCACAGTAATATGTCCAGACAGATAATTGCATTTGATTATGATCGAATTCACGCCGGAAATAAGGGGTTATACATAGATCACGCTGCCATCACAGAGAGAGTAGACAAGCTGCTTTCTAGCATGACGCTGGCGCAAAAAATCAATCAAATCCGCGGATTGCAAAACGAGACGATTGAGGGACTTTACTACAGCGGCGAAGACCAAGATCTGAATATTGAACCCTTCAAAATGGTTGATGGGCCACGGGGAGCAAGGACGGGTAAAGCCACCGCTTTTCCTGTTGCGATAGCGCGCGCAGCAACCTTCGATGCAGATCTCGAGCGCAGAGTCGGCATGGCCATTGGCAAAGAGGTTCTGGCGCGTGGCGGCAACGTATTGCTCGCGCCGACGATCAACCTTTTACGTCACCCTGGCTGGGGCCGCGCCCAGGAAACCTATTCTGAAGATACTTTCCATACCGGCGTTATGGGCGTTGCATTTGTTTCTGGTGCGCAAAACTTTGTACTCACCAGTCCGAAACATTTTGCCGTCAATAATGTCGAAATCACCCGCTTTGATATGAGTGCAGAAATCTCACCACGCGTACTCCATGAAATCTATCTCCCCCACTTCAAGCGCTGTGTCGTCGAAGGCGCTGCTGCCTCGGTAATGAGCGCGTACAACAAAGTTAATGGTACCTACTGCGGCGAGAATGAGGCGCTACTCACCAAAATCCTACGAGATGACTGGGGCTTCAAAGGATTCGTTGAGTCCGACTGGTTTTTGGGCGCTCGATCTACTGCCCCCTCTTTGAATGCAGGCATGGATATCGAAATGCCATCCGGCTTCAGGTTTAGTGACGAAAAAATCATGGCGGCAATTGATAACAAGGAACTTACAGAAGAGACAATCACACAAGCAGCAGGACGCGTTCTACATCAGAAGTTGGCATGGGATCTTAAAAAAATGGCATCGTCAGCACCCGGCGCTGATGTCATTGAATGTGCGGATCACTTATCGCTTGCACGCGAAGTGGCTGAAAAATCTATCGTACTGCTAAAGAATCAAGATCAAATTTTACCGCTAACAGACACGCCAACACTCCGAATCGCTATTATCGGCAACCTTGCGAACACGATTAATTTAGGAGACCGCGGCAGCAGCATGGTGACGCCCACCGAAACAATCACCCCGCTTGCCGGTATTCAAGCATCTATTAAACACTGTTCCGTCGATTTTTTGGAAGACGACTACACACGCTTGGGTGAATATGACCTTTGTATCGTGATCGCTGGTTTTACTTATCGTGAGGAAGGAGAATTTATTCCTAACCAGCAGATAGACGGTGGCAATGAAGGCCTAGCCAGAGGCGGCGATCGACAGAATCTCACCTTGCCTGACCCGCAATTAACCTTGATCAACGTCGCGATAGCCGAAGCGCAAAAAACTATCGTGATACTTGAAGGTGGCAGCGCCATAGAGGTAAGAGACTGGGTCGATGATGTCGACGCGTTAATGCTCGCTTGGTACCCGGGTTGCCGGGGCGGTGAAGCCATTGCCAACGTGTTGTTTGGTGCTGTAAATCCCGCGGGGAAATTACCCGTCACATTCCCGCGTAGCCTTGACCAATTACCCCCCTTTGACATGGAATCACTCAGCGTTGAGCACGAATTTCTGCAGGGCTACCGCTACTATTCAGACGAAAAGAAAAGAGGTGTTAGCAGCCAGCCAGAATTCCCCTTTGGCTTCGGTCTTAGTTACACCAGGTTTACCTTAGATTGTATGTACTTGCGAAGGTTTGACGATGGGTTTCAGATCACCGTTGATATTATGAATATTGGCGAAGTTGCAGGTGCCACCGTACCCCAAATCTATCTTAGCCATAGCGACTCAGCAATCTTGCGAGCGAGCAGAACCCTGAAGGGTTTTGGTCGAATTCATCTCGCACCTGGGGAAAGCGCTTCTATGGTCTACGAGATCATGGACGAATCATTGATGTACTACGACGAATCAACACTCTCGTGGCAAATGGAGCCATGCGAATACACTTTCTCGTGCGGCTTTGATTCAGGCAAGATGTTGCTGGATGCGAGCTGGCGCTTTGAAGATCAAAATTATCAAGACAAGCTTTTGGAGGGAAAAGCCAAAGACGCAGATTCCGACGAGCACTCTGGGTGGCAACCTGTTTAGGATGCAAAAATTTTTGCAAAAGCACTAGCCCCTGGCAAAACCACACCTTGTGCAGTGATACGACCGATAATTGCTGCGACTGAACAGCTAGATGCTCTTAACTGAAGTAACAATTCTTCAGCCTCCTCCGCACTAACCGCCGCGAGTAAGCCTCCGGCGGTTTGTGGGTCGAACAATAACGGAAAGGCTGGATGTTCGATATTACCTTCAACCAGAGAGACCGATCGTTGGTTCGCCTCGTGTAAAGTACTTCTGATACCGAGCGTATTAATAGTTGTCAAAGCGCCGTCAAGCAATGGCAGCTGGTCTAGTGTAATTTCTGCTTCAAGCTGATCAGCCTTTAACATTTCCATTAGATGCCCTGCCAGACCAAAGCCTGTGACATCCGTGCAGGCGTTAGCATTACAGAGTATGTCAGCCGCTGCTTTATTCGACGTCAGCATCATATCAATTGCTGACTGAACCCATTGGCCCTTAGCCTTATATTGCATATCCGCCGCAAAAAGGGTGCCTGTGCCGATAGGTTTCGTCAGTATCAACACGTCCCCTACTTTAGCGCCGCGTTTCAATGCAGGTGCCTGCGCCTTTTGCGCCCCGTCCTCAGTCTCACTGTCTGTTCTTGGCTTATCAATGACGCCATTCACCGCGAAACCGATTGATAACTCTGCACCTTCTGAGGTGTGGCCGCCAATTAACTTCACGCCTTCGTCATTAAGGCGACTGATTATCCCGGCCATCACTTGAGTCAACAAGGCCCGGGATTGTTCAGGTTTGGCATAGGGTAATGTTAATATTGCCAGCGCTGTGACTGGCTTGCCTAACATGGCGTAAATGTCGCTCAAAGAATGGTTTACGGCTATCTGGGCAAATAAATATGGGTCATCAACAAAAGATTTGAAAGCATCGACTGTATGTAACATGACCTTATCTTTCGGCACTTCAAATATCGCTGCGTCATCGAGTGATGAAGTGTCAATGTTTAACTCCTCTAACACTTCGGCCAACAAATCAGCGCTGACCTTGGACCCACAACCACCACACTGCATCTGTTCGTCAAACTCAGCGAGCAAACCCTTTGGCGTTGGTTTCTTCATCACCGGTAAAGATAAAAACTTCTCCATAAAGCTACGATCTATCCAATCCTTCCAGCGCCAAACTAAACGCCCCTCGGTGCTCCACCCGTGTTTGGATGCAACGGCATATTTATCGCCTGTTGCCAGCAGAGACAAAAATGTAGCCTGCGGTTCAAATGCCTTTAATGCTTGTCCCATCAGTGCGCGCTTGATGTTGCCGAAAAGAGGCGGCCCCTGTCTCACGGCAAAAACACCGGCTTTGGGTCTTGGATACTTTGTGACATCGGCGATGTCACCTACGGCAAATATATTAGCGTGATTCTTGACTTGCAACGTCGGTTTCACAGCAATAAACCCATGCTCACTCATCGAAATTCCTGTAGTAGCTAACCAGCTTTGTCCTGCTGCCGACGTAACCCAAAAAATTTCATCAACCTCAAGCTGGTCACCTGAACGCATTTGCAATAACTTTTTGCCTTCATTATTTTCAGAAATTTCATCAACTCGACAGCCTGTATGGAGCTTGACCTTTTTGCTTTCGAATTGACTGACAACCCGCTCCCTCGCGCGGTCATCATAGCCTGGTAGGACACAAGGCCCATCCACGAGCAGGTTTAGTTCAAAATTCGTTTCTGTGTTTAGCAGCCCCATGGTTTTCAATCGGTGCGCAATGCCCAAACATAACTCAACACCGCCGGCACCACCGCCGACAACTGCCACCTTTCGAACTTGATTATTCTCACAACGACCCAAGAATTCACGCCACTGGTTCAGGAACATGGCAATGGGTTTAACCGCGATCGCGTGCTCTGCAGCACCGGGAACATCTGAAACTGCGGGACTAATGCCAATATCAATCGACAGCAAGTCGTATTTGAAATCAGCCCTGCCCTGACATTTCACCAATTGTAATACTGGATCAATATCATATGCCGTAGCTTTAATAAAACGGGCACCGGCAAATTTGCAAAGCGGCACGAGGTCAATATGAATGTCGGCTTCACTATAGTGGCCGGCGATAAAACCAGGCAACATACCAGAGTAAGGTGTCAACACATCGGGACTGATCAGTGTTACTTGTAAACCGGGTATCGGTTTCATACCTAACATACGTAGCACCAACACGTGGCTATGTCCGCCACCAAGAAGGATGAGGTCTCGCGCGATTGGTTCGGTCTGCATACTCAAAGCTGGCCGGACAGCCGTATCTTCAAGAACTCACCCAGTTTAACAATTGCGGTTTTTCCTTCAGGTATTCGAGCCGCTAGTACCTGCCAGACATGTGGCATTTTTGGCCAAGTTTCGAGTTTCGCCTCACCCCCAGCCGCTAGGATCTTTGTCTCTAGTCGCTGAGCATCACTGAGTAAAATTTCGGATTCGCTGGCCTGAATAAAAATTGCGGGTAAGTCACTCAGATCCGCGAATAAGGGTGAAGCCAGTGGTGCTTTGCGATCTCGTTCACCTAAGTATTGGTCTGCCATCTCTTTTAGTGCACTGGGGGTCAACATTACATCACTATTCGCATTCGCCTGAACAGAATCTCCTGATAACGAGAGATCCGTCCATGGAGATAAAAGTATTGCGCAATTTGGCATCGGTAAGCCAAGGTTCTTAATGTTGACCAGCGTCGCAACCGCAAGCCCTCCGCCAGCAGAATCCCCACCAATAGCGACTTGATTCGGTGAGACCCCTGAAGCCAACAACCATTTATAGCACGCTATCGCGTCTTCCAGCGCAGCGGGAAAGGGATGCTCTGGTGCGAGTCGATAGCCCACGTTCAATACCCTAACCGCTCCGGCTTCTGCCAATCGCCAGGCGATATCGCGGTGGCTGTCTAGTCCACCAAAAATGTAACCACCACCATGAAGATAAATCAGCACAGGCTCAGAACTCACCTGTTTCATCTGTAGCCATTCACAATGGATTTCCGAAGCAGAGTCGGTCGGAACTTTCACCGCTGAGACAAACACATTGTCAGGGGTTTTACTGGCAAGCCCACCAGCGCTCGCCATCTTATGTCTAAATTCGGTAACGTCACCGATGTTATCAAATTGCTTCTTGAGTGTTCTTCGTAGAACTGCGCTGATTAATGCTGACCTAATACTCACTGGGCTTCCTAATAATTGGTTTATTAACAAATGTAGCCTTTCAACTGATCTTTTTACTTCGTCTCTTGAAATTGCAACTCATGCAGCGTCGCATACAACCCATTCAATGCCAGTAGTTCAGCATGCGTGCCGATCTCTTTCACCTCGCCATGGTGTAAGACGGTAACTCGATTGGCTTCTTGAATTGTCTGAAGCCGATGTGCAATTAGAATTGAAGTTCGCCCAACCATGAGTTTACGCAGGCCATCCTGGATTAACATTTCAGTTTCAGTATCGATACTGGCAGTTGCTTCATCGAGAATCAAAATTTCCGGATCTGCTGCGAGCACGCGCGCGAACGCAAGGAGTTGGCGTTGTCCCTGGGAAAGGTTAGCACCCCTCTCGACTAAAGGCGTGTCATAACCCTTGGGCAATTTCATAATAAAATGATCGGCATTAACGGTTTTTGCGGCATCAATTGCCATCTGTCGACTCACGTCAGGGTTGCCCAATATGATATTGTCCAAAATTGATCCGGAAAATATATGAAAGTCCTGCAGCACTACCCCAATTCGACTTCTGAGATCTCTACTATGGATATCATTAAGATCATGACCATCAAGAAAGATCATTCCTCGATCGAAATCATAAAACCTCCCCAGCAATTTTATTAAGGTGCTCTTGCCGGACCCTGTAGGTCCTACAATTGCCATCTTCTCGCCTGCCGCCACTGTAAATGAGACATGCTTCAGAATTGGAGTACTGGCTTTATAGCCGAAATTGATCCCACGAAACTCAACTTTACCTTTTAATCGACCGATAAGTTGGACCGGGTTTTCAGGCTCATGAATCTGCTCGTCCCAGTCCAGCGCCTGGAATATCCGTTCGCCACTTGCCATGGCTCGAAATAAAACGTTGAGCTGCTCTCCAAGCATGACAACGGGTGTAAAGAGCATTCCCATAAACCGCGTAAATAATATGACCCCACCCAGGCTCATTTCATTCTGCACAACTTCTCCGCCGCCATACCATATGATGACACCTAACCCAATCGACGCCAGACTGTCGTTAAAAGCACCATAGAAGGTCGAAAGATTGATTGAACGAAATTCGTAACGACGATTAGCTTTATTGATTCTTGTGTACTTTCCAAGGTTGTGCTCTTGACGTTCGCTTAATTGTACAACCTGCATGCCAGATAGATTTTCCTGCAGATTTTGATTCAGAGACGAAACGCTGTTCCGAACCAGCCTAAACACTTCCCGCGTTGCCTGCCTGAAAAAATAAGTTGCAAGGGCAACAATAGGTACCAGCGTCAATAGCATAAGCGTCAATTCAACACTCGCCGTCAACATGATGCTTAGTGCTACAAAAAAGGGAACAAACTCTCCAACGAGACTACCAATACCGCGCAACATTTCGAACAAAGCTTCAATATCATTTGTAACCCGGGTCATAATCCTACCGACAGGAACGCCGTCGTAGAAAGAACTTGGACGGGTCTCAAGATGGGCAAACAGATCCTGTCTCAAATCCCTTAAGGCATTCACAATAGCACCGACTAGGGTCTGACGATGCGCATGCCCAAAAATGCCGTTCGCGGTCATCGCAACAAAAAACAACAACCCTGCCGCAAAAAGTGGCGGGATACCTAAAGCGGATTCAACCCATTGGGTTAATTCAATCATGCCTAAGTCAGGCATGTTGCTATTTTCACTGCCAACAATAATGTAGTCGACCAACACTAAACTTATGACGATTTCCATCAACACCGCAAGCACGCTGGCAGCCAACACAAGTATTGCGCTGGCAAACAAACCAAGCCGGTATGGCTTCAACCAATTAAGAATGCGCCCCAATAGTTGCAAGTTGAGTACATTGCCCGAAAGCTCAGCTTCAAACATACTATGGTCATGAGGGCTATGGTCCCGTGACTGGTTCATACTGGCGTTAACTCCACATCCACTAGCCGGTTAGGATCACTGCCTTGGGTTTGTAGTCTTTCAAGCTCGGCATATAACCCATTCAAGGCCAGCAGCTCTTCGTGACTTCCGACTTCGGCAATAGTGCCTTCTTCCATCACCACAATCCTATCTGAGTGCCGAAGGGTAGAAACTCGATGTGATACCAGAATTGTCGTTCTATCGCCTCGTTGTGATTTTAGACGGGAGAGAATATGTTCTTCCGTCTCAGTATCAACACTGGAGAAGCAATCATCAAGAATGAGCACTGATGCATCCCGAATAAACCCGCGAGCAAGCGTTGTGCGCTGCTTTTGTCCACCAGATAACGTCACACCGCGTTCGCCGACAAGCGTATCTAGTTGCTCTGGAAATTCCAAAATTGTGTCTTTTAACGCTGCAGATTCAGCCGAGTCCCAGATCATTTGCAAATCGCGATCGGGCTCGTCATAGCTGATATTGTTCCGCAAGGGCTCAGCAAAAAGAAAGGGATCTTGTAATACTTGAGCTACTTGCCTGCGAATCTGCTGCAGCGGGTAATCTTTTATGTCGAACCCATCGACCAGCAATTGACCTTCGGTCGAATCAAGCATGCGTGTAAATTGTTTTAACAGCGTTGACTTACCCGACCCTACTCTGCCAACAATACCGATCGATTCTCCAGAACGAATATGTAAATTGATATCTTTTAGTATGGGTTCATCGGCCCCAGCATAAGTGTAACTAAGGCCTTGTAGCTCGAAATCACCCGTTATGTTCATCGGGGTTTGTCCAGAGGGCTGATCTGAGATCTCTGGCTCAGCATCGAATATTTCATATAGCCGTCTGGATGCAACCGCGCCACGTTGGACCATAGTAACCAACATTCCAGCCATGCGAATCGGCTGAAGCAGCATGTTTAAGCAAGCGAGAAAAAAGATGAGATCGCCCACACTAAGCTCGTCTTCAAGCACCAGGTTACCGCCGTAGATAATAATCAGGAGCTGCGCTGCCGAAGCAAGCCAAGGCATCCAAGCAGTCATCAGTGAGTTAATTCGAGCCTGATTAAAAAAGGCCCTGGCGTATTGATCATTTGTGACCCAAAAGCGCTTGATTTCATTTTGCTCCTGCGCCTGGGCCTGAACGGTTCGAATACCGCTGAGGTTTTCCTGGGTATGACTCGTCAGAGCTGACAAGCCCTCTTGCATGGCGAGAGAGCTCTCTGCCATTTCCCCTGACATCCGCCAACCGTAGTAAAAAATCAATGGCAGTACAGGCAGTATCAACAGGGTTAACAAAGGTGATTTGTAAGTCATTGCGATAATCGCGAAGAATGGTGCATAGACCATAATCACGATACCAAAGGAGCCAAACGAAATGAGACGCTGTATCAGGGAAATATCCTGGATGGCACGGGTCATGATGTCACCGACACCCATGCGAGCAAAAAACTCACTGCCTTGTAGCTGAACGATGCTGAACAATTTCTGCCGCAAGTCGTAGCAAACCGCAAAGCCAACCCTGCGTAGCCCGCGTCTGGCATAAATCACAACGATGAACCGCATCAATACGCAAAACACGATGCCAAGGCCAACCTGGCCAATACTATACTCTGGCGGCTTCTTTTCAATCACCTGTTGAATCGCGTCAATACCCAATGAGACAAGAAAATAGGTGCTAATTTCAAAAAAACGCGCAATAAAAAATGCCAAAAAGCTTGCGCCAATTTGGAAGCGATAATCTTTCAATACAGGAATAAGGCGGAGAAGCGATCTCAAACTAAAATACCGACACAGCTAGGTTACGAAACAACGCCGCATTCTGACATAATTGCTCCTCGCCTGATAGAACCTCGAACGGTATACTAACGCGCTTTTCATTGCGGTAAACATTTAGTATGGACCACGACGCTAGCGCTCCTACAGGAAGCATAATTCGCCCGGCATTTCACACATATGTTGTTCTTCCACTCGCTTTTCTAAGTGGCTTCATCATTATGTCAATCGAATTATTGGGCGGCAGAATACTCGCCCCCTATTTTGGCAGTAGCATCTACGTCTGGGGTAGCATCATCACAGTCTTTATGCTTTCACTCTCCATAGGCTATTTGACCGGTGGCAAGCTCTCTATCCATAACCCCAACCTCGGCCGCTACGGCACTTTCTTCATCATCGCCGCGCTGATGCTAACACCATCAATCATTTTTGGTGAAAGCATTATGGACTGGGTCTTTGTTCGCATTGAAGACCCAAGATACGGCTCTCTGGTCGCGTCCATGTTTCTTTTCTTTTTCCCAACCGCCGTGCTTGGCATGATTGCGCCCTACTCCGTGAGGTTGTTAGTAGAAAGTAGTGCCCGCTCTGGCAGTATTGCTGGTAGCCTCTACTTTATTTCGACTCTGGGTAGTGCAATTGGTACTCTTGCGACTTCGTTCTATTTTGTTCTATGGTTTGAGGTCAATACCATTCTTATTTCAACGTGCGTAATACTTACCGTCGCTGGTATCTACGCCCTTATTGCCAACAGGGTTACTTAACATGCGATATATTCTTGCCCTCACCATCTGCTTGATACCGTTACTTTCGGTAGCCAAGATTGTCCACCAGGAACGATCGCTATATCGCAATATCGTGGTGAGTGAAGAGCGCGGCCGGCGTTGTCTGGTCTTTACCATCAAACGTGATGATCGCAATCAGACCTGCAAAGATATGGACGATCCCAAGAGGGTCGTGTTTCCTTATGTTCGAATGACATTGTCTGGTCTACTGGTGAATCCTGAGCCCAAGAACATTCTGATCGTAGGGCTTGGCGGCGGCACTATACCTGCGATTCTGACAGAACTTTATCCTCAGGCGAATATCAAAGTTGTCGAAATCGACGAAGCCGTCGTCAAGGTTGCTAAAACTTATTTTGAGTTCCGCGAAACTGAAAAACTAACAGTGCACGTCAACGATGCACGGGTCTTTATTAAGCGGGCAAAGCTTCGGAAAGAAAAATACGACATGATCATTCTTGATGCATTCACAGGTGAATATATACCCGAGCATTTAATGACAACGGAGTTTCTTCAAGAATCAAAGGACCTATTGACGACAGATGGCGTGTTGATAGCCAACACGTTCTCTACCAGCAAGCTATATGGCCATGAATCGGCTACTTACGCCAAAGTTTTTGGCAGCTTTCTGAATCTCAAAATGCCGGATACTGGCAACAGAGTCATCGTCGCAGTGAATGGCAAGCTACCCGGAGATTTCGTGTTGAAAAGCCGGGCAAAGAATTTATCAGCAAGACTTCACAGTTATGGTGTCGAGATGGAAATATACCCAAGTTTTATGAGTCGCAAAGTCGATTGGGACACTTCGAAACGAGTACTAACAGATCAATACTCGCCGGCCAATCTATTACAGGACGATTAGCCGGCAAGACTGTTCAACTTCAGGAAGCCAAGTTACCTTTATGATCCTTCCAGTAGCGATCTTTGAGCAATCGTTTGTAGAGTTTTCCGGTTGGATGCCTGGGCAACTCCTCTTCGAAGTCTATCGATCGAGGACATTTGATATGGGACAAATGGCTGCGGGCAAATTCAATCAACTCTTCTTCTAGTTCAGGACCAGCGTCTTCCAAGTACTTTGGCTGAACAACAGCTTTGACTTCTTCACCAAAATCCTCGTTAGGTATACCGAACACGGCGACGTCCATTACTTTAGGATGCGTGACCAATATATTCTCAGCTTCCTGAGGGTATATATTCACGCCACCGGAAATAATCATGTAGCTCTTTCTATCGGTGAGATAGAGAAACCCATCTTCATCTATATATCCAACATCTCCGAGTGTGGACCAGCCTTGATCATTGCGAGAATCATTTGTTTTCTCGTCATCATTGTAATATCTAAATTCTCCGCCACCTTCAAAGAAGATAGTCCCCACTTCGCCCACAGCAACCTCATCGCCTTCATCGTTGAGCACATGCAGCACCGCGGTTAAAGATCGACCGACGGAGCCTTTGTGCGCCAACCATTCTTCCGAATTAATGGCAACAAACCCATTCCCCTCAGACCCGGCGTAATATTCATAAATAACAGGACCCCACCACTCAATCATCTGTTCCTTTATTTTAATTGGGCATGGTGCCGCTGCGTGTATCGCGCAGGTCAGGCTGGAGTGGTCATATTTAAGCCGGACGTCTTCATCCAATTTGAGCATACGAATGAACATTGTTGGTACCCATTGAGAATGGGTCACGTGGTACTTCTCAATGGCAGCTAAAGCAGCTTCAGCTTCAAAATTCTTCATA
This sequence comes from Candidatus Azotimanducaceae bacterium, assembly GCA_047629195.1. Lineage (GTDB taxonomy): Bacteria > Pseudomonadota > Gammaproteobacteria > Pseudomonadales > Azotimanducaceae > UBA4582. The sequence continues at coordinate 25,018 of JBLHWY010000046.1, forward strand.
ATAATGCAGGTCATACCCTGCAACAAAAACCCAAGCGTAAAGGTAAGAGGCGCGGCATGGTATAGCGGTGCTGGACTCAGATAAATGCTCGATTCCGTAGTACCGTAAAGCAGGGCAAAGATATTTGGACCCTCGGCTACACCAAAAGCATTCTCTGGCAAAGGCTTCAGGACCCCTTTGGGTCGCCCAGTGGTGCCAGAGGAATACAGCATAGATGTGCCTGTGCTTTCATCAGCTATGGGACTTGTTGGCATCTTAGCTGCCGCCGCCTCAAAGGATTCAAAACCTGCAATAACGCCATCCAACATGTAGCACTTTTCGATACCAGGCATCTTCCCAATTAGCTTTTCGACAATCGCCGCTTGACCTCTAGACGTAATGAAGACTTTGGCTTCGCAGTCATTCACAATATATTCAACTTCGTGTTCTTGTAAGCGATAGCTAATACAAGTGAAATACAAACCTGATCGAAGAGCGCCCAGGCAGAGCTGGAGGTAGGCATCATGATTTTCCAACATCAAGGCGAGATGATCACCTCGATTGAGACCAAGACTGCGAAATAGCTGCGCATATTGGTTTGAGCCGTCTTCGAGTTGCTGACGAGTTATCACTCGACCGCTTTCGGCCATTATGTACGCCGGTTTATCAGGAGCTGCCGTTGCAAGTTCACCTGGGTGCATCTGTTTGCCTCTTTTATGGTTATAAATGTCTGCGAGCACTTGATAGCGCTTGTTGTTACTGACAATACAGAAAGCTAACAAAACAGACAATCCCACTCGCAAGGATCATTTTAAGGTACTGTAAAATACTTAAAATTTTGACTACCGCTGCGCTCTTGGCACTGAAAAACGGAAGTTTGAAAAAAAACATTGAACCTTTTCAATGTGGTATGTTCGGATATTAGAGATCTGATGCTAAGACGATGACTATAATAAAAATATTACGCTAGAACTAAAGCCGGAACTTATGCCAGAACCCATGCCAAAACCCATGAACCAACAAGACAGCAAATCTAATTCTGACTCAACGCAACAAACTCAGATTCAGGATGAACGAAGGAAAAATGCGCGCTATTGTAAAGTTGATTTAGTGCTAAGTGTTGCCAGAACTGGCATTAAGGGACTGCTTCGCATTAACCCCTCCTCTTCCAAATGTCTCGACATGAGCCTTTCAGGCATCCATTTTAACAGTAACCAGAAATTTACGCCTGATGAGAAACTCGTACTGGATCTATGTGTTCATGAAACTGAGCTTAAAGAAATCAACGCGATCGTACTAGATAGCCAACGACACGAAGATGGTCATTGGTGTACCCGAGCTAAATTTTGCTTTCGGGCAAAAAGAATGCAAAAACCCGGCGTAACCAGCAATCTTTTGAAGATTGTTGATCGGCTTAGAGTCGAGCATGAATTCCCTCTGGTTATTACTTAGACTATCGTTTTTTTACTTCTCGAATGACCACGCTAGTTAGCCACCCCCGTTAGCAACCTTAGTTAGCAACAATGGTTATCCACCCAGGTTATCCGCCCTGCTTCGTCTTGGCTGTCTAGTCACAACCTGACCCTTATTTTGGCACACTCTATGCATGCCAGCATACCGCCGCTCCAAGGGCGATTATATTTTCAGCACTAGATGTTGTGTTTGAAAAGCTCTTAAGGCACAATATCTGGACTATGACGCTAAAGAATTAAAAATAACAAAAAATAGCGCTGGTCGACTCCCGACACAAGCAGCAAGTATTTATCACAAAAAGGCAACGCTTTAGAGCCGTCGAAAATTGACATCTTTGATTACAACTAATTGGCTACACGGCAGTAATTAGAAGTGATGGATGACAATTTGAAACAAAATTTTGAGTAGATGATAGTGATGAATGAGAGACGCCAGTACTGTGTAAAAAGGCCAATTGGAAATACGGGCGGCCTATCTTTCGCAACAGGTAAATAACTAGAAATCGGCAACTACTGCAAATCATTGCTGTCGATAATCGTCGTCAAAAATAAAGCACTACCGACCCAGGAAATTGCATGGACTCCACCGCTCAAGTACCAGACCTTAAAGCCGCTCTCAGCTCCGTAAAAGATATCGACTTTCAAGAAACATCCATGGATATATGGGAAAGTAAATACTGCCTGAAAACGAAAAAAGGCGAGCTCGTTGATAGAAATATCGATGAGACCTATCAACGTGTTGCAAAAGCATTGGCGGCGGTAGAAGACGAGTCGAAGCAAGCACATTGGAATGAGCGTTTCTTGTGGGCGTTACGCCAGGGCGTTATTCCGGCAGGTCGAATCATTTCGAATGCCGGTGCGCTAGATCATAAACCTGCAACATCGACGATCAATTGTACTGTATCCGGCACAATTGAAGATTCGATGGAAGATATACTGCATAAGAATGTAGAAGCAGGATTGACCCTTAAAGCGGGTTGTGGAATTGGCTATGAATTCTCTACGCTACGACCCAAAGGCGCCTATGTCACCGGCGCTGGCGCTTACACTTCAGGTCCACTTTCCTTCATGGATATTTACGACAAGACCTGTTTCACGGTTTCATCCGCTGGTGGACGCCGGGGTGCTCAAATGGCCACCTTTGATATCGGTCACCCAGATGTCATGGAGTTCATACGAGCAAAACGTGAAGACGGTCGGCTTCGGCAGTTCAATCTCTCACTTCTGATCACGAGTGAATTCATGGAAGCGGTCAAACATGATAGGGAATGGTATCTCTCCTTCCCAATGACCGCAGAAGAAGTAGAAACAGATGAGGTAGATTTGGCTGACCCGGCAAAAGTTCTCTGGCGCGACTTCCCCGTCACAGGCAAGTATGTCAGCGATGCGAACGGGCTGGTTGCATGCCGAATTACTAATTCAATCAAGGCAAAAAGGTTGTGGGATCTGATTATGGCCTCAACCTATGATTTCGCTGAACCGGGCTTCATTCTTATTGATAAGGTCAATGAGATGAATAACAACTGGTTTTGCGAAAACATTAGGGCAACAAATCCCTGCGGCGAGCAACCGTTACCACCTTATGGCAGCTGCCTGCTCGGCTCTGTCAATCTTTGCCGGTTTGTAAAACGACCATTTAGCGCGGAAGCTGATTTCGACTGGGAAGAATTTAGAAAGGTTGTTGCAGTTTTCACTAGAATGCTGGACAACGTCGTTGAAATTAATGGCCTGCCACTTGAACAGCAGCGAATTGAGATCGAGCGCAAGAGAAGACATGGCATGGGTTATCTTGGGCTTGGCTCAACAATCACCATGATGGGCATGTCATATGGAGATGCATCGTCAGTCGAATTCACAGCTGAAGTTACCAAGGTGCTTGCACTGGTTGGCTGGAAGACCGGGTTTGAACTTGCGAAAGAAAAAGGCCCGGCCCCCATTATGGAAGAAGCATTTGAAGTCACGGGTGAGATGCTGCGTCGCAGACCTGAGATGGTGACTGACGGCTATAAAGCGGGAGATGAAGTTAAAGGCAAGGTATTACATGCAAAGTACAGCCGGTATATGCAAAAGATTGGCAGCATTGCACCACAACTCATTGAGCAGCTAGCAGAGACTGGTTGCAGGTTTACGCACCACACATCTATCGCACCTACAGGAACAATTTCTTTATCTCTGGCAAATAATGCGAGTAACGGTATCGAGCCAAGTTTCGCGCATCATTATTCAAGAAACGTGATTCGTGAGGGGAAAAAATCAAAAGAAAAAGTCGATGTCTTCTCATTTGAGCTGCTCGCTTATCGCGCCATGGTCAACCCTTCTGCTGAACCCTACACGACCGATGATTCAAAGAAACTACCTGAATATTTTAGAACAGCAGATGATATTAACCCGATCAACCACGTTGATATTCAAGCAGCTTCACAACTTTGGATTGATTCCTCAATATCAAAAACAGCTAACGTACCGACCGATTACCCGTTTGAGGATTTTAAGCACATTTACCTGTACGCCTACGAGCAAGGATTAAAGGGTTGCACTACCTTTAGGTTTAACCCAGAAGCATTCCAAGGCGTTTTAGTGAAAGAAGCTGATCTCGAGAATACTACTTATCGCTTCGAGCTAGAAGACGGCAGTTTTGTTGAAGTCAAAGGTAACGAAGAAATCGAATATGACGGCGAACTGCACTCAGCAGCCAATCTATTCGACGCGATCAAAGAGGGATACTACGGAAAGTTCTGAGCTAGGACTTGAATAACCCGTTTGCGAGATATTAGGCCCGGTAATATTAATGAGCCTGTGAAATGTGATATGCAATCGATCACAAGAAATAATTGGAAAACACTATGACTATTAAAATCGACAAGAATATTGTTGGCTACAGCATCAAAAAACCTAACGAGGTAGAAGTTCCCGTCAAAGCAGCTCGTGAGGCGATGCATGAAGAAGTAAAGCGACCCGAGGAACTCAAGGGTTACACCTACAAAATCAAGACGCCATTGTCTGACCATGCATTGTACATCACGATTAACAATATACTGTTAAACATCGGTACCGAGCATGAGCAGGAATATCCGTTTGAGATCTTCATTAACTCAAAGAATATGGAACACTTTCAGTGGGTCCTCGCCCTCACCCGCCTGATCTCTGCCGTCTTCCGTAAAGGTGGCGATGTGACCTTCTTGGTTGAAGAGCTTGGCCAGGTTTTTGACCCTCAGGGAGGCTACTTTAAAAAAGGCGGTCGTTTTATGCCCTCGCTGGTCGCGGAGATTGGTGAGGTACTTGAAACTCACATGAAAAAATGTGGCCTGATCAAACCGGAAGAACTCAGCGATGCGCACAAAGCGCTTATCGAAGAAAAAAGAGCCGCACTCATAGGTGGCGCAGCGAATGCTGAAGATCCAGCCGAGGTAGCTGGTTATCCACCAGGCGCTCAGTTATGTAAAAAGTGTAATACCCAAGCCAGCGTTCAAATGGATGGTTGTATGACCTGCCTCGCATGTGGTGACAGTAAGTGCGGTTAACACATATTTTTTGGGGGAAAGGGTGGCTCGTCTGTATATTCGGCGAGCGGCTCCTGGGCAACAAATGAAAACTTATCTAAACCAGCTCCAGTACATACTTGATAACGGCTCGAAGCGCGTAGACAGAACTGGTATTGGCACCATTGCATGTTTCGGACTTAACGCACGATATGATCTAAGTGAAGGATTTCCTGCCGTCACAACAAAGAAGCTTGTTTGGAAATCGATGGTATCCGAACTGCTATGGTTCATCAGCGGCTCCGGTAACATCAACGACTTAAAAAAAATTTATGCACATAACAAGTTGTGGGACCTAAATTATGAGGATTACCTTCAACGTCATGGAATGACCAAAGATCAATCTGACGGTGACATGGGCAGAGTCTACGGCCAACAGTGGCGCGCTTGGCGCACATCGACCGGTGAAAAAGTAGACCAACTACAAGAAGCAATCGAGACAATCAAGAACAACCCAACCTCAAGACGGATAATTGTCAACGCTTGGAATCCAGGAGAAGTCGACTACAAAGATGTCGCCCTTCCTCCTTGCCACTCATTCTTTCAGTTCTTCGTGGCAGATGGCGCGCTCTCATTGCAAATGTACCAACGCTCAGCTGATATGTTTCTTGGGGTGCCTTTAAATATTGCGAGCTACTCCCTACTTCTTCATATCATTGCGAAACTAACAAATTTAGCAGTTGGTGAATTTGTACATGCGATAGGTGATGCTCATATTTACCTTGATGCACAGGAACAATGTCGCAAGCAACTCACGCGCGAACCGTTCGAGCAACCACAATTGGTCATCAAAGACCGAGGGCAGGCAACAATTGACGACTTTTTGATGGACGATTTCACGCTGAAAGACTATCAGCGTCACGAAGCAATCAAAGCAAAAATGGCTGTTTGAACAAGCTTTGAACTGGAGAGTCAAATAAAATGCACGATCAGAACATCGAAGCCGCCAAACCTTCTCGACCGACTTCGCTGAAGGAAATGTCAAAAAGACAGGCTCTTCAGTTTAACCCGGAGGACCTCAAGAAAGCGGCCGAGTTTAAACTTCGCCCAACAGACATCATTGTAACCCCCTACGGTAAAAGCGGAACCACTTGGATTCAGCAAATTGTTCACACCCTACGCACCAGGGGCGACATGGACTTTGATGATATATCCCGAGTAGTACCCTGGATAGAAGTTAGCACAGGGCTTGGCATTGATTTAGATGCACCCCAGCGTGCAGAGCCTAGAGCGTTCAAGAGTCATATGGATTATGACCAGATTCAAAAAGGCGGTAAGTACATTATCTCCGTCAGAAACCCAGCGGACGCACTGGTTTCGGCATACCACTTTATGGAGGGTTGGTATTTTGAACCTGGCTCAATATCGATTGAAGAATTTGCGTTACAAAGGTATGTTTCTTCAGGCGGGTATTGGCGTCACTTAAAATCCTGGTGGCCTCACCGAGACGACCAAAATGTTCTTTTCCTTGCTTACGAACACATGAATAAAAACCCGATTCAAACCATCGAGCGTATTGCTGAATTTTGTAATATCCCGCTAGATGAAGAATTAAAAGCGATGACTATTGAACACAGTTCACTTGAGTTTATGAAAAAACACAAGAACCGCTTTGATGATTTCATCATGAGAGAACGTAGTGAACGGTTGTGTAATCTGCCAGCAGGCAGCGACAGCTCAAAAGTGCGAGATGGCAAAGTAGACTCCCACAAAGGAAACCTCAACAACAAAATAATTACTGCGCTAGACAATGTGTGGGATAAAGAAATCAAACAAACTTTTGGTTTTTCGAGCTACGCTGATCTGCTGTCGGAGTTAAAGTAAACAAAGGACTTTGTTATGACCGTATTTGATATGGTGACCGTCATTGTTATTGTCGGTTGTGCGACGGGTATCATTAAGCACTGGCTGTCAATAAAACGTGTTGAGGCCGATGCAGGAGTTGATGAACAAGTCCTAGAAGAAATCGAAGATCTCCAACAACGGGTTCAAGTGCTAGAAGAGATCATTACCGATGGTAAATATCGCTTGAAAGATGAAATTGACCGGCTCTGACCGTTCAGCTGAGTCACCCTTGAAAGACAAATGTTGTTGGCATCGAATCTCAAGAATAAAGCGCTAGCCTAAAATAGCTTCAGCCTGCCTTAAATTCTGAACCAACCCCTCATTACAAGCATATTGTGTGGGCGAACAGATTTTCCCAAATAGTGTTTTATCAAGCGGCTGTTTATCAAGAAAGTGTTCGATGCTCGTTAAGGTATTAGGTACTGCGGGAACTTGACTGACAAATGCGCCAGACATTTCGTTGTACTCGTATTGATTTCGAAGTTTATGTCCGTTGTCTGCGATTAACACAATTGCTTGAAGGATATATTCGAACGTTGCTTCATCAATGAAATAGTTGAAATTCACTCGAACCCAACCCGGTCGACCGTAGAAGCTACCCTCCAAAATCTCAGCCTCGATTTTCTCACTCTGTTCAGAGTCGATATCAAGCAACGAATGAGCGTATCTACCTGCACAAGAACAGCCACCTCGCGCTTGAATTCCAAATAGATCATTTAGCATTGCAACAACCAGACCGTAGTGTAAGGAGCCGTTAACTTGCCCGATTTGAAAAGAAATAATAGAGAGTCGTGCCGCCTCAAGATTACCTAGGACGTGAATATTGGGATGGAGACTCAAGCGCGCCAACGCCCGCGTGGTAAAATCCGTTTCGAGTTGTTCAATCACCTCAGTTCCGACTGTTTGCTGTAATTTGATCGCCATCCCCGCGCGTACTGAGCCAACAATATCCGGTGTACCCGCTTCTTCACGACGAACAATATCGTCAGAGTAAACGTGGCGATCTCCAGAGACAAACCGGACAGTACCACCACCTGGTATTGTAGGTATCTCCTTTTTAACCACCCTATTATTAACCACCAATACGCCGGGAGTTCCAGGTCCCCCTACAAATTTGTGTGGCGAAAAAAAGACCGCATCAATACCTCCACCAAGCCCCATATCGATTTGGACATAGGGTGCAGCGGCGGCGTAATCCCAACAACTTAACGCACCATATTGGTTTAAAAGTTGAGTGATTTGTTCCACCTCCGACTTAAGTCCAGTCACATTGGAAGCCGCTGAGAAGCTACCGATAACTAGATTTCTATCTGAACTAGCGCCAAGCACCTGCTCAATTTCTGCCTGATCCAGCATCCCGTTTTCATCAAGCCCTATCACGTGCAGATCAACATTGAGTTCACGCCAGGGTAAGTCATTAGAATGGTGCTCATATTCACCGATCAACACTACCGGCTTATCGATCAAATCTGCGGCGAACCTCTCATTAAGATCAAGCAAGCCAATCAGCTTGGCGATCCCAGCGGTTGCTCCGGAACCGCAAAATATCACTTGATCCTGTTCTCGCCCCCTAACCGCTTGCTTTACAATTTGCCTGGCTTCTTCACGTAATCGCGTCATTCGTGCGCCGCAGAAAGAACTCTCAGAGTGCGTATTGGCATAATAAGGTAAAACTTCCTGCCGAATAAAATCTTCAATCAGGCCAAGGGCACGACCAGAAGCCGTATAATCAGCGTAAATCAAAGGTTTCAATCCAAACGGTGTCTCAACTAATTGTCTATCGCCGATGACTGAGGCTCGGATCTGTTCAATAAGGTTTACCATAACGGCATATACTCAAACTTGTCAGTGTGAAGCGCATATTATTCGGTCTGTGACCGAACATTGTTTCTATTTGCTTGCTATTTTGCGACCACCGCAGAACATTTGTTTCATTGATTGATAAAATTTTGGCACAATGTCCCTTATGTAATCAGAACGACTTCATTCACTGGAACTTCGTCGACTGGGATAAAAGACATGTTGGATAAACCAAACAGAGAAATACTGAACTTGCTTCAGGCTGACGCTACTTTATCCGTCGCGGATCTAGCAGAGTCGATTGGTATATCAAAATCAGCTTGCTGGCGAAGATTGCAAAAGCTCGACGAGGCCGGCTTTATCAAAGGTCGAGTTACGCTATTGAACCAAGAACAGCTAAACCTGACCTTAACGGTCTATATCTCTGTTCGTACCAATCAACACAATGATGAATGGGCCGCACAATTTCGAAGCGTCGTGACGGAACTACCACAGATATTGGAAGTCAATAGGATGAGCGGCGATCTTGATTACCTGATCAAAGCCGTCGTACCTGACATGCAAGGTTACGATGAACTCTATAAAAAACTAATAAAAGCAGATTTGTTCGATGTGAGTTCGAGTTTTGTTATGGAAAAAATGAAGCATACAACCCGCCTGCCACTCGACCACGCTTAGCCAAATGATGCTGAATTACATCACCCTTAACCAATTATCGGTACAATCATTGCGGTACTCAGCGATATATTCATTTACGCTTAATCAAATAACTTTGAGATTGATCTTGCGATGCAGAAACCTATTATCATTGTTGGTGCTGGACCCGTTGGTTTAACACTCGCACTATTACTCCACAGGAATAACATTCCCGTTGAAATTTACGAAGCCGTAGAGGAAGTTAAACCTCTGGGGGTCGGCATCAACCTCCTGCCTCACTCTGTTCGGGTACTCGTTGAGCTGGGTCTTAAAGATCAATTGGACAGTATTGGCGTTAGGACGAGCGCATTACATTATTACAACAAATGGGGCCAGCAAATATGGGCAGAGCCTCGAGGTATTGAGGCGGGATACGAACACCCCCAATATTCAATTCACCGCGGTAAGTTTCAGATGATGCTCGTTGCTGAAACACGCCAACGTCTTGGCGAAGAAACGATGAAGACTGGGCTGAAACTCATTGACTGGGAAGATACGACTGACGGCGTAAGTGTTCGACTTCAGAATTTGGCAAACGAGGAAGTATTTGTTGAAGGCCGCTGCTTGATCGCAGCAGACGGAATAAATTCTACCGCACGCGCTCTGTTATACCCAGACGAAGGAGCACCACTCTATGGCAACAGGATATTGTGGCGTGGCACCAGCGTCACTAAACCCTTTCTCGATGGTCGAACCATGTTCATGGCAGGACACCCAACCTGCAAATTCGTCGCTTACTGTATACAAGAAAACTGTGATGGTATGAACAATAGTCTCATCAATTGGATCGCTGAATTAGAGCACCCTGAAGACCCAGTAGAAATGCAGAACTGGAATAGAAAAGTAAATGTGGATGTCTTTGCAGACTCATTTGACGCTTGGGATTTTAGTTGGATAAATATACCCAAGATCATCAAGCAATGTCAGGCTGTTTATGAGTATCCGCTATCAGATCGAGACCCTTTACCCAAGTGGACATTTGGCAACATGACTCTAATAGGAGATGCAGCTCACCCGATGTACCCCATTGGTTCTAACGGTGCATCGCAGGGAATATTAGATGCTGAGAAATTAAGTGATGAATTGTCGAGCCAAGAAATGGTCACGAAGGCGTTTGATAATTATGAATTAGAACGCCGACCGGCAACATCAAATATTGTATTATCTAATCGAAAAAACGGCCCGGAACAAGTAATGCAGCTTGCTGAAGAACGTTCACCAGATGGGTTTGAGCATGTTCACGACATCATTTCTCAGGCCGAGCTCGAAGAAATCGCAAATAGGTACAAGCAAACAGCAGGTTTCACAGTCGCTTCGGTAAACAAGCATTAAAGAAGGCAAGATATGGTAGATCAAAAATTAGATTACGATGTAATTGTAGTAGGTGCAGGTAACGCTGCTTTTTGCGCAGCGCTTGCAGCGAGAGAACATGGCGCCACTGTACTTATGCTAGAGCGAGCGCCCGAAGAAGAAAACGGCGGCAACTCGCGCTTTACCGCCGGTGCAATGCGATTTGCCTATGACGGCGCCGAAGATATTGAGGCACTCTGCCCCGACCTACCCAAAGACCAATTCGAGATATCCGATTTCGGCACCTATACAACTGATCAGTTTTACGATGATATGTTTCGAGTAACGCGGTATCGCACTGACCCCGCCTTGTGTGAACGTCTGGTAACCTCATCTAGAGAAACCATGAATTGGCTTCGAAGTAACGACGTACGATTTATGCCTATATACGGCAGACAAGCTTTTAAGGTTGAAAACCGATTTAAATTCTGGGGTGGACTAACGCTAGAGACATGGGGGGGCGGCCCGGGTCTCATTGACCAGCTGACTAAGACAGCACTATCACGGGGAATAGAAATACGTTACTCCTCTCCTGTGATTAATTTATTACATGACGGCCATGTAATAAATGGCGTAGCTGTAAAAAACTTAGATAGCATTAGCGAGATAAGGTCGAAATCAGTTGTCCTAGCCAGCGGAGGATTCGAAGCAAATGCAGCTTGGCGAACCCAATACCTTGGTCCAGGATGGGAAATGGCGAAGGTGCGTGGCAGCAGGTTTAATCAAGGTGACGGCATCCGCATGGCAATGGATATCGGCGCATCACCCTATGGAAACTGGTCTGGTTGTCACGCGGTAGGTTGGGATTTCAATGCACCAGAATTTGGTGACCTGAGCGTGGGCGATAACTTCCAGAAACATTCCTACCCATGGGGCATCATGATTAACGCAGAAGGCAAACGCTTTGTTGATGAAGGTGCAGACTTTCGCAACTATACCTACGCAAAGTATGGCCGCGTTATTCTCAATCAGCCGGACCAATTTGCATGGCAAATCTTCGACAAAAAGGTAACTCATCTATTGCGTGACGAGTACAGAATTAAGCGCGCGACAAAAGTCACGGGGAATACATTAGAAGAATTGGCAAAAAAAATGGGCGATGTGGACTCAACTAGCATGCTTGCTGAGATAGAGACGTACAATAAGTCCATCCAGCAGGATATCCCCTTTAACCCTAACGTCAAAGATGGACGTGGCACGCATGATCTGACAATACCAAAATCTAATTGGGCGAATACGATAGAAGAAGGCCCATTTGAAGCTTACCAAGTTGGCTGCGGTATCACCTTCACTTTTGGCGGATTACGGATAAACCCTGATACAGGCCAGGTACTTGATACTGATCTGGCGCCCATGCCTGGCTTGTATGCAGCAGGAGAACTTGTCGGCGGTATATTCTACTTTAACTACCCAGGCGGTACCGGATTAATGTCCGGAGCCGTCTTTGGCCGCCTAGCAGGAGACCACGCAGCTTCCTAAACCATGCCAGCCATGTAGTGCTCAGCTTGATTTCATGACAGGCATGTACGGAGCAGCATAGAATGGAGGTCGACCAAATTAAGACAGATGATCTTAGCACTTAGCAGTGTTTAGGCTGCAAACAGCACAGCTGACATTGTGGTAGAGATAGTTTTAAATGGAACTGAGATGGGACTTAACCTTGAACGGGTTTTTAAGGTTAAGAGTGTAACCTAGCCCCAGAGCGCCTGCGTATCCAACGTTGCTTATTGGATGCCGCGTACACATTCATGTTAACAGCTGTCCCAACTGCTCGCTGCCAGGTATCAGGTTGAGGCAAATGATCCTGAAACCAGCTATTAACACTCGTGTGATTATGTTTTAGGCACTGAAGTATTCGACTTGAAAACCCCCTACTTTTGCCTTGCGAACTGCTTTCAGTCCAAAGAATAAGTTCCAAATAGGTGTCCAAGTTGATCGGAGAAATAGACGTCATGCCCTTTTGCTGACCAATTGTTGCCATCGAATCAGTGAAATTTCCTCTGCTCAGCCTTTGTTTTATAGAGGTAAAATCACTTTCGTCCAAGGATTCGGTCAATCCTGCTCGGATAGGATTGAGGTCAACATAAACCATACATGCCAAAATAGAGGCCTCATCTAGCAGCGCTTGAGATTTAAACCTTCCTTCCCAAAAACGGCCTGTACAATCATCTTCTCGATTAGCCATGCGAGCGAGAGGTTCATTAAGGAAACGCATGAACCAGGATACTGAAACCAACCGCGCCCGTATTACTAACATACGCAACGGATCATCCATCAGCGCCAATCTCTGAGATGCTAAACCACCCTCCTTCTCTTGCAAAGCCGCTCTTCCTGGGCACAGCTGCAACCAACGATCAGCTACTTCGTCATCCGATATGTCCTCTTGCTCCACGTTTAGGATAAGGTGGTAGTGATTACTCATAATCGAGTAGGCATATACTGATATAGAGAACGCTCCGCTCAATTCGGCGATTCTCCGCTCAATCCACTCTCTTCGATGGGATAAATCTTTCCCTGTATTCGAGTCAACGCCAAAAAGAAACGATTTACGTACACAACGCGAACAGACGTGGTAGGTACCGCCGCTAGGATCAAT
>JBLHWY010000047.1:0-38133 GCA_047629195.1 Candidatus Azotimanducaceae bacterium
AATACCAAACAGAATGAAGGCCGAGGAGACGCCAGAGAGAATGAGGTACTTTAGTGCAGCCTCTAGCCCAAATAGTCCTTTGACGGGGTAAGAAATCATTGCGTATAAAGAAACGCTAACAAGTTCCAGGCCCAGTATGAATGAGCCAAAATGAGCGCTATGTGCAAGTATCACGGCACCAAGAGTAGATAGCATTAAGAGCAGTATGAACTCATCTTGGTTCTTGCCTCTATCTATTAAGTAGCTGTATGAGATTAGGCTAATAAAGATAGCTGCGGTGACAACCAAAAAACTAAAGAGTGTTGCATAAGAGTCAACAATGATTAGCGGCGTGACCAATCTGGGCTCGATTGTTGATGATACCCAAAATATTGTAACGACGGTTGCGAAGAGTCCAACGCAGGATAGCAAGCAGGTCAGCGCGAGATTGCGAGCAAATGCAATGACCAGCATAACAATGAGGATAGCGCTAGAAAGCGTAATCATCGGTAATAGAGCAAACAGATCTAACGTAGTCATTGTTTCGCTCCAATCCAATTATGGTCGGCGCCCATTGTAAGCTCATGTAGACTAGCGAGAACCGGGTCAACCAGATCAAACACAGGTTGAGGGTAGATCCCAATCCAGGTGAGGCCAATCATCATTGGGATCATTGCAATCATCTCTCGAGAAGCAAAATCTTTGATATTTAAGCTCCCTTTAGCACTGAGCGCGGCTGAATTAGGACCTTGAAATACACGCTGCATGGCTATCAAGGCATAAACCGCCCCTGTAACTAAACCCATCGTCGCAACCACGGTGATGGTTTTATTAACGCTGAATGCACCTAATAGTATGAGAAATTCGCCAACAAAATTTCCTAGTCCCGGCATGCCAAGTGAAGCGACAATAAAGAACATAGCAATTGCGCCCATTCTGGGTGCAGACTGCCAAAGGCCACCCATCTTTGTCATGTCTCTGGTGTGCAAGCGCTGTTGAAGTCCACCAGCGATCATAAACAGCGCAGCGGTTGAGAGCCCGTGAGCGACCATCTGCATCACGGATCCCTGAAGCGTTAACTCAGTCCAAGCGAACACCCCGATAAGGACAAAGCCCATATGACTGACGCTGCTATAGGCAACTAGGCGTTTAAAATCGGTCTGGGCAAATGCGAGTAGGGCGCCATAAACAATACTTATCGCACCCAGAGTCATGGCGACATTGGCAATGCTGGCGGCAGCTTCAGGAAACAGCGGTACCGTGAAGCGGATGAGCCCGTAAGCACCAGTTTTCAATAGAATTCCTGCTAACAACACACTCGCGGCCGTAGGCGCCTGCGTGTGTGCGTCTGGTAGCCAAGTGTGAAATGGGAAGCCTGGCAGTTTGACTACAAAGGCAATAAAGAAGCCGCACATCACCCAGAAGGAAAGATCTTTATCGAGATTATGACCTAGCAAGTCGAAATAGTTGAAAGTCAGTGGCGAGTCTGCGCCCGCGACACCTAGAACAAGCGTGAGGATAGCGACTAGCATGATGAGTCCGCTTACCTGAGTAAACAGAAAAAATTTCATTGCCGCGTAGGCTTTGTTCTCATGTCCCCAGATGGCGATCAGGAGATACATGGGAATTAACATGACCTCCCAGAAGAAGAAAAATAGAAACAGATCCAGTGCAACAAAAACACCAACTACGCCAGCCAAAGTCCATAACAAGTTAAATTGGAAAAACCCCTGACGTTGCTCTATCTCATCCCAGGATGACAGGATTGCGATAAAGCCAAGAAACAAGGTGAGTGCGACCATCAATAAGCTCAGTCCATCGATTGCCAACGTAAAGCTAATGCCGAAGCGCGGGATCCAGGGAACACTGATATGCTCATACCAAGTTGATATGACACCTGCCGTTAGCAATTCCTGTGATGTTGGTGAAAAATACAGGTTTGCTAAAAGGAGAGACGCGACGGCGCATGAACCTATTGAGATCCAACGCGGTAAGTCTTTGTTCCAGCCTTCGATCAGCCACGCACCAAGCCCACCGATAAATAATGTTGCAACCACCAATACCATAATCATGTCGCATTAACTCCCAGCGTGATTGCAATAATCAGAACCAGACCCAGAACCATGATCCCAGCGTAAGTCCGGAGTTGACCTGTTTGGGTTTGCACTATGCGTTTGTTCGCCCATATGGTCGCCGCTGCCACACCGTGATAAATATGGTCAATGAAGTCGGCTCGATTGACATTTGCCAGCCAGGTGTATGGCTTAACGAGTGTTCTGTCATAAAACCAATCCATTGCCCAATGGCTGTAGAAGAATTGATTGAGGGCTTTACCCAATGTCGATTGGGTTATCGGTGATAGATCAATGCTTTTCCGTAGAAATAATAGATAAGCGATGAAGACGCCTAACAAGGGTACGGCAGCGGTAATGATCGGAATTGGCCCTGAATGGCTGATCTCGCCGATGGTGGGAAATACACTTTCGACAGGTATTACGATTAACCCTCCAACGACTGCAAGCAGACATAAAATCAGGAGCGGTCCCGCCATAAACCAATTGGCCGGTGCTTCTGGCTCAGTCTTGACGTCGCCAAAAAACACTAGGAACACCAATCTGAAACTGTAGATCGAAGTCAGCAGAGCACCGAGCAAACCCATCCCCCAGAGCCATGGTCCATTCCAGCTTGAATCATAGGCAGCAAGTAGTATTGCATCTTTAGAATAGAAGCCAGATGTCAGGGGCAAAGCGGCAAGTGCGGCACTGCCTATCATGAAGCTCCAGAAAGCAACCGGTAGGCGCTTTCTAAGCCCCCCCATTTTAAAAATATCGTGCTCATGATGAAGGCTATAAATCACAGCGCCTGCGCCCAGAAAAAGCAGTGCTTTAAAAAAGGCGTGGGTCATCAGATGGAATATGCTGGAGGCCCACGCACCAACCCCAAGCGCCAAGAACATGTAACCGATCTGACTAATTGTTGAATAGGCTAGAATTCGTTTGATGTCATGCTGCGTCATTGCAGTGAAAGCTGCCATGACCAAAGTCAGCGCACCGACAACTGCAACCGTATGTAGCGCAAATGGAGACAGCAGGAATAAATCGTGTGTTCGTGCGATTAGATAGACTCCCGCGGTAACCATCGTGGCGGCGTGTATCAAGGCGCTTACTGGTGTCGGACCAGCCATGGCGTCGGGCAACCATGTTTGTAATGGTAGTTGCGCAGACTTTCCTACTGCGCCGCCGAGTAACAACAAACACGCGATTGTTAGGATTGGGCTCCCGTTCGGCCATGCCTCTTGAGCGGCAATGGCCAGCGGCGCAAAGTCGAGGGTGCCTAACTGGGTAAACAGCACAAAAAGGCCTAGTGCCATCGCTGTGTCACCTATCCTAGTAACGATAAATGCTTTTCTTGCCGCGGCGCCGTTGGCCGCTTCTTCATGCCAAAATCCGACTAATAAGTAGCTACAGAGTCCAACACCTTCCCAGCCCACAAACAGCAGTAGCAAGTTGTCGGCAAGTACCAGTACCAACATTGCAGCTACAAAAAGGTTCATGTACGAGAAAAATCGACTGTAATCTTTGTCATCCAGCATAAATGCAGAGGAATAAATGTGGATTAACAATCCTACGCCAGTGATGACAGACATCATCGTCAGAGTTAATCCGTCAATGTAAAAGCTTACCGCTGGTTTAAAGCCTGCGACATTTATCCAGGTGTATAGTTCGACAGATAGGGGTTGGTTGGTGGCTAAAAGGGTGTTGCCAATCAACGCTGTGATGAGCGCGGAGATAGCGATACTGCCAATGCCAACGACGGCCACTAAACGTTTCGGCAGATTGCCGAGTGTGCAAAATAGTATCAGGAAGCCTATTAATGGGGACAGTGGTACCAGAAAGATGAAATCAGTCATGGATTAGCCCGCCATCCTGTTTGCTTGGTCGATATCCAGTGACTTGAATCTGCGATGTACCTGAAGCAGCAAGCCAAGGCCAATAGAAACCTCTGCGGCTGCGATGCTGAGAATCAGCATAAACATGACCTGCCCGTCAGCAATGCCCCAATGCGCGCCTGCAACAATGAAAGCGAGACCGCAGGCGTTCAGCATTATTTCGAGCGACATCAATATCAGTATGATATTTCTTCTGACCAATACTCCAAGTAAACCTATTGTAAACAGTATGGCTGCCAGCAACAGGCCGTGGTTCAAGGGAATTGCAATCGCATCACCCATTATTATGCTCCCTGACGTCGATAAAATAGCGTCGGCCTAGATGATAGGCTCCTACCAAAGCCGCCAACAATAGCATTGAGGCGATTTCAACAGCAAGCACATAAGGGCCAAATAACTCAAGCCCCACGGTCTTGGGTCCGACGACTTGCCCTGACAAGGTTTGCTCTGACTTGCTGAGCACATAGACAAGTTCACACAACAGCACAACGCAGAGAATCGAAGGTACGACCCATATACCAGGTCTTAGCAAGGCATGCTCTTCGGTGTTACCGGAGGCACCAAGATTTAACATCATGATGACGAAGACGAATAGCACCATAATAGCGCCTGCATAAATGACAACTTCAAGAACGGCTGCGAAGGGTGCACCGACAAGATAAAAAATGATGGCTGAAGCGAGTAGGGAGATAATAAGATAAATTAGCGCATGGGCAGCGTTATACCTCGTGACCGCCATGACGGTTGAAACGAGTGAGACGGTTGCCGCTATGTAGAACAATCCAAGTTCCAGCATAATAAACCTGTTTCCTGCTTACATATGTAAGATGTATACCTTTATCAATCTGTTTGCCTATGGCAACAGGCTTTTTACGTCAATTGGTGTAGCCTCATTCAAAGCTGCACCTTTATCTTTATCCTTAATTGCTTTGCCAGCAACGTTGTAAAAGCTGTAGCCAGGATATTTACCCTGGCCACTGATCAGTAAATGTTCTTTCTCATAGACCATGCTTTGTCGGTCGTATTCACACATTTCAAAATCAGGTGTGAGTTGAATTGCATAGGTGGGGCAGGCTTCTTCGCACATGCCACACATAATGCAGCGAGAGAAATTGATGCGGAAAAAGTCCGCGTACCAACGACCATGCTCGTCTTCTGTTTTTTGTAGTGCTATGCAGTCCACTGGACATGCTACGGCGCACAAATTGCATGCAACACAGCGTTCTTCGCCGTCTGGGTCACGTGTTAGTACTATTCGCCCGCGATAACGCGGCGCCAGATAAGGCATGACTTCAGGGTATTCAACCGTGTCGGTCGGCGTAAATGTGTGTAACAGCACATGATACAAGGTGACGAGTTGGCTCCAAATTGCTTTGAGAATCACACCCATAACAGAATTACTCCCGTTGCCAGAAGGTTAATAAGTGTCAACGGAAGCAGGTACTTCCATCCGAATGACATGAGTTGATCGTATCGTGGTCTCGGGATCGCTGCTCTTAGCAAGATAAAAAAGCAAATGAACCCAAATGCTTTCAAAATGAACCAGAAGATCGGAGGTAAGAAATCTGGTCCGAGCCAGCCGCCGAAGAATATCGTTGCGATCATAGACGAGATTAGGATCACGCCCAGGTATTCGCCAACCATAAACATGCCAAACTTCATGCCGGAGTATTCAGTGTGAAAGCCTGCTACCAGTTCATGCTCTGCTTCGGGAAGGTCGAACGGCAGCCTGTGGCTTTCAGCGATGCCTGCAATCAGGAATATCACAAATCCAATAAACTGTGGTATGACGAACCAATAGTTTTCGCCTTGCCATAGAACGATATCAACGAGGCTGAATGAACCTGCCTGCATGACGACGCCCATCAGTGACAACCCCATGAAAACCTCGTAGCTGACCATTTGAGCCGCGGAACGTAGACCGCCAAGTAGTGCGTATTTGTTATTCGAAGCAAGGCCTCCGAGCAATACGCTGTAGACTGCGAGGGATGTCATGCCAAGGAAAAATAATAGTCCGATGTTTAGATCTGCGACATATAAGTCTGGTCCATAGGGGACCACGGCAAAACCGAGCAGCATGGCCATGACGATCGCAGTCGGCGCGAACACAAACACAAAGCGGTCGGCGAAGGGTGGAATCCAATCTTCTTTTGCAAACAGCTTAATGATGTCCGCTACAGCCAACCCAGCGCCAAATGGTCCAACGCGATTTGGGCCGAGGCGATCTTGCCATACGCCGAGTAATCGACGCTCAAACCAAACGAGTAGGGCGGCTCCTGTGAA
Organism: Candidatus Azotimanducaceae bacterium; assembly: GCA_047629195.1. Classification (GTDB taxonomy): domain Bacteria; phylum Pseudomonadota; class Gammaproteobacteria; order Pseudomonadales; family Azotimanducaceae; genus UBA4582. The sequence continues at coordinate 6,212 of JBLHWY010000047.1, forward strand.
TGAACCAAAGAGGGTGCCAAAAATGACGAGGTAGATAACAAATTCTGCCATTAGCGAGTGCCATCCGTTGTGATGAGGCTCTCACGGTTAACATTTTCAGGTGTTACCCAATTATCAATCGTTATGAAATCCGACGGTGCAGCGCCGGCCAATGCACTAGTTGCTCGGATTAAAGGATAAATTAGGCAGCCATCGGCGACATCGTCTTCGATCAAAACGATCATTTCAACGTCGTGACACTTAACGCCACTGCGATGAATTAGCCCGAGCGATAAAGCGGTAGCAGTATTCATTTTTGCATAGGGCGTCGGTGCTAAACTTGCGAGTTCCTCTGCTTCATTACTGATAGGGTCAGAACCAAAGATATGATGTTGACCCACGACATATTGCGGCTCATCAGTATTGGCAGAAAGCGGGTAGGGTGTTAGCGCTGGACGTTGGTGGAATAAAATGCTTTTGGCGACGGTTGTCTTATCCGGTCCACCAACTTCGCTTTGAAATTTGTGAATAGACTGATTGGAATTCCAGCGCGGAGACCATGTATAGGCGCGCAAGCTAACCGGGGCTTGTTGTTGATTGCCCTCCATCGTGAACGCAAGCGCTGACTCAGAGTCTTCGGGCTGTCTCGATTCACGGACAGAAATATTCGCTGCCGTAGCCGTGCGACCACTTGACCTGTGTGTCATACGCGCAATTTTGCTTCCGGCTATACGGAAGCTTTCGTCCGGTGCACAGGTGATAATCGATTCGAAAACCTCATTCGACGCTGCCAGGTCCGCCTGCAAGTGTGATGCTCGCTTTGCCTCGCCTTTTAGTCGCGTCAAAAGCTGATAACTGGGCGTGACATCGCCTTTTGATTTGAATACTGCGAGCGAACGTTGTGCGCGACCTTCGCTATTGATAAAGGTGCCTTGAGCTTCGGCAAATGACCCTGCGGGTAGAACGATCTCTGCCCTCGATGCTGTCTCATCATCAAGCGCAGTAAGAACAATAAGGTGCTCAATAGATTCCAGCACACGGTGGTCAAAGCGCTGATAGATATCGTTCTCAAGTACAATTGCTGTCGTTGGTTTGTCTTTCAGCATTTGTTCGCAACTTTGGTCGTTCGCAAGTAGGCATACGCCGAGGCTGTTGCTTTCACTGGCGCACAAAAATATCCCGGTTTCTGGATTATGCTTAGTCACAGCAATCGCAAGATTGGTTGCGGCTTTGAGTAAGTCAAGGCTGTTTAAGCTTGTACCGGATACAATGAGGGGCTTTTTAGCATTGATAAGAAGTTGGGCAATTTCGTTTGCTGAAGAAGGTGTTGATCCATCGGCAGCTGAAGCAATTTGCATGACCCGGTCTACAATCCCCGCCGGTGCCAACCGAATACTTTCTTGGGCGATATCGTCCAGCCTGTCAGCCATGGGCGACAAAATGATCAGCGGACTTAGTTCGTTTTGTGCAAGTTCCCGGACAGCTGCATCGTGCCATAATGCGATACCAGAATCTTTTGCAAGGTCGCTTGCCCGTTGGCGTACTGACTGCCGAATTGATAGCGCGAGTCTTGGTGCATGGTTGGTGACGTCTTCTCCGACGATGATGATAGCGTCGTAATCTTCAACCTCGGCAAGACTGGGCGAATTCAAATCGCTGGCGAGAACATCAAGGAGAATTTGATGCATTTTTTGCTCGTTGTCCGTCATGCCGTTACAGTAGTTCTTCGCGCCAACTAGCTGTCGTAAAGCTTCGTTAGCCTCTAGGCTAGCACGGGGAGACCCTATCCCTATTAAGTGCTTGCTGTTTTCTATCAAAGTGCTGGCGCTTGCTAAAGCATCTTCCAGATTAACTGGATCGTAAAGTCCAGCTTCATTGCGTACACCTGCTTGTGGTACTCGATTGACAGAGTTGACGTGTTGCGCGCCAAAGCGCCCTCGGTCACAAAGGAAATAACCGTTCACCTCATGGTTATAGCGATTGTGAACTCGGCGAACTTCCCCGTATCGCTCTGATGTATAGGTGTTGCAGCCTAAAGAGCATCCTTGACAAACGGTTGGGGCTGACTGCAAGTCCCACTTTCGGGTGTAATGTTTTGAGAAGGTTTTGTCGGTAAAAACCCCAGTGGGGCAGACTTCAATGAGATTGCCGGCAAACTCGTTGTCGAGCACACCGGGCTCAGCGCGGCCAAAAAATACGCGATCTCGGGAACCGAACGCGTTAAGGTCATGGCCACCAGCATAGTCTTGATAGTAGCGTACGCACCGGTAGCAGGTTATGCACCTATTCATCTCATGCCCGATAAAGGGGCCGAGATATTGATTTCGAAAGGTCGTTTTTAGCCCTTCGTATTGCCGGTCATGGTGACCCACCATGACTGTCATATCTTGTAAATGACATTCGCCGCCTTCTTCACAAACGGGGCAATCATGGGGATGGTTTAACATCAAGTTTTCTATCACAGATTCACGAAAGCTAGCAGCCTTATCTTCGGTCACCGAGAATCTCGCGCCGTCCATGACCGGTGTCATGCAAGACATCACGATTCTTCCACGTGTGTCTTCGTCGTTGGCGTACCCTATGACTGCGCACTGCCTACAGGCGCCAATGCTCCCCATGGCCGGATGCCAACAAAAATATGGCACATCAAGTCCAGCGCTTAATAGGGTTTCTAGAAGGTTAGCCCCTTCTTTTGCCTCAATAGATTTTTCGTCAACTATGATTGTCGGCATTAGCGCGCCTCACTCTTCGCTGAATAGGGGCACATTTTGTGCTCGATGTGGCTGATAAAATCATCACGAAAATATTTCATCCCACTGACCAAAGGCTCCATTGCGCCAGGCGCGTGAGCGCAGTGGGTGTTACCTATGGCACCGATGAAAATTGCCTGTCTGTCGAGAATATCGAGGTCTGACAAGGATCCATTGCCAGCTTCGATTTTGTCCAACACTTGTTGAACCCAAGGCAATCCCTCTCGACAAGGCGTACAAAAGCCGCATGACTCCCGAGCAAAAAACTTTTCTAAATTGGCGATCATTCCGACTGGACAAGACCTGTCATCGAGTATGATCATGGTGCCCGTTCCCATTCGGCTGCCAGCCTGCATAATCGTCTCGTATTCCATGGGAATATCCAGATGGTCTGCCGTGAGAAAATCAGTCGAAGCCCCACCTGGTAAAAAACCTTTCAGTTGGTAGCCATCGGCCATACCGCCGGCACAATCCTCCAGTATTTCTCGAATGGGGGTCCCCATGGGCAGCTCCCAGCAACCGGGATGTTTAACTCTGCCGCTGGCACCAAATAATTTGGTACCGCCATCAGTACCTCTACCAAGCGCTCGAAACCACTCGGCACCATAGGTAACAATGTGGGTAATGTTGCACAGGGTCTCGACGTTGTTGACGATGGTCGGTCGCCCCCATAGGCCGCTGACCTGAGGAAAAGGCGGTTTTGTTCTTGGCGTCGCGCGTTTACCTTCGAGGGAGTTCAATAGCGCGGTTTCTTCGCCGCAGATGTATCTGCCTGCACTCACGTGAACGTGCAATTTGAATGAAAATTCAGAACCCAATATCCGATGACCTATATAGCCAGATGCTTCAGCTTGCTCAATCGCTTCTTTGAGTCGAGAGATAGCTAGGTGGTATTCGCCGCGGATGAATATGTAGCCTACATCTGCGGAGAGTGTGTATGCAGAGAGAATCATTCCCTCTATCAGTTGATGAGGGTCTTGTTCCATTAGCAAACGATCTTTAAAGGTACCGGGTTCCATTTCATCGGCATTGGCGACGAGATAGCGGTGACCTTTGCCGTCGGGTTTAGGCACAAAGCTCCATTTCATACCAGTTGGGAAACCTGCACCACCCCGACCTCGCAGGTTTGCATCCTTGATAATTTCCAGCACGGAGGCAGGGTCGAGTTTACCGACCGTATCTCTTACAGCGATGTATCCGCCGCGCTCTTCATACCGAACAAATCCGGTAGGACCCTCGTGGTCAATGATATTTTTTGTTAGCGGCTGACTGCTCATTGCAGATGCTCATCCAGATTATCGACGGTTAAGTCGTGGTGAAGTTCGTCTCCTACCATCATGGCCGGTGCATGGTCACAGTCGCCAAGACAGGTAACGGGTAGCAACGTATACTTGTTATCAGTAGTCGTTTGACCAAATTCTACTCCCAGCTTTTCGCTTAATTTTTTGCAGACCTTCTCGCCATCCATAAGCCAACAGCTGACGCTGTCGCAAAAAAGGATGACGCGTTCACCCACGGGCTGGCGGTAGATGAGGTTGTAGAAAGTCGCAATGCCATCTAGCTCTTCGATTGACATACCCAGTAACTGAGCAATTGCTTCCAGGCTATTATCTGAGATCCAACCCCGATGGGATTGGACAATCTTCATCGCGTCAATTGCTGCGGACTGACGGTCCGGCAGGTGCTGAATTTCTTGTTCGATCTCCCCGACCTCAAGTTCTGTGAGGTAGTCCATCGGTGAGTCTGTGGCGAGATTTTGAGTCATCGATCTACATCCGCCATCACAAAATCAATACTTGCGATGATTGCAATTAAATCAGGAATAAGGAGCCCTTTGCTGATCAACGGTATTTGTTGCAAGTGAGGGAATGATGGTGTTCGAATTCTAGTGCGGTAAGAATTTGTGTTGTTGTCACTGGTGAGGTAATACATGTTATTGCCCTTGGTTGCCTCTATCGTGACGCTACATTCTCCGGCCGGGATGACAGGCCCCCAGCTCACATTTATAAAGTGATGAATCAGCGTTTCGATATCGACCATCGTTCGTTCCTTCGGCGGTGGAGTCGTAGATGGATGTGCCGCCTTGTAAGGTCCTGCTGGCATGTTATTCAAACACTGTTCAATGATTTTCAGGCTCTCTCGAATCTCATCAACCCGAACCATGGCCCTGTCAAAACAATCACCGCCGTGATAAACCGGCACCTCGAAATCGAATTGATCGTAACCGCCATAGGGCTTATCGCGACGCCAGTCAAAATCGACACCAGTCGCTCGAAGACCAGGACCGGTAACACCCCAGTCAAAAGCTTCTTGTTGGGTGTAAACACCAATTCCTTTGGTACGTTGTTGGAGAATGCTGTTGTTCATCACCATTTTTTGATAGTGATCAAGGCGCTTGGGCATCCAGTCGAGAAAGTCGCGCACCATGGTGTCCCAGCCCTCGGGTAAATCCTGCGCAACGCCGCCAATGCGGAACCATGCTGGGTGCATTCTTCCACCCGTGATGGCTTCGACAATTCGTAATAGTTTCTCCCGGTCAGAGAACATGTAAAATACTGGGGAGAGCTGTCCGACGTCCTGGGCGAATGTGCCGTAAAAAACAAGATGGCTAGATACCCGAAACAGTTCTGCCATCATGATACGTATCACTTTTGCGCGCGCGGGAACCTCTATTCCCGCTAACTGTTCAACTGCCATTACATAAGGCAGGTTGTTCATTACGCCACCGAGATAGTCAATACGATCAGTGTAGGGGATATAGGTATGCCATGACTGACGTTCAGCCATTTTCTCGGCGCCACGATGGTGGTAACCAATCTCGGGCACTGCATCGACGATAACTTCGCCGTCTAGTTGCAGCACGATCCGGAACACACCGTGAACAGAGGGGTGGTTTGGACCCAGATTCAGAAACATGAACTCTGTGTCTTTGTCGCGGCGCTTTAGCCCCCACTCTTCCGGCTTAAACCGAAGGGCTTCTTGTTCTTTGTCCTGCCGCTCGGGGCTCATTGCAAAGGGTTCCATTTCCGTCGCGCGTGACGGGTGATCTTTTCGAAGCGCGTGCCCGACCCAAGTTGGTGGTAGTAATATTCGAAATAGCGCTGGATGACCTGTGAAGGTAATGCCAAACATATCCCACGCTTCGCGTTCGTACCAATTAGCATTAGGGTAGATCGCGTGGATGCTGGGCACGGTAAGATCTGTCTCTGAAAGTGCCACTTTTACGCGCAGTTCCGTAAGACTTTTGATGGATAAAAAATGATACACAACGGTGTAGTCTGCCGCAGGTAGGCCTGAACGGTTGATTCTTACCCGCTCATCGACGCCACAGAGATCAAACAACATTTCAAAGTCTTGTTTCAGAAACGTGATGATTTCTGTCATGTCACTTCGACTGATCCAGATAGTCTCTATCTTGTCGACGGTTTGCTGAGAGACAACGGACGCCCGCGGAAATTGTACTCCGAGTTTCGTTACGAAGTGTCTAGGTACTACTTGATCAGCAACAACTGACAACTGCCTTCCCCTTTTGCGATTACAACTACTACGAACTACACGTGGTTAGGTTCTTTCAAGTCTGTCGCTTTCATTCGAGACTCGGTCCTCAGGTCACGCTGGCTTGTTTGTTCTGCCTTAAACACGCGTTGATCTTCAACAACCCAACTAAGAGGACGTCTTTCTTTACCTACCGCATCTTGTAGCAACATCAATCCCTGTAGAAATGCGTCGGGCCTGGGCGGGCACCCAGGTACGTAAACATCCACAGGTAAAAACGAGTCGACGCCCTGTACGACAGAATAAATATCATACATACCGCCTGAATTTGCGCAGGACCCCATGGAGATGACCCACTTGGGTTCCAATAATTGATCGTATAACCGCTGTACCACAGGGGCCATTTTCAGAAAACAGGTACCAGAGATAACAATCATGTCTGCCTGTCTCGGCGTGGCGCGAATGACTTCTGAGCCAAATCTCGCGACATCAAATCTACTGGTGAGTGACGTTGCCATTTCGACATAACAGCAGGAAAGCCCAAAGTTAAAGGGCCAGATGGAGTTTTTCCTGCCCCAAGCGACCATATCTTCGAGTGTCGTCATGACAAGATTTTGTCGAAGGTGCTCGTCTAAGCCTTTGTCAACTTCGACTAAAGGGATGTTGTCCTCAGCTTTTGTCAGACTCCACTCCATAACTACTCCTTTAACCTTTGAATGTTTGCACCCTGAGGCAAACCAGAGCGCAAACCAGAGCGCAAACCAGAGGGTAAATCAGGGGGTAAACCAATTCTAGATTTGACGCCCCAGTCCAATGCGCCTGAACGCCATTCGTAAATGAGCGCAGCGACTAAAACGGTGATGAAGACTGTAATTGCGAGAAATCCGAAGACGCCGAGTTCGTGGAATGCGATAGCCCAGGCGAAAATAAATACGGTTTCTAGATCGAAAATCACGAAAAAGATCGCGACTAAGTAGAATTCTACGGAGACGGGTATCTGTGCCGAGCCGATATGCACGACGCCGGATTCAAAAGGTTCGCCGGTTGCACCAGACAAGTCCGAGCGTTGTCCAATCAATGAAGACAGTACAAGGATGGCGCAGACAAGCGTCAGAACAGAAGAAAAATAAAGCACAAGGGGCCAGAGTGATGACTCAGTCATGGCTCACCTCTTGTTACAAAATCGCATAGCAGGACAGCTAACGAGCTACGACGATTGATCACACCTGCTAGTTTGGCCATCTTCTTTTCCAGTTGGAATGACGGCCGACTACTGCTGAGATACACTCAATGCCGGTGCCTTTTAATCTACTCCTCTAAATAGCGCTGTGCAAGCTTTCTTGGATTGTTGTAAATTTGACGCGCTACTAGCGAGAAAATGAGGGCGTGTTTGAAAGGCTCTTTAACAGTAAAAACTTAGGAGTCTTGAGTCAGAATGGGCGTTTATAAATAGCAATTATTGGTTTCAATAAAACATGGATTTTGATTTTTTAGGAAAATATATTGAAGAGCGAGAAAGGCAAGTGTTTGGCGGTAGTCTTCGGCATCTTTGTAGAGCTGATGCTAATTGTTAGTGCTTCTATAAAGGGTGAATACTTTTTATATAAGCACTAACAATTTTAATTCGTCTGAATTTTTCTGTTTTATTTCGAGGCAATAAAAACAATTTTTGATTCAATTTTTCGCTACCTTATTTTTCGTTGATAGCGCCTCAAATATCCTTCTACATTTTCCCTAGCCATCCTTTGACGAGGCGCGACGAAGACGACGCATGCCATTGATCCATCGATCAATATTGTCGCCTTTTTTGCGGACATAATCTTCGACCTCGGGGTGAGGTAAAACATGAAACCTCTCATCATTTATTGCTTCAATGACAGTTTGGGCCAATTGTTCCGGTTCAATGATGCCGTCGGTTTGACCGTCGCCAAGGCTTCTGGGTGCCATGGCCGTATTCACACCTTGGGGGCATAAAACAGAGACTCTTATACCATCGTCTCCGTGAGTAATTGCCAGAAACTCCGCCAGCTTTACAGCTGCTGCCTTGGTGACGCTATAAGGTCCAGAACCCATGGCTGCCAATAACCCTGCAGCGGATGCAGTGTTTAGTAAATAGCCTTCGCCATTTGCGATCATAGATGGCAGCACCGCACGTGCAGCGTAAACGTGTGACATAACGTGTAGCTCCCACTGCTTTTGCCAAACATCGTTACTGGCATCAGTTAAAACACCCGATCCACCTGCGCCGGCGTTCGAACAAAAAAGGTCCACTCGGCCGAATTTCTTGAGGGCAAATTCTGTCAGCGTTTCGACTTGGCTTTCATTGGTCACATCACAGCCCATGCCTTCGCAATTCAAATCTTTTGCCGTTGCCTTTACTGCATTCTCATCCAGATCTGCCAGCACGATGCCGCTAGCGCCTTCAGCGATAAATGCAGTAGCCATGGCGCGGCCGATACCGCCACTGCCACCGGTAATAATCGCAATTTTGTTCTTCATTTTCATTGTTCTATCCTTTTCTTGCATTCACATTTATTGCTGCATATGAATATGGTTTTAATCGAGTTTTGCTAAATATATCTCGAGTTTTTTTTGATACAAAGACCGAGATTCCTCGTTTTGTGCGTTGTCCATCGCTAGCTCTAGTTGAAATTCGGTTTCTTTCGGTTTGCCCAAACGGGAATATACTAGCGCCAGCGCATAGTGCAAGTCATGCATATAGGGAGCGATTTTTATCGCTCGCCGATAGTATCTCACGGCATCTTGATAGTTTCCCGACTTGAACGCTAGCTCTGCAAGCTTGCGCCAGCGATAAGGGCTTGGATCATCAATATTCTTAAGTTTACGTTCTATTGCTGCCGCCTCAGTCGTCCGGTTCTGTTGTCTAAGTAGTATCTGATAATTCTTTAATAGGGTTAGTGATGTAGGCAGTGATTCAATACCTCGTTGGTACATTTCCTCAGCTTTAGCAACAGCTCCTATGCGTTTATAAATAACCGCCAATATGTTGAAAGCAGAGGCGTTAGATTCGTTTAGTTTGAATGCCTCTAGTGCAAGCCAATAGGCGAGGTTGAATTCGTTCTGATCTAGCGCATTGGCAGCTTTGTTGAGGTAGTAGCGAGAAATATACTCTGAAGTCTTAATGTTCCCAACAAAGCGACTTTTGTTGTCAGGAAAATAGTCAACGATTAGGCCGGGTTTCAGCAAATAGAATACGTTCTTGGGCAGGCTCGGGTCTTCTTGTATCAGTTTTGTTCTGACATGAATGCCTTTGATAATTATATTTTCACCTTGTTGGAAAATAGGCGTGTCGTCCATCAACTGATATGCGATGTTGACGCCAGCCCTGTTGGCCAAGGCTGTTGTTAACATTGCCAGAGACATGCAGTTTCCATGTAGCTGTTCTAGTGTTTCATGGGCTAGTAGCGTGTCGCCATGATAGGTGAACTTCTCCGTGATTTTTTCCAGATAGTCATAGACTCGTCGGTTCGGAGGGACTCGCTTATTTTTGCCTGAATTAAAATATGAGTCGAACGCCTGATATTGAGCAGGGCTAAGCTGGTGAAGCGCCTGCGGTTCAACAATATCTGGGCGCGTACCAAACAGTTCATGAGAGGTGTGGTCGAAATTCGGTTCGCTTTTAGGACTTTCTGTCGTCGGTAGCAAGGCACAGCTTGTCAACATGAAGACGAGCAATATGACGGTGAATTTCCTGCAGGATATCATTTTTTTCTCCCGTGTCAGAAACTTGAATTATTGCTCAGAATAACGAGAATACCAATGGGAGTAAAATTTTCGTGCGACTGATTGATATTGCTTTGGCGAAGCAACTAAGTAGTATTGAAGTACACTCTCAGAAAAGGAGGCAGCTTGATCAGGTCAATTGGGATAGTGTTTGTATTGCTTGTGTCTTATTCGGCGATCGCGGCGCAAGACGAAAATTGCGCCTATTACGAAGATGGCGTCAAAAACGTCTATTGGGGTGATCTGCATGTACATTCTGCATACTCACTCGATGCTTGGGGTTATGGCACGATGCGAACGCCTGCGGAAGCTTATGCTTTCGCGCGTGGTGAACCGACAACGCTCGCGGGTTCAATTCCTGTTCAACTGGATCGTCCGCTAGACTTTATGTCGGTCACCGATCATGCGGAATGGTTTAATCTTCTTTATATTTGTACTGACCCAGAATGGAGTGATGATCCTTACTGCAAGACCATGACCGAGAATAACAACGTCGCAGAAGGCAGTAAAGTATTTGTGGAGTATGTCCTGCCAACAATTACCAAGGCTGCGCCTGCACCTACGCCGCTTTGTGAAAAAGACGCGAAACATTGTAAAACAGCGCAACAGCTCCAGTGGCAGCGGATTCAGCATCAAACAAATGCTGCCAATGATCCCTGTAACTTTACATCATTCAATGGTTTCGAGTGGTCAGCTACCCCTGACTATAGTCACAATCATCGAAACATTATTTTCGCCAGTGATAAGGTAAGCCACGAAGCGATAGATTATATGCGCTTTGAAACGCCAGAAAAACTTTGGCACGAATTGGAAAAACAATGCACGCCAGAAGATGGCTGTGAAGCAATCGCGATTCCACATAACTCAAACATGGGAGATGGCAAAAGCTTTGATGTTGAAATAGAATCAGAACGTGCGCTTGCACTGCGGTCGAAGTATGAAACCCTAATAGAGATTCATCAGGAAAAAGGTAACAGCGAGTGTCTTCCTGCCTTTGGTTCGACGGATGAAGATTGCAGTTTTGAACGCTACCTGACAAAAAGTTCAAGAGCGACGACGCCTGAAAGCTATACCGCACAAGAGTGGGAAACGATGCGACGCGGTTATGTGCGTGGTTTGTTGCAACGTGGACTTGTCGCTTACGACAAGTCTGGCAACAAAAAACGTAACCCGCTGCAACTTGGCGTGATTGGATCAACAGATGGTCATGCCGGCACACCTGGTTTTGTTGAAGAAAATCAGTGGATGGGTTCGGTGTTTGGTATCGGCGATCTTGATAAAACCATGACTAGGTTAAGTTTTAATCCGGGCGGGTTAGCCGCAGTACGAGCTGAAGAGAACACGCGTGCGAGCTTGTTTGCAGCACTAAAAAGACGAGAAGTTTACGCAACTAGCGGCCCTCGTATAACGTTAAATTTCACCTCATCGTCCGAAATCCTTGCGTGCAATTCGGAAGCCGCAACTGGGAATATCATCGCAATGGGCGGAGAGTTCTCAAGCTCACCAAACCCACCTTACTTTAAGGTTGAGGCGCTTTACGATCGAACGCCCATTGCATCGGTTGAGATTATTAAGGCTGAGTTGGTAGCAGGAGAATTAGTTGAATCTAATACAAGAATTTGGCAGGCAGATGCTGACGGTCTGAGTGTCTGTGCGGTGTGGCAGGATTCAGGTTTTAGCGCTTCCTCGCCGGCATTTTGGTATGCACGGGTGATAGAGGCTCCAACGCCACGTTGGTCAGCCTTTCATTGTCAAAAAGCGGGGCGGTGTGATGAATTCCCTGAGGCTCAGAAGACAGTTCGGGAGCGCGCCTGGAGTTCACCGATCTGGTACCTTCCTTAACTCAAGTGCACGGCGCTCAGCCAAGCCTGCCTGTATTTCTCGGTAGCGTTTTTTGTTGATTTTGTAACGACCATAAAAGAATACCGCAAACAACGACGGGATGGCTGCGATGGGTCCGTCTACCAGTGCCAGGTTAAATAGCGTGTCTGGATCAACTGCATCGGCGGATGTGACACCGGTTGGCCAGTTGATGACATCGATTGCTATGCCGCCAATGAGGAGGCCAAGGCCGCTAGTCATCTTACTGATGAAGGTTCGCGCAGAATAGAATATGCCTTCCTGCCTGCGGCCAGTTAGAAGCTCATGGTCGTCTGCGACATCGGCTAGCGAACTAAGTACGGTGATGCTTAGGATAGCAACGGCGCCATAATATATTGCGACAAAAGCTGCTAATAGCGGGAAGGTGGTCGGGTGATCATTGCCAGGAAATAAACCCAGGATTCGCAATACAATGGGTAATGTGGTGGCGATAACATAAACGACAACGGACCCAATCATCGTGTTTTGCTTGTCAAAGCGGGCATGAAGTCGTGGAGTGGCGATAAAGGCAACAACAAAAGCGATGGGTGTCGTCAAACCGAAAAACCTGAGCTGATTGGGCTCTAGTTCCCAGTAGAACAGGTTCACATAGGCGCTCATCGTTTCCCTTACACCATTGGTGGCGGCAAGACATAGCAAGCCGAGCAGTAGCCAGAGGTAGTTCCTGTTTTTGAAGCATTGGAGAATATCTGTCACTAATTGCTTGATTGAAAATGCAGGTAAATCATCCGAGATCTTTTTAAGATACGGGATTTGGTCACGAGTGAAATATGCTGACATCCAAACAATCAGCGTGGCAAAAACACCGATCGTCAATCCTATCGGCATAAAATTCTCAGCCCGTGTCGCTCCACCTTCAACTGAGCCCAACCAAGTCCAGCTAAGGAAGAATGCTGAAGCCCCACCTACCATTCCCAAAATACTGTTGTAGCCCATAATGACGCTACGTTCACGGTAATCATCAGACAGTTCTGCACCTAATGCCAAATGGGGTACATGGTAAAAAGTTAGTGCTATCCGGAGGCTAATCGTAAAAAATGTAAACCAGATAAAAAGACCCATTTGCTCTAGAAATGCAGGGGGAGAATAGATAGCAAAAAAGCACAGCCCCAGTGGTATGGGGGCAACGTACAGAAACGGATGTCGGCGGCCCAGTTTTGATTGCCAGCGATCTGAGATGGAACCAATCATAGGGTCGGATATCGCATCAAATATGACAGCGATTGTGACGGCAAGACCCGCCAATGTTCCGGGTAACCCTAGAACATTATTGTAGAACAGGAAGTTAAAACTATTGAAGGCAATACCGATGGCGGATTCCGCACTGGCACCTACGCCATAGAATAGTTTCGTTCTGATACTGAGTATTCTATTGGTCGTGATATCGTAGTTTTCTGAGACTCTCATCTAAACACTATACGGGTTCGGTGCAGAAAATCACCTGCCATATTGGGTCGTATGATTCATTGTTCTTGTTGATATGCTTTGCAGTGTGCAGCCAGAATGCTATTTTAGTATTTTGATGGATTACATAAGCGAGGAATGAGATGCCGATATCAACAACACTCGAGCCAGTTGATGTTTTGATCATTGGGGCCGGGGCTTCAGGCGCTGCTGTCGCGTGGAGTCTTGCGGATACTAGAATGCGTATCGTCTGCCTTGAGCAAGGCGATTGGATGAATTCAGCTGAATATCCAACCACTAAGAAAAACTGGGAAGTGCAACAGCACGGCGCCTACAGTATTGATCCTAACGTCAGAGGACTGAAAACAGATTACCCTATCAATAATAGCGACTCACCGATTGACGTTGTTAACTTCAATGGTGTCGGTGGCGGCACAATTATGTATGCCGCTCATTTTCCTCGTTTGCATCCATCTGACTTCAAAGTAAAAAGCCTCGATGGCGTGGCAGATGATTGGCCTATCGATTACGACACATTAGATAGCTACTTTGCTCAAAATGATCGGATGATGGGTGTATCCGGCCTTGCGGGCGATCCAATGTACCCGCCAAAACAACCACCGCTGCCGCCGATTCCGATGGGACTTGTAGGCGATAGGATGGCCAGTGGATATAACAAGCTTGGATGGCATTGGTGGCCATCGGACAGTGCGATAATCTCGCAACAATATGAAGGTAGAGACAAGTGCTTGAATTTGGGACCGTGTATGTCGGGCTGTTCACAAGGCGCTAAAAGTAGTGTTGATATTACTTACTGGCCTGAGGCGTTGCGTCAAGGTGTCGAGCTACGCACTAGATGCAGGGTTCGCGAGGTGACGTTGTCCGATGACGGGATGGCGAATGGCGTTATCTACTATGATGAAGACGGGGAAGAGTGCTACCAAGCTGCGGAAGTGGTTGTAATGGCATGTAATGGTGTCGGAACCCCAAGAATCTTACTGAATTCAAAGTCTCCCCAATTCCCCGATGGACTTGCTAACAGCAGTGGGATGGTGGGAAAAAATTTGATGTTTCATCCGATGGGCCATGTGCAGGGCGTGTTCGAAGAAAATCTAGACAGCCATAAAGGACCTGCCGGTTGCTGTATCCTGAGTAAAGAATTTTATGAGACGGATTTAAGCCGGGGTTTTGTTCGAGGTTATAACATGCAAATAACGCGGGGGACCGGGCCATTTAACACGGCAATTCAAGGTCACTATACTGGAAAAATACCCTGGGGCGCTGGTCATCATGAGGCATTTCAATCAAGGTTTGATCACACCGCGGGAATAGGCGTGCTATGTGAGGACCTGCCGGAGCAACACAATACTGTGACGCTGGATCCAGAGTTAACAGATTCTGATGGTATCCCTGCAGCGAAAATCAATTATACCGTGAGCGAGAACTCTCAAAAAATGCTAGTCCACGGTATTGCTCGTGCAGAAGAGGTTATGCATGCCGCAGGGGCTATAGAGATCAATAGTAGTGGCTTGATACGTTCTGCAGGATGGCATCTATTGGGTACCGCTAGAATGGGAAACGATCCAAAGACCTCGGTTGTTAACCATTGGGGGCGCAGCCACGATGTGAAAAATCTGTTTATTGTAGACGGTAGTATCTTTGTGACTGCCGGTGGTGTCAATCCAACGAGTACTATCCAGGCACTTGCCTTGTATATTGCTGACACGATGAAAAAGAACCTTGCGAATCTTTTTGATTAAGGCGTAGATAAGATGACTAACACTAAAATAATCAGTACCGATCAGCTCCTATCTGTCCAAGAAATAGAAAAACTCACGGCGTTACTTAGCGTCCTAGTTCCCCCCAGTGCTAACGGCAAGATGCCAGGCGCAGGCGAATTCGACTTGATGGCATATCTTGTCGAACAAGGCGTTGATGCTCTACCGCTTATCAAGCCGACACTTGATTACTTCGATAGTAAATTTTTAGCCAGTTCGTTCGATGAACGTCATCAATCGGTTGTTGATTTCAGCACCGCAGAGCCCGCTCTATTTGAGGCTTTGCTCTTTCATACTTATGCGATGTATTACCAAGATGATCGAGTGATGGCGGGCATTGGACTGGTGGGCGGGGCACCCTTCCCAAGAGGCAATGATTCAGTGTCTGGTGACCTTTCTCTTTTAGATAGGGTTGTTGAAAAGACGAAAGGTTATAGGAGGGTTTGAAATGTCGATACCAATACTTTCAGCAGATGCAGGCCGGAGCCAAATTGCTAAGAAGTTAAATGAAGCCGGGTGTGTTGTTGTCACCGGTTTGATCGATGAATTTGGTAGAAATGCAGTTAGAAGCGAACTCTCTCCTTATATGGAGAGTGTTAAAATTGTCAATGAGGATGACCCGACTCAATTTTACCCTGGCCATACGAGAAGAACGAGTGCACTCGTGGCGCGATCTGAAACAGTGGGCAAGCTTGTGCTTGATACAACGACATTAGAGATGTGTGATCACTTCCTATCACCTAACAGTGAGTTCGGTTATCAACTGCATGTGACCGCAGCGCTTGAAGTTGGGCCCGGGGCCCGCCGACAGATTCTTCACCGTGAAGACGACTCCTTTACTTATTTCTCGTCTCCACGCCCCAATAGTATCGTCGCGAGCATGTGGGCGATAACAGATTTTCGAGCCGACAATGGCGGTACGTTGATTGTGCCCGGCAGTCACAAATGGCCAGCGGGAAGACAAGCCGTCGAATCAGAAATTGTCTCAGCAGAGATGCCCGCAGGTTCAGTCCTTTATTGGCTTGGCAGTACGCTGCATGGCGCGGGTGCCAACGTCTCGAAGGACTGGCGATACGGTATAATATTAACCTATTCGTTAGGTTGGTTACGTCAGGAGGAAAATCAGTACCTTAATGTGCCGCGCGAGGTTGCGCAAAAACTACCGGCAGAACTGCGCGATATCATCGGTTACAAAATGTATCGAGCGCTTGGTTTTTCCCAGAAATAAGATAAAGAGAATATAAAGGTAAGCCGGTTTGCGAGATTATCCGAAAACAACCATTTTAATATCATTACTAATTACGCTAATGATATTCGCGTATCACGAGCGAAGATTGCTCGTGGTCGCAACTTTCATATCAACCCCAGCTCTGTCTGAAGCCGCGGCTGAGCCCGATTCAGTGATTTGGTTTGATGATTATTTTACCATCGAATATATCGATAGTCGGACGATTGCCATTGGTGAGCCCCGATATCATCAACGAAACTATAATTACCTAATTCTCGGTGATGAAAGAGCAATCCTGTTTGATACGGGTCCCGGGGTGCGGGATATTAAGCCAGTCGTAGAACATCTCACTAATCTGCCTGTTGTCGTGACCCAATCTCACTTGCATTTTGATCATGTAGGAAATCATGACAAATTTGAAACTATAGCAGCGCCCAAATTGGAATATCTACAGGATCAGTTTTCTGATGGGGTATTGTCTTTAAGCCACAAGCAGCATCTTGGCTTCGTTGAAGATATTGCAGCACCAGGTTTGAATGTCACGCAATGGTGGTCACCCGGTTCAAAGATAGACCTGGGTAGTCGAACGCTTGAGCTTATGCATGCACCGGGACACACGCCAGATTCAATTGTTCTGCTAGACCGAGAGAACAATTTGCTATTCACAGGGGATTTCATATACCCAGGACCTTTGTTTGCGATGCTGCCTGGATCAAACTTGGCCGATTATCTAGCAACCACACTGCGCTTGATTGAAGCAACTACGTTGGAGACTAGACTTTTAACTGCCCACAGAGGATCACCTGCTGGCGCGCCGATACTCGCGCAACAGGATTTGCTCGATCTGAAGAGCGGACTTGGAAAAGTTCTTGATGGCACGCTTGAGGGTAAAGGCTTGTACATTCGCTCCTATATAATTAATGATCATATTGAGCTCTTATCAGACTGATTGTTTCGCTGCAGAACCCTTCAAATTTAGAAACTGAACTATACTGACACTAAACTTTTTCATCGAACATGTTGGTGAGACTAATGCAATCAGAGTCTCTACCTCCATGAAACGGACCATGTAATAATGAAATCATGCTCAATCCTAGCCAGGACAGTGCTGTTGATAGGGTTGATGACATTCAATCTGACGCTTTTGGCTAGTGAGCGTGTGGCTGTCTTAACCGATGGCATGGCTACTTTGTCTATTAGCTCTGAGATTGACTACATTCTCGATGTCGATCATCTATATAGCTGGAGCACGTTAGGTTCACTGCCTAATGGAGAATGGGCTGCCGCAGAGAGCACCATTCTGAGCTTCGGCTTCACTGATGCCAATCTCTGGATTAGATTTGCGATTGAAAATCAATCCAGTTCAAGCCACTTTTTTCTCGAGCTGGCAGCGCCGTTATTGGATTCTATTGAGGTTGATATTTCCATTGGCGGAGAGCATCAAGAGCGTTTACAACTTGGAGATTTAAAGAAATTCAATGAGCGCCCGATAGAAGGTACCAGTTTCCTTATTCCGCTGACTCTCGAGAAGCAAGAACGCGCAACCATTGTGATGCGAGTCCACACTGAAAGCGCATTACAAATTCCACTTAAGGTTTATTCCACCGCAGCAGCGTATCAACATAGATTGGTTGATCAGGGCCTTTACGGTGCTTATTTCGGCATCATGTTGGTAATGGGCATTTACAATCTGTTTATATTCACAAGTGTTCGGCAAGTGAGTTATCTCCTCTATACAGTGGTTGTGTTTACCTGTGCTTTGTTCATCGCCGCGATCGAAGGGTTTGCTTTTCAATACCTGTGGCCAGATTCACCTCTGATCAACCAACTCATGCCACCTTTCTTTCTTAATTTGCTAGGTGGTTCGGCACTGCTGTTTTCAGCAAAGTTATTGTCATTGCGCGAAATCAATCGACGTTTGTACTATTTTAGTGTTGCCTATGCCTGCTTCTTTTTGTGTCTCATGGCGTTGAGTTTGACTGCGTACTCTAAGCTTGCCACGGTTCTCGGGGCAGCAGCAGGAGCAGGTAGTAGTATTTTGATGATGTTCAACGGCGTCTACTCATTAGTTCGCGGAGGTAAACAGGCGCGCTATTATCTCTTTGCACTCACCGCAGTGTTATTGATGTGCCTGATGATGGTGCTAAGTAAGTTTAGTCTCATCGAACCTTCATTCTTTACAGAATATTCAGTTCAGGTAGGGTCAGTCATCGGAGTCATATTGTTTTCATTTGCGCTGGCAGATCGCATCAATCAAGACAGAATTGACAAACTGAGGGCACAGCAAGAAGCTTATGAAAATCAGGAGATTTTGAGTAAGGAGATGCAACGAAATCAGGAATTACACCATCAGGCTGAAATTGAGGAACTAAGAAATCAGCAACAATTATTGGCAGCTAAGGTAGAAAACCAAGCCAAGAGTGATTTTTTAGCGACCATGAGTCATGAGATCAGAACGCCGATGAATGGCGTTCTTGGTATTACCGAGCTGCTTCGAGAAACCAACCTGGATCTTCAGCAGAAACAATATCTAGATATCATTGTCAACTCTGGCGAGCTGCTGTTAACGGTGATTAACGATATTCTTGATTACTCACGCATCTCAGCTGGAAAAATGGAGCTTGATGCCGCTTCCTTCAATTTAAGAGCGTTGTGTCAGGAATGTGTTTCTTTGCTAGGGTCAAATATTGATCATGACACCATCAGTTTTGACTGCAACGTAGACGACGATATCGCTCAATACGTTTGTGCCGATTCTACGCGGATCCGCCAGGTGTTGATTAACCTTTTAGGTAATGCCGTTAAGTTTACTAGCGTCGGCAGCATTGAACTGAATGTGAAACTGGAATCAGATCACGAAAACCCAATCCTTCGGTTTGAGGTCTCTGATACTGGCATAGGCATCGAACACGGCGCTAAGGAAAAACTGTTTCGCCCATTTGCTCAGGCTGATTCGTCGACTTCACGCCACTACGGTGGCACGGGTCTTGGTTTGAGTATTAGTCGTGGCCTAGTGGAATTAATGAATGGCGAAATTGGTGTGCAAAGTGAACCCGGAAAGGGCAGTTGTTTCTGGTTTAATATTGCCTACGAGGTGAGCGCTGAAGCATTCGAGAATAAGATAAATCACAATAGCAATCAGGAAAAATGTACTGGTGAAAATTTCAAAGGCCATCACGTATTGGTTGCAGAGGATAACGAGATTAATCAGCTGGTTATTAGTGGAATGTTAAATAAGTTGGGTCTTGGTTTTGATATTGTTCGCAATGGGCTAGAAACAGTTAGCGCGATGGAAAGTCGTCGTGACGACTACGATTTGATACTAATGGATTGCGAGATGCCACAAATGGACGGCTATGAAGCGAGTGCGCGAATTCGTGAGTTTGAAATGCAGCATAAATTGGAGCCTATGCCTATTTTGGCGCTGACGGCTCACGCCTTACCGGCACATCGGGAAAAGGTACTCGCGGTAGGTATGAATGATCACCTCAGCAAGCCCTTACGATTAAAATCACTGCAAGATATGTTGACGAAACACCTAAAAGATTCACTGAAACAGCTGCATCGTTCTGAATCTAAACTAAAAACTGAGCTGGATCAGATCAAACACCCTCTGTAGACTAAATGCTCAGTCAAGATAAGTATCTTTGAGAGAGCAAGTATGGAAAGAATAACAGGCAAGGTTGCAGTGATTACTGGAGGCGCCGGTGGTATCGGTAAAGCTGTTGGAAAGTTGTTTGTTGCTGAAGGAGCAGACGTGCTTCTTGTTGATTTGGATGAACAAACGTTGCAGGACGCTTGTAAAGAGATTGGCAGCAATAAGGTGAGTTACTGTATTGCCGATGTAACAAAAGCCGAAGACAATCTAGAAATGATACGCATTGCTGAAGAACGTTATGGCGGCGTCGATATTTTACTCGCTAACGCAGGAATTGAGGGGGATGTTGCGTCAATCGTTGACTACGATGAAAGTCGCTTTGATCAAGTGATGGCAGTGAACATCAAGGGACCATTTCTGGGTCTTAAAGCAGCTATTCCTGCGATCAACAAACGTGGTGGTGGCAGTGTGATCATTACCTCAAGTGTCGCTGGCATTAATGGCGGTGCCAATGTTGCTCCTTACGTAACCTCTAAGCATGCCGTGATTGGCATGATGAAATCTGCTGCAAAAGAATGTGCGGCCATGAATATTCGGGTGAATACAGTAAACCCTTCGCCGGTTGAGACTCGGATGATGCGAAGTCTTGAGGAAGGATTTGCGCCGGGGCAAGCCGAAGCGATGAAAGCGCAAATGCAGGCAAACATTCCGCTAGGGCGCTACGCTGAACCAGAAGACATCGCCAATATAATGCTGTTTCTTGTGTCTGATGATGCTTCTTTTGTCACGGGTTCTGTGTACATGGCGGACGGTGGTACGACGGCCTAAGAAGTCAGCCGAATACCGCCGGCTTCGATTGTGATGACCCGCTTCTTATAGAGTCCACCAATCGTTCTTTTAAATGACTTTTTACTCATGCCGAATAGCTGTTGAATATCTGCGGGGTCAGACTTGTCGTGTACAGCAGCAAAACCATCATGTTGGTTGAGATAGTCTAATATGGTTTTTGTATATTTGTCTCTGACTTCTTGCTCCCGTTTTAAAGCGAGGTCAATTTTGCCATCGGGTCTGACGTATTTGATAAAACCATTCTTTGATTGCCCAAAACTCACTCTTTCATCGACTTCATTTTTGTACAGCAATCCCCAATGACCGTGATTAATGATTGCTGTGAAGCCAAGGTCGGTGCTGTTGGCAATGATTAGATCTACCGAATCACCGACTTTATAATCATGTGGCGCGTCATCATCGAGAAATTTATCGATTTTTGAAGACGCTGTAATTCGGCCATCTGCATTATTTAGGTAAACATAAACCAGATAGGAATGACCGACCTCCATCGGTCTATGTTGTTCGCCGAAGGGTGCCAATAAATCTTTATCCAATCCCCAATTGAGGAATGTGCCAAAGTCTGAGTTTGAAATAACCTGCAGGTAAGCGAACTGGCCAACCTCTACCATGGGTTTTTGTGTAGTGGCGATAGGGCGTGATTCAGAGTCGAGATAAATGAAAACCTGTAGGCTGTCTCCATCCTTTAGATCATCAGAGCAGTACTTAGACGGTAAAAGTATTTCACCCAAATTTTCCGCATCAAGATATGCGCCTTGAGGAGTCATTTTTGACACTACCAGAGTGTAGGTGTTTCCAATACTGAGCATGATCATGTCCGTGCAATTGCGGTAAGTTTAGAGGCGCTTAAGAGGCTAATTCGAATTTTCTATCGTTTGCTTTTTTGTTTCAATGTTCTTGTGAGACTTTAGATTCTGTATCATCAGCACCACAATCGGTAACGTATAAACCAACTAAAGCGATCGTAAGGATTGATCTATTCATGAAATACTCCCACAGCGTTGCTGCGGAGTTTACACCTCATAGGAGATTTTGTATGAAGAAAATTTTTCACTTGGCTTTAGCTATTGACTGGGCGCAAGCAACGGATAATAACAGTACTTACTATCCGCCAACTTATGAGCAAGACGGCTTCACCCATGGTACCAGTGACGCAAATAAATTGCTTGAAGTTGCCAATCACTTTTATACCGACAGCATCGGCGCCTGGGTTTGTCTTGAAATGACGACTGAAAGTCTGGAAGCAGAGAAAGTGGAAGTCCGATATGAACCAGCTGCGTCAGTAGGCGATACATCTGGTAAATTGAAATCTTCAGTCTTGCAGGAAACCTTACTTTTTCCGCATCTCTACGGCGGGATTCATCCTGCCGTTGTGACTCAAGTGTTTCCAGTTCAGCGTGATGATGATGGTCGCTTCATTGAAATACTATTTTCCACCATAGTCTCCAATGCAGCAACCCGCTAACCGTTTAGCCTTTTACCCTACTGGAATGGATCAGCTAAACTTAAAGCTATCTTTCATCTTCCCACGTACATCTGCCATGTGGTTGAAGTAGTTCAAAAAGCCTCCGTTGTAGTTACCATCCTGACGACGATTCGATTCACCTTCGAAGTTATAATAACCCGGCGTACATTCTTCATTTCGCTTAGTTTTTCCCCTGTGCGAAATGACTTCCTGAACCCACCATTCTTCAGCATCTGCGGTTGGCTCTATCGCCTGGTGATCATTTGCACGAGCGTAGGCAATACACTCGGCGATATGGTCACCTTGTGTTTGCAGCATATCGGTTAGGTTAAACTGGAACGAAGCCTGGTAGCCTCCCATGATGAATAGATTTGGGAAACCTTCAGTGTGAATGCCCAAAAGCGTACGAATACCATCTTCATACTTGTCATCGAGATCTAAGCCATTCTTCCCGGTAATCTGGTTGTAGATACCTGTTTTTTGAACTTCAAACCCTGTCGCAAAGATGAGCAGATCGAGTTTGTAGTCTTTACCATCAAACTGAGGCCCAGATTCCGTAATCTTATTGATACCTTCGCCATGCGTATCAACCAGATGTACGTTGGGGCGATTAAAGGAGGGCAGGTAGTCATTATGAAAACAAGGGCGCTTGCACATGAACATGTACCACGGCTTCAATGCCTCAGCCGTAACTGGATCTTCAACCGTTTTTTCGATGCGGTCGTGAATACGCATCATGTAGTCGATATTGCCATTCTCTTGATGCTGTATCTTTTCTTCTTTGGTAAAAGCCGCCTGACGCTCTTGTTGTTCTTCAGTAATCTGTGGCCCCTTCAAGGCACGTTCGCGTCGTTTTTGCTGCCAACCAGGTTTTAATTTGGCGGCCCATTCTTGATCAGTGGGCCAGTCTTTGCGGATATCAATGGAAGAAGGTGTACGCTGAAACACGTAGAGTTCTTTCGCTGACTCGCCAAGCCCTGGTACCGCCTGTACAGCTGTTGCACCAGTACCGATGATGCCAACAACTTTGTCCTTAAGGTTCGATAAGTCCTGCCCTGTGTAGTCGTAGTCCCAGCGTGAAGTGTGAAAAGAATGGCCTTTGAAAGAATTAATGCCATCGATTTTTGCAAGCTTGGGCTTTGACAGTGTGCCGTTAGCGCAAATCACAAAACGGGCTCTCATGACATCGCCCCGATCTGTCTTTATTTCCCACACCTGTTCCTCTTCTAACCAAGTCGTCGAAGTGACGGTTGTTTGGAAAACAGCAAGCTCATAAAGATTGTACTTCTTTGCAATTGCTTGGCAGTGACCGAGAATTTCATCGCCCCTGGAATAGTGGTTTTTAGGCACATAATCCATTTCATCGAGCAGGGGTAGGTAGTCATAGGAAACCACGTCACAAGCGACGCCAGGATATCGATTCCAATACCAAGTGCCACCTACATCTGCACCTCGTTCCACAATTCGGATGCTCTCAACGCCACGTTCGCGTAATCGCGCTGACGTTAGTAGGGCCGAAAAACCACCTCCGATAAACAAACACTCGACTGTATCTGTGATTGTTTCACGTTCGACCCAGTCATCTGCATATGGATCTACTGCGTATTTTTCCAATTCGCCGGTAAATTCGGAGGTGAATTGAGAGGTGCCTTCTGGGCGAAAATTGACTCGAAGTTCTCGCTCTTCTGCAAATTTCTGTTTAATTTCATCGTAATATGACTGTTCATGTCTCACGGTAATGTTTCCCTCAAATAGGTTCTGCCGAAGAGACTAGCGTTAAGCTGGTCAATGAGGCAAGTCCATTTTTTATTTTTTACCATGACTGATGTATGGTTATAACTGGCATGATAGATGTAAATCAGGTTTAGGTTTGATGGTCATACTTATTCGAAACACATAATAGTTAGAGCATAGAGGGTTAAAGATGAAAGTATTTGAAGATCGAGTTGCGGTGATTACCGGCGGTGCGAGTGGTATTGGGCTAGGAATGGCACGGTCATTCGCAAAGCGAGGTATGAAACTTGTGATTGCGGACCTGGATCAGGCCGCCATGTCAGCTGTTGAAGTAGAATTTCGAGCCCAAAACGTTGAGGTTGTCACGCAACGCTGCGATGTTTCTAAACATGAAGAAGTGGAAGCACTCGCAAAAACTACCATGGACACCTACGGCGCGGTTCATATTCTTTGCAATAACGCAGGTATTGGTATTCCTACACCGACCAATAAAATGAAACTAAAGGACTGGAAGTGGATCATTGATGTTGATCTTTGGGGGCCTATCTACGGTATTGAAGCATTCTTGCCACTAATTGAACAACAGGAAGAGGGCCATATCTGTAGCACTTCATCAATGGCAGGGCTCATCGCGAGTGGCAAGATGGGTGCATATAATGTTGCCAAACACGGGGTTGTTGCGTTGATGGCAACACTGGAGCGGGAGCTACGCGCGAGAAAAAGTGCAGTGACGGCATCTGTATTGTGCCCAGGTCCGATTAACACCAAGATCAGTTCACACTCTTTAGAATATCGACCTGCACGTCAAGATGGTGCAAGTCAGGCGCCTAAAGACCCTAAAGCGGGAGGGCAAAATACTGGTGACAAAATTCAGGCAATGCTGGAAGAAAATGGCATGGATCCAGATGAGGTAGGCGAGATTGTTGTTGATGCGATAGAAAACGATAAATTCTGGGTTTTGACCCACCCACGTTGGGCTAAAACGGTTGGCAAAATGGTAGATGCCATGCGTGAAGACCAAACTTTGACGAGGGCCTAGATTGGAAACAAAAGCATCCTTTTTCTCAATGTCATACTAGTGAAAACCGCAGGCTGTGGTGTCTCTGGTATGACATTAAACGGCATGTACCTCAAACAAAATTACGCGAATCAATATGAGGGGCTGGATGATTATGGGGTGTTAAAAGTTTGCCAATCCCTGGCGAAGATCCAAGATTTTGATGACTTCTATCCCTGCCTAGCCGAGCTAAACGAGCGTGCGGGTCGGCAGCAGGGAACCTTAGCAGGACAAATTCCAAGAGAGCTTCTTACCGCCTCGGTGACAGCGGCTATTTTTGAGTCAATGTTGTCGGAGATTGAGCTGAGTCTAGGTAACTATGTGCAGTTATTGTGCATGGTGAAAAAGCCCTCTCAATTTTGGATGTCGAACCACATTCGACCGAGACGGTGGTTGATGTTGCTGATACCAGCTATGAGGTAGTGAATGTGCCTTTGCCTGCATATTCTGCAATGGATAAAAAACCTGAGCAGCTTCAGATGGCAAGTTGATAAAGGTTTTCGGTTGATTCGGGATTTTAAAATACTTCCCACGCTAACGACGGGTTACTACTCATTTGGTGAGTATGACGAGACACTAAAGCCAGTTAGGCAGCAAATTGAAAATGCTACTGCACTACATCCTTTTCGATGCGTTGTATGACGGGCAAAATTTTCTTTTGGAAAATAAAGCAGTGAGGATGTTACCCAGCGCTGCGGACCTAAAATTTGTTGCAAACGGAAACCAAGCTAGCAAAAAGCAGCTTGTTTTAGACAACCCGGATTTGGGTGATCGTAAATTGGATCTAAAAGGCGCAGAGCAAGAAGCAATAGCTATTGCGGGCAACTCACCCGATGCTAATTTGCTGTTGAGAAAACGCGCAACACGAAATCGTGGTGAAGGAACAAGGACGATCTTACGGTTATTTACACTTGGCTTCCGACGGTGTGTTTGATACGGAGCAACCTTTAAACTCCCGCTTACTATCGTCAAAAGACTGCCAGAATGATGGCAGACTCACGGTGAGAGAACTGTATAACCTTGAATCAAATGCGAACGTGGTGACGCTGTCGGCCTGTGAGACTGCTCTCGTTAGCGTTGTAAACGGAGATGATGTCGTTGTGTTCACGTTGTGTTCACACGAGGTTTTCTCTACGCAGGTGCGAGCTCAATAGTGTCGAGTTTATGGCTGGTTGACGATGCTTCTACTAACCTGTTGATGCAGCGCTTTTTTCAAAACTTAAAGACAATGGATAAACGTAGTGCGTTGACTCAAGCGCAGTTAACGGTCAAAGAAAGTTATCCGCATCCTTATCGATGGGCAGCCTTTCAGTTAACAGGGGTGCTTTAGTCCGTGTTATCCGGTCATTCAATCTTTCTCTACCTGCATATCGGAAACTGACAAGTAACCCTGACTGCGCTGTTTGCGCTTACGATCACTCTTATTGCGGTGGCGCTAATCGGTTATATGGCACAAACGACTGGCATACGCTTGTCAGGGGCGTTAAGGCGATTGGTCAGGGCAGGCTGTTAAGGTTAGTGGCAATTCTGGCTAGCGGGCTTTGGTTGTGTCTTTATTTGTCCTGGGTTTCTCACGCCGGTTAGCAGATTGGGGGCTTATGGGGTATGCCAAGTTACCATTACGCAAAGGACTGTTCGGCATGATGACATGTCGAACAGTCGAAAGTCGCACTGGCTGTAATGGAGCTGAAATGTCGCCTCCGAACCGAATAGGTCGAAAAATGAGCAACATGACGCCGCCGGCGAAATTCGACAAACTGCCCCGAAGTGCAATGCTTATAGCAAGACCTGCAGTACCGGGTATTGCGATGAACGACTTTGTCTGAGTACCAATCATCAAGGGGAGGCTGATAATCAGCGTGACCCTCATGAGGATATCCAATCCGCCGCCCAGAAATTTAGCGAGCTTAGTGTCATTTAGATCGCTTTCGATCGACTTCTGAGCAGTACGACTAATTTTGCCGATAATTCATAGCACGATGACAAGAACAGCCAAGGCTAGGAATCGTTACACCAGAGGTGGTGGCATAGTTGATCGCAGTTTCCATCATCACAGTAAATTTAATATCTTCCATGTGACGCCTGTATTTGCTTGAGAACCGTTGTCGCTTTATCGTTCTGGTACTTAGTCTCTCTTGCGCCCTGGTGGCTGCATCACATAGGCTGGTTTTGACTCTGCAACCTTTGCCCAGGTTTGGCCGCTTTCCTCAGTCTCGAACATCATCAAAACTTCTGCTGCGACGTGGTCAGGGCTCATGAATATTGCATCATCGGTACGTTGATTGAGCGGGATAATGCCAGTATCAATGCCGCCAGGACAAAGCGCGTTAATTCGAAGTCCTTGCTCCCGAAGTTCCCATTTCAAACTTCTGACGATGCCAGTGACCGCATGTTTCGACATAGCGTACAGTGGGTCGATGTCGTAAGGCACGACCCCGGCAAGAGAACCCGTCACGACAATGCTGCCACCTTTGTTCATCAGAGGCAGCAGGTGATGTAGTCCAAACACAACACCATCAACGTTCACACCCATCATTTTTCGATAGCGATCAATTTGCATCGCACCGAAACGGTATTCTTCCATTGGGGCTGCCGGTGGTGCGCTTTGAATCCCCGCGTTGAGATGCAAATGGTCAATACTGCCAATTGTTGAAGAAAGTGTTTTTGCGATTGACGCCCAAGATTCTTCCTGACTTACGTCACATTGATAAAAAACACCGCCGACACTCTCGACGACTTCTTTGCCACGTGTTGCATCGATGTCTAGTCCAATTGCGGATGCGCCCTGTTGAACAGCGGCTTTGACGACACTTGCGCCGATACCTGAGGCTGCGCCCGTGACGACTACACTTTTTCCCTTAAGGGTTGTTCCGGTTTCCATCTATGATTCCTTGTGTTTTTTATGTCTTCATCAGTTTTCTCATCAGCTAGCAGCATACTATCCAGAATTGAATATGCAAATTGCATTTTGAGCGACTGCTTTTCTTAGCGAATGCAGCCAATTAGTTGTTAGTATACGGGCAACACGAAACGCTTATGAACTGAAGTCACTAAAAGAGGAACTTGGAATGCTAGAAGATAAAATCACGGTCGTCACCGGTGCTGGATCTGGAATTGGACGTGCTTTGGCCATCCGTTTTGCACAAAGAGGCGCCAGAGCAGTTGTTTGCACCGACCTCAACGCAGAAAATGCCGCAGAGACCGCGGAAATGATTGGTGCAGTAGGCACTTCAGCCGCACTTGATGTCGCAGACGAAGCAGCCATCGAAGCGCTGGTCGCAGAAACTCAAGCTTCTATTGGTGGTATCGACATTTTTGTTTCCAATGCAGGGTACGGGCAATCCGGTGGCTTAAGTATGGCCACTGAGGATTGGAAGCGCATGATGGATGTCCACACCTGGTCACACCTTGCTGCAGCAAGAGCTGTGATTCCGGGCATGGTTGAACGAGGTGGTGGTTATCTGTTAAATACGGCTTCTGCGGCGGGACTACTGACGCAAATAAATTCCGGTGCCTATGCAGTATCGAAACACGCAGCGGTCGCCCTAGCTGAGTGGCTTGCGATTAACTACGGTGAACAAGGTATTGGTGTTTCTGTACTCTGTCCCCAGGCAGTGAGAACAAACATTCTGGGCCCAATAGCAAAGCGACCTAACTCCACTCAAGCATCTGCCGATGGTGTACTTGAGCCCGAAGATGTTGCTAACACCTGCATAGAAGCCATGGAAGAAGGACGCTTTTTAGTGCTGCCACATCCAGAGGTTGCCACCTACTTTCAGCGCAAAGCGAATGACTATGACCGTTGGTTAGGTGGCATGCGACGTTTTAAAAACAAACTTAAGGGTTGAGTTTTTTTCAATCAGAACAACTTGCTAGCTATGCCGGCAGGTTGTTCGCACCCTGGTGGTTGCCCGTAGTTGTATGTTTTGCCGCGTATATTTTTCTACGTGAATTCGAAACAAGTCTCCCTGAAATTCCAGCACTGGTATGGCGCTTAGCACCCTGGTTTATGGCTGGTGTGGTTGTTGTACTTGCAGCCGCTTTTAATCGTGGGCGCGTTTTTCTGGCAGGGATACTCTTGTGTTTGTATCTATTGTTAGCGGGACAAATGATATCTCCACCCTTGTTAGAACTCTTAGTTTATGGATTGTTCCCGTTAAACATGTTTGTGCTGGCATTGCTACCAGAGCGCAGTAGTTTTTCGACCCAGGGTATCTACAGGCTGATCTTTATTCTGATAGAGGTGGGCGCTGTTGGTTGGCTAGTCTCAAGACCTGAATTGGTTATGGGTTTTAACCTAGATCCATTTCAACATTTTCTTCAGTCGCCTGACTTAGCAGAGTTTAGCTATAGCCCGTTGAGTCATGTCACCACCTTGCTTTTAGCCGCGAGTATTATCTCTTTGGTAGTGCTGGTCTATTTAAGGCCCACTCCGAGTGTTTACGGTATTACCAACACCTGCATTGCTATGTTATTGGCGATTAGTCTTCCCTATCAACATGGGTTTTCTTTGTTTGTCGTTGTTGCCAGCACCTTCCTTGTTCTGGCTGTGATTAGCGACTCATACAAGATGGCCTATTTGGATGAACTCACAGGATTACCTCAGCGACGTGCGCTTAATGAGTACCTCGGCACACTTGGGAATCAATATGCTATTGCCTTGGTAGATATCGATAAATTTAAAAAATTTAATGATACTCACGGGCATGATGTGGGTGACCAGGTTTTACAAATGGTGGCTGCTAGAATTAATCAGGTGAGAGGCGGCGGCAAAGCTTTTCGTTATGGAGGCGAAGAATTTATGCTGGTGTTTAAGAGAAAACTGCTTGCTGACGCAACCTTCTTCACTGATGAAGTTCGCAAGAATATCGAAAACTATGAAATGGTTATTAGGGAATCTGAACGCGTGGACGCGGACAAAGGCGAGAAGTCGCTCAGGAAGAAGGGCGCTTTCAGAAGTGCCTCGCAAAAAGTATCCGTGACGATAAGTGCGGGCGTCGCTGAGAAGGCCGCCCGAGCCGATTCTGCTGAAGATATTATAAAAATGGCTGACAAGGCGTTGTATCAAAGTAAAAAAGCTGGGCGCAATCAAGTGACTGAGGCGACACAGCCCCAGGCTCAGTAGATTTCAGATAACGTTTCTGGTCAAGACATGCCAATCCATAATCGTATGCCGTAAGCGATGTCTGTCACTAATAGCAGACCTCCCATATAGCGCAAGATGAACCAGCCGGCCCTTAACAATGACTGCTTCATGATTGGTAATAGCAAGACACGTTATGCACCTTGCCACGGAACACCTAATAGCTGTGTACTGTGTAGGCGATAATCAGTGGTAGTAAGATGAGTGTGCCAACGAGCAGAAAGCTAAAGCTGGAGTCTGGCGCTGCTGCCTCCCCAATCGTAATGCCGTGCAGAACAATGTAGGGATAGGTGCTAATACCGAATCCAATGAAAATGACAACGAATAAGGCTTTAGCCAAGTAGAACGTTTTTTGTTCCGCGCCACGTATCATGGCACGTGCAAGAAAGAATGTGACCCCAACGACTAAAGCAGGCACTGGCGCTAGCCAAATCACGTTTGGAAACACAAACCAGCGCGTCATCAAACAATCATCGAGAAACGGGGTCCACGTGCTGAGTAAAACAATAAAGACAAACACTGTGCCGACGAGTGGCAACAACAGAGGTTTGATACACAACAATATGCCCAGGCTAAGAGAAAATCCATCTAACAGTGGGTATGTTAGTACGGCCAAGACAATCATGATCGCCGATACTAGCGGTAAGTCAATCATCGTGCACCCGTCATAAACGTGGCCCTTTACATTGGATGACCTAATCTGGTTGGACTCTAACAATGGGATTGAGGTTGTACTTGGAAGCGTACGTAGTTCTCGAAAAAGATAGATCATACCAGCACGAAAAACGATGAAGTAGCAAACGACAAAAGCCATCAAGGATACAGCAACTGCCGGAGCGTCGATTGGCGATACGGAGTCCGCCGTGCGTAATAAGCCATAGACGGTATATGGTTGCCGTCCTACTTCAGTCGTCACCCAGCCCGCAATTAGAGCGATGACGCCACTTGGCCCCATAAAAAACATTGCCCGCGCAAACCAGCGTCGATTTTAGAGGGCTGCTCGCCAGCGAAGCCACAGGCTCACAACACCTAAGCACATCATGGCAACACCAAGGGCGACCATTAGGCGAGAGTTATAGAAAACAATAAACACGTTCGGCTACTCTTCGCGCGGCCATGCCTTCAAGTTTTTCAATTCGCCGTCCCAGTGGTGAGCCACAGCGTTTCTAACACAGCCAGATAGGCTGTCAGCCCGATAGAAAATGCGGGGAATATGACGTGATCCCCAATGGTGAACGTAAATTGGATACATGCAAGCATCCATTGCCGCCATAGTCCGGTACTCCTGTTGTCAGTGATGACGCCGTCGCGAGATGTTCTATTGATATAAATCCGATAGAGTTCATAAGCGCCTGATGCGATCAGAAAAGCGGCTAAAAATGCCAGAGCTCGCGCGTCGAACTGAAACACGCCAACGATCCGCGGGTCCGGGGCAGTAGCCGGCCAGCCCCCAGCCGAAGCCAAACAAGCTTGCCCCGCCAATCAATGGTAAATCGATTTTGAAGTACTAGGTTCGCTGAACGAAGGTGCCCAGATAGGTCTTATTCGTTTTTTGACTAAGAGATAGCCAATAGCAGTGACTGTGGTCGCACTTCCCATCACCAGAATGAGATTTGGACGCCACATCTTATTCAAAGTAAGAAACTCAAGGACATTGTTAGGGTCCGCCATGCCTTAAATCGACGAGCCTGTGCCGAAGATCGTACCTGCAGCTAGCGCTGCTATAAGGTTCATGACCAGGACACCAGGGTTGCTGTTACCATGCCGACCACTAAGAAGACGGCGGTTGCGACAGTAGAACGCTTAGAATACCGGGC
>JBLHWY010000048.1:0-38106 GCA_047629195.1 Candidatus Azotimanducaceae bacterium
GTTTATTGTCTAGTTGGTTAATATTGATCAACTGTATGTCCAATACTACGGGCTCAGTCTGGTTAGAGGAAATAGATATTGACGATATGGTTAGAGTAAATAGGTATTTAGACGCAAAACCAACAGCTCAGTACATGCGGATCCTCGTCGGTCTTGGGGTGATTTCGAAATTCAGCCGGACTTCAGTACAGTCACGTTTGATGGTGTAACGAGTCAGCTGTTGCCACGCGTGATGGATGTATTGGTGCATCTCGTCGAAAACAGCGATCGTATTGTGTCAGCAAGCGAGCTACTGGAAACTTTCTGTACTAATAGCGTTGTCGAAGAAAGTACCACCCACCCCACCGCCATATTCGCCATATTCGCACCGCCTTGGGTGATTCTGCAAAAGAAGCAAAACATATCAAAACCGTGAGCAAACGTCGCTATCAGGCAGTGGCGCCGATCACTGCCTTTTCCGCTCCTGCATGAATGAAAGACGAAGCCCGTCAACCAAAGTCTGCGGCTTCTGGTAGTGAAACCAGCCAACTCCCTGCTCAATCTGAAATCACCCCAGAGTCTTACGTATTCATCTCTTACGCTTATAAAGACAGCTATATTGTCTCTAAAGATATTGAATGGCTCGAAAGCTAAGGGGTGAAGGTAGGGTCTGGCAGCATTACACTGGGTTCGAATTGGTTGTCCGCGATTGGTGATTCTCTTTTAGGCGCGAGCACTGTTCTGTTTTTCGTCTCAGCGCGTTCTCTTGTATCTGAACACTGAAATCTCGCAATGAGCCTGGCACTGGATGAAGGCATCAATATCATCCCCATCTATTTGGTTGAGACGCTCGATGATAGCGTTAACCATCGTCAGCGTGCCTTTGGCCGAGTGCCTGACGGACCTTTTACCCAAACAAGAACGGCAGGCGATTAATTTGCTGGCTGATTTTGACGTTTCTGATGGGGTTAACATTTTCTCAGCGTTTGCCTGCGGCAGAAACACTCGTGTTGCCACGAACAAGCCGATTTTCGATGGCTATTTGGTGTTGTTTCCAGGTCCAACGTTTACATCTGCAAACATCGAGGCGACTGCAGCCGGCAATCCGCTGCTTATCAGTCGGGATAATTGGGATATAGGCGTTCGGGTTGATGACACAAAACGTGAAACCTTGAGAACCGTGTTCGGTGTACGAGGTGGCATTGGCAAAGTCTTCGAGTTTGAAGTCTCCGATACTTACGGCGAAAGCGGTGTGCAGACCAAGTTTTAAACCAGCGCTTTACCGACCGCTTTGCTGCAGCAGTAGACGCTGTAGTCGACCCAGCAAGTAGCGACATTGTCTGCGCGTAAGCATTAGATCCAACAGAAGAACCTTTTAATCTTCAACAAAAGGAATGGAATACTTACGACCCGCTGCCTGGCACCTGGGCCGGTTCCTGCATGCCGGACAAGGCGATTGCGTGCCGATTAATCTGCTCGGTGAGAGTTCACCGCCACCGGCGGCGATTGATTGGGTCATGCCTTTGAAAAATTACCAATTCCTGTGATCAAGAGTTGTGCCGCGAGCCAGTGGCGGCACAATTAATAGTTCTACTCAGTAGTGGTAAATGTGGAAACTTTCAAAACGGGAGACATGGATTTTACCCTTGCTTATCGAATGGACACGAATCATTGGGGTACTTATAACACTCGCTTGTTCGGTAATCATTTGCGAGACCTGCAGATGACGAACTTACCTAGCGCTGCACCGGTCTCGATGGCAGGTCAAAAAGGGCTGGCTAAGTGGCAAGCAAACCTGGATGTTGCGTGGCAAAAAGATAACGCATCCCTACGCTGACAGCTTCCCTACTTCGGCGAAACCGATCGTTTCGACGATGTGACCGTGCGTCACAACCCTAATATTGTGGCAGCAGAATATCTGCAGTTTAACCAAGGTCTGTCGCACGATATCTACGGTAGCTATACCTTCAATGAAGCAGTGACAGTTTATGTAGGGATTAACAATGTTACGAATGAAACGCCTGACATTGGCGAGTCCTACTACCCAGTCATTGCTATTGGCC
This sequence comes from Candidatus Azotimanducaceae bacterium, assembly GCA_047629195.1. Taxonomy (GTDB): domain Bacteria; phylum Pseudomonadota; class Gammaproteobacteria; order Pseudomonadales; family Azotimanducaceae; genus UBA4582. The sequence continues at coordinate 2,043 of JBLHWY010000048.1, forward strand.
GCTATCTGTTTGCCTGTTTCAATGTTGTGCTGTAAGCGGGGACGGCAATTCCATTGTTGATGCTGTGTTTTTCTTTGTGTTTTTCTGACGGTTTAGTTTCTTCTGATCTCTTTGTGCGTAAAAACTAAACATCGCGGGGACTAAATATAGCGCAAGAATTGCCGAACCTGTCACGCCGCCCGCAATTGCCATCGCAAGGGGGGGCCAAAAGTGACCGCCGAAAATAATAAGCGGTATGAATCCACCAATTGTTGTGATTGTCGTCGATACGATGTGCCGGGTTGCATCGACGACAATGACAGTGCCAGTCTCGATGTCTCCGGCAATTGCTGCGCTGCTAGCTTTCAAAGCTGACAACACAATGATAGCGCCATTAATAGCCAAGCCGACTAAGCCTAAAGTGCCGATCAGCGCGGTATAGCCTAGCGGGTATCCACTGAGCCAAACCCCTAACAGCGCAAGACCTACGGATAAGACACCAACCAGTCCGATGATGCCCGCATACCTAAAGGAGTTTAGCGACAGCACAATGACAGCCACCATCATCCAGAGAAATGAGAGGAAGGTGGCGATGATTTTCGATACCGCGTCGCCTCGTTGTTCTTCTTCGCCGCCAAACTCAATTCGATACCCTTCGGGTAATACGAGGCTGGCGGTTGCAAACTTTTCTCTAAATGTTTCTACCGCCACGCTTGGAAATGCATAGGGTAGAAGGAAACCTGAAACAGTATTTATGCGTTCGTTTTGATACCGATCAATTCGCGTTGGAGAAGGTTCCAGTTGTATCGAAGCGATTTGTTCAAGCGGTACCCCGCTGTAGCCAGTGTTTCGGCTTGAGTTAAGTGAACTCAAAATAGGAGAAGCTGATAGGTGGGACAGGTCAGATCTTGAACCTCCACTCAGCCTTACGCGCACTGGCACCTCAACCGTGCCTTCCATCACCGTACCTGCGATAGCCCCGTTTAACCCAACGTTGAGTTGCATTGGAATATCTTGATTGCTGATGCCGCGCAATCGAGTTTGGTTTTCATTGGGATAGATAGATATCTGCGGAATGACTGCAGACAGCGTTGCCGTACTATAAGTAACAGCAGGCACCTCGGACAGAATTAGGCGAATATCTTCGCCCAGTTGTTTGAGTACATTCAGGTCGGGGCCTAGCACTCGAATTTCTACAGGCGCAGAGAACGGCGGGCCCTGCTCGAATGGCATTGCCATGACTCGGGCGCCTGGAATTTCAGTCATGAGTCGCCGCTGAAGGTCCGGTAGTATCCGTCGCGGGTCATCGACGTCAGCCGTTGTCATAAACGCATTCGCATAGCTTGAAACGCCACCGTTCTGATCTCCCATCATGTTGTAATAGACACGGGGTGAAGCCTCGCCAATGAACCAGTGGCTTTCTATTATCTCAGGCACAGTGTCAATAACGGCTTGCACCTTTTTGGCTTCATTGGCTGTTTCTTGCAACGAGACACTCGAAGGTAAAGTGAGTTGTAACTGAAATTGGTTGCGGTCGACGGGCGGAAAAAACGAGCTGGTCATGGAGCCGGCCACCAGGAAGCCGCAGATCGGTAGTATGAGGCTGATGAGGATGCCTAGGATAGGGTGCTTAAAAACCGTCTTGACTGAACGTGTATACAGCGCTGTCAAACGTGGAATGCTGATGCCAGAGACCCACCAATGTGATGATTTACTAGGTGGAAATCTCTCGTCGATGAACGCAGCGATACTGGGAATAATCGTCATCGCTAAAGTGAACGATGCACAAACGGATAGCACTACGGCAACGGCCATCGCTCCTGTAAAGTCGCCAATACCGCCAGGCGTTAAAGCAATGGGCAAGAAGGCAAACGCTGTTGTCGCCGTCGACGCTAGTAAAGGCACAAATAGATGATTGACAGCTGAGGCAATGGCCTCGTCGAATGCTTTACCTTTTATTCTTTGGTGTTTGTATTCCTCAATGATCACGATGGCGTTGTCGATTAATAAACCAAGCGCAATGATCAGACCGGTAACAGACATTTGGTGTAGGGGTATTTCAAGAAAATATAAGCCGGTCAATACCATGGACATCGTCATGGGTAACGCAGCGCCGATAATCAAGGCCGAACGTATACCCATCAGAACGAAAAGCGCGAGCAGTACAAGCACAATCGCCATCAACAAATTCATGACCAATGTTGAGAGACGTTCATCGGTGTAATGGCTTTGATCGATGATTGTTTCCATTTCGATCATTGCCGGTAGTTCTCGTCGATAATCCTCTACTATTTTTTTTGCCTGTACCGACCACTGATCAACCCGCCGCCCAGTTTCCATTGTCGTTGCCACGACGATGCCTCGCTTGCCGTGAATAAGGGCAAGTGATTGGGCTGGATCAACATAGGCTTTCGTTAAGTTCGCAATATCGGACAATCTAAGAAAATGTCCGTCGGCATGTTGACCAATAGGAATAGCACTGATGCGCTCGATGGAGCTCAGCTCATTTTTGACTTCAACAATCAGATTGTTGTTGTTGGATTGATAACTGCCCGCGGCGATTTTCGTGTCAGACCCTTCAATGGCGCGGATAACGGCGCCGATAGATAAGTTCAATCGCGCCATCGCGTGTGGGTCTACCTCGACCAGTATTTCCTGAATAGGCTCGCCAAAGATTTCTGTCTCCTTGGTGCCGGGCAGTGTTGCTAGTCGAAGACGTAACTCTATCGCGACCCGCTCTAATATAGAAATGGGCGTGTCGTCGCTAGTGATGGCGATTCCCAATGTGACTGCTACGGGTCCGCTAGGATTAACAAAAGGGCTTGTGGTGCCCAGTGGTAAGACGGCCTCAACATCGCTCATCTTATCTCTGACTTCTGACCAAATAAGATCGACCTGTTCCTTTTTTACTGAATCGAAAAACTCAACTGAAACAAAACTAAGCCCGGCGCGACTTATCGACGAGATGGTTTTGATCTCAGGGATTTCACGTAGGCCCGTTTCTATGTTTTCTGTCACCAGCGCTTCCATGCGGATTGCTGATGCACCCGATAGTTGGGTCTCAATAAACCCAAACCGTTCTGTCATAGAGGGGTCTTCTTCACGTGGAAGGTTCATAAACGAAGAGAGACCCGTGACAATAATAAAACCTAGCGCCAGAAATGTTAGGCGCGGCATGCGATAGAAAATATTACCTAGCGTAGAAGAAAGTGAATCAGACATCGCGTTTAGCTACCTGTTAATGAGAAGGGTTGTTCCCGTTTGGCAACTCTGACTGTTTGACCAGGAACCACGCGCCCAACGCCGCTGGAAATAATGTGCTCACCATCGCGCAACGTGCCTCTGACAAAAACAGCATCCTGGCCGTGATGGATTATCTCAACGAGTCTCGATTCGATGGTGGCATTCTCATCGGGTCCCTCAATCGCGAGGACCGACCAAAGTCCGCGCTGGCTTTCAGATATTGCTGAAATAGGAACCCAAAAGCCCGACGAATATACCTGTACCTGTAACTGCATCGTCACAAGGCTGCCCAGATAAGTTTGGTTTGTATCGAGCGTAAACAGCGCTGTCACTGTACCTGTGGTTTCATCCACCCTTGGTAGCGTTGCTTTCAGGCGCCCTGGTACAGATTGATCGTTTGTAAAAAAAAGGTAAGTTGTCTCGCTGTCCAATAAATGAACGATGGCTTCCGGGATACCAACTCGCGCCTCGACGTGACCTTGCTCCAGCAACCGGATAACAGTTTGTCCCGGACTGATGATGCTTCCTTCATCGATATTTCTAAGTTGCACAATGGCGTCGTATGGTGCTTTCAAAACCGACTTTTGTAGCATGACTTCAACTTTCCGATAATCAGCTTCTGCCTGCGACACTTGTGTTTTTGCGACCAGCAACATGGCTTCGCTAATACGAAAACGCTGCAACAGTTCATCCAATTCCTGTCCAGATACATGACCTTCGATTGATAGTTGCTGACTTCTTTTTAGGGTGAGTCTCGCCAGGTCTAACTCTGCAAGTTTCGCGTGCAAACTGGCTTTAGCAGAAGAAACTCGTGCTTTCGCGCCGCTAATATCTGCGCTGAGGGATGCTCCATCGAGGGCAATGAGGGGTTCGCCTTTGGCGATTGAATCACCTTCATCAACAAAAACGTGACCGATGACGCCGGGCGTTTCAAACCCCATGTCGCTAGCTCGCCGAGAAGTGAGCTCGCCACCGTAGGATCGCTCGATTGTGTAGCTGTCCTGTAATTGAAGCTCCATGGTCGTCACGGAAAGAGGGGTAGCGTAGGTGAAGTTTGAAATGAACAGGCTGATGAGCGAGCTTGCAATTAGCAAGCTCAATTCCCTATTCACTTTCGACACGTTAGGCGTTTTTGCTCTCAACATCGTATTGCTACTCTTCAAAGGATCATTTGTCATGTCCTAAACATAAATGTGTTCAGTGCAAACATTAATGTATGCAGTGTAAACATGAGATGTTTTCATTGTCAACATAACAAGGGTAAACTTCCTTCACAGCAACAAAAAAATGCAATATGGCAGATCATAAAGCGAAAGATTTAGCGTGCCCTTCCCGCAGCTATCATCACGGCGATCTTCGTCAGGTATTGATGGACGCAGCATTTGAGCACCTCAAAACTAAAAGTACTTATGAGCTGAGCCTGCGGGGTCTCGCGCGGGATATTGGCGTATCACAAACCGCACCCTATCGGCATTTTGAATCCAAAGGTGCCCTGTTCGTTGCGTTGGCTATTTTTGGCTTCAAATTACTCCGAGATGAGGTTGGGGCGGCAAGGGAGGAAGCCGGATCCGATCCAGAGAACGTGCTCATTCAACAAGGGCTTGCTTACATTAATTGGGCTGAGAAAAACCCCGAGAAATACCAACTGTTCTTCGATTCAAATGTCGGTGGATACCCGCCTGATGCTGAATTGCATCGGGTAGGTGCGGAATCCTTTCAAGACGTGCTCGATACAATAGAGGCGGGCATCGCTGCCGAGATTTTTCTAGATAAACCTGTCATTGAACTAGGTGCTATTGTCTGGTCTTTTGTTCACGGAACAGCAAGTCTGTTGATTGGTAAAGGTGCGTTGATGTCCGAGCCTGATCAGGAAGGACTGATCTTTAATGGTATCTCTTCTGTTGCAAAAAATAGAGAGCTAAACCTTAAACTGTTAGTACAGGCGCTGAAGAAATAATAACCAGGCGTTTCAATTAAGGGTGAACAATGCTTGTTACAACCACGATCATCGAAGCGAGAGGGTTTCGTTTCACTGTCGATCTCGGTGGACCTGAGGACGGCAAACTAGTGCTCTTGCTGCACGGATTTCCGCAGACTCGACATACTTGGCGTGCAGAATTGAAAGCGCTGGCAAACCTGGGGTACCGCTGCTGCGCTTTTGATGCTCGCGGCTATTCCAGTGGCGCACGCCCGGCGGAAATTGATGCCTACAGACCTGAAGAAATGGTCACAGACACTCTTGCGATTGCAACGGCTCTTGGTTACAAGCGTTTTCATCTCGTAGGGCACGACTGGGGAGGTCAAATCGCTTGGTGCATCGCTGCTTTGCACCCAGAGTGGGTTGCCACTCTGGCCGTCATTTCGAGACCTCATCCTGTGTCATTCATAAGCGCACTGACCAACGATACCACTCAGGTTTCAAGGGCGGGGCACCACAAGAAGTTTCAGAGCCTTGATGCCGCTGATGTTCTGCTGGCCAACGATGCAGCAGGCTTGCGTCAAATGTACATTGAGTGGGGAGGAGTTCCAGCAGTCGATGCTGAGGTCTACCTTGCAACCCTCGGCAACCGTGAAGCGCTCAACGCAGCGATCAACTGGTACCGCGCTGCGCGCGATTCGGCAATCAATATTGCCGAGTTATCGTCAATCACAATGCCTACCCTTTATACCTGGGGAACAAATGACTCAACCGTTGGCCGGATTGCGGCTGAGGGTACACGTGAGATGGTTGATGGTCCCTTCGAGTTCATTCAATTGCCCGGGGTTGGTCACTTCGTAACGGATGAAGCACCTGGTGTATTCACCGACTTACTGCTGCAGCACCTGAGAACTCACGGCGGTTAAACTTGCTAACTATCTGGCACACTATCTCACACACTAGCTCGTAGACGCGGGGAAGGAGAAAACTAAATGGAAACATCGGAAATCGACTTGGATTTTTTCGATCTTGCCAGCAATATGAGGGCTATGCGCCGACTTAAAAGTGATCCTGTTTCCATGGATCTTATATGGAAGGTGCTTAATGCAGGCGTGCAAGCGCCTTCCGGGCAGAATACACAGCCGTGGAAGTTTGTTTTAGTTAGTCAGTATGAGCGTAAACACTGGTTTGCAGAGCGCTATGCTGAAGCAATGGAAACACGGTTTGGTCTGCCCAGAGATGCTTCAAAGAGAGGTGAGAAAGCGTCACGGGGGCAGCTAAGAGCTATTTATCATCAAATGGATCACTTGCAAGACGTACCTTATTTATTGATGGTGTGTGGAGAGCGAGACTGGCCATTCAAGGTGGCTGAAGAAGATCGTATTGGTTTGGCTCCGCCTAATTTTGGCGCTGTTTATCCCTGTGTTCAGAATATTCTCTTGGCTTGTCGGGCCGTTGGTTTGGGTGCTGCGTTAACGACGATGCATCAGGTTTTTGAAGACGAGTTGCACGAGTATTTTAATATACCCGATAGCTTTGGCGTAGTCGTCACCATACCTATAGGCTATCCATTAGGTAAATTTGGTCCTGTCTCCAGAATATCGGCACAGGAAAAGACATTTATTAATCGTTGGGAAAATTAAGCCAAGGAGAAGCATGAAACTCGCAATTGAGATTGGCCGGACCGAGCCAGACAAACTGGCACTTACCACCGAGTGGGTCCAACACGCGGAACAGCTCGGGGTATATGCCGCCTATGCCGGTGAAGCCTGGTGGAGTGATGCGGTAACGCCGCTTGCGTACTTGGCAGACAAGACTAGCACGATCAAGTTAGGAACAGGGATTATGCAGGTGACAGCTAGAACGCCTGCAATGACGGCAATGACCGCTCTTACGATGCACGACCTCACTGGTGGTCGATTCATTCTGGGTCTCGGCGCCAGCGGCCCGCAGGTGGTAGAGGGACTGCACGGTGTGCGCTACAACCCAGCGCTGTCGAGGCTTCGGGAAACTACTGAGATTTGTCGCTTGATCTTCGCCGGTGAAAAAGTATCTTACGAGGGGCAGGTCTTCCAACTGCCTTTAAGGAACAGCGAAGGTAAGTCTATTCGAATAGCGCATGAACCAGCCGAAGTACCGATCTACCTAGCGACGCTGGGTCCGAACTCTCTGAAGTATACAGGTGAAGCCGCCAATGGCTGGCTCGGCACCTCTTTTTCGCCGGATCACCCCGAGGCGCACTTGTCTTACATTCGCGAAGGCGCAGAACTTGCTGGACGGACACTGGCAGACATTGATCTGTGCGTATCGGCGCGAATCGAGATTGGCGAAAACGTGGAAGCCATGATCGAGAAGCGGCGGCCTGCCGTCGCCTTCAACATGGGTGGCATGGGGTCGGCAACAGTCAATTTCTACAACGACGCTTTCAAACGCGCGGGCTTCGAAGAGGATGCACGGGCAATTCAGTCCCTGTGGATCGACGGTAAGCGCGAAGAAGCAGCCCAACGTGTGCCGGATGCCATGGTCACAAAATTCCAAGCGCTGGGCACGGTAGACATGGTGCGCGAGCGGCTTCGGATCTATCGTGATGCGGGTGTAACAACCCTAAAACTTGGCCTAGATGGTTCCGGCCCATTGGGACCGGCACGCTTTGAGCTACTAGAACAAATCGTCGAAATCGTGGAGCAACTCTGATGAAGCTATATAAGGTGGCGCTTGCGCCTAACCCCACTAAGGTCATGTTGTACATCGCCGAGCGCGCTGAACTTGGCGTTAGGATGGACATCGAACAGATCACAGTCAACACAGTGAAGCGCCACAACCATGAACCTGAACATCTTGCCCGTAACCCGTTTGGTTCATTGCCGGTGCTGGAGCTCGATGACGGCTCCTACATCGTGGAGTCGTTAGCAGTCATTGAATATTTGGAAGATAAGTTCCTGAACGAGACGTTGTTAACGGGTACGGCAGAACAGAAGGGTCACGCGAGGGACGTAGAGCGCATAGTTGATATCCGAGTGGCTGGCCCGATGGGTGGATATGGGCACGCAACCAATTCTCCGCTAGGATTACCCGCCGATCCTGAGAAAGCAGTCTTGCTGCATCAGGCGATGCAAAAGCCTATGGACTATCTAGAGAGGTTGCTTGGTGACGGTCGTCCATTGTTTCTTGGCGACAGAGTGTCGATAGCGGATTGCACACTACAGGCATCTCTGCAGTTCATGCGATTCGTCAAAGTCGATGTGTTTGGAGATCGTCCGCTGCTGAGAGAGTGGGACGAACGCTATCGCGAACGGCCCGCTGCACAGGCGGTTCTGAAATGGTGACGAAAAGCTCAGGTTGATTCAGTAGTTAATCTGAATCAAGTGTAGTCCTCGGGCTTTGGCCTTGGCGCTGAGCTTATGCTCATTGTGCTGATGCAGCGCAGCTTGAATCTCTGCAACAACTATTTTACCTCTTGCAAGTTCGAACAGTGCGCCAATAACATATCGAATCATCTGCCTTAGAAAGCCTGTGCCTTCAATCTCGAAGTAATGGGTGTTATCGGACATGTCTGAAAAGTTCGCCCGCCGCAAATCAAATCGTAAGACCTGGCGTACGGTAGATTTAACCTGTTTGTTATTCACTGAATAGCTATAGAAGTCATATTCGCCTACAAAATATTCACACGCTTGGCGCATCGCCTCAAGTCTTTGCGTCTTGTCGCTCTGCAAGTCATCGCACAAAACGACGTGAGCAACCATATCGTTAAGCAGAGGTGTACTAACTTTATCCAAAGAAAAATAGTAGCGATAAATTTTACTGACACTGTCTTGGCTCGCGTTGAACTCTGGCAAACAATGAGTGCATGCCATAATTCGGATGTCATCTGGCAGCAGCGAATTCATACCAAGTTGAAGTTTCTCAGCAGGGATATCCGTACCTGTTGAAAGCTTTGCCACCTGACCTCGGGCGTGAACACCAGCGTCTGTGCGACTGGCGGCGGAGACTTTGCAATCAGTGAACTTGCAGATTTTTTGTAATACTTGTGTGATGGCAAATTGAACAGTGGGTTTTTTGCCGCCATCACCTAAATCTTGCCAGCCAAAATAATGGCTGCCCTTGTAGGCAATGACGACTTTGTAATGGTATTGCTGCGATTTCATGTTCTGTCGCCGCCAAACCTTTTTGGGTCAGTCATCCGAACGCGACTTCTCTATGCCCATCGAACGTTCACTTAACCATCCGAGTTCGTCTGCTTTATGGAAACAGAGATAAAGATCGATGAATAAAGTGAACCCGCTGAGCTCTGAGCCTTTTTTAGGTGTCAATTTGAGGATGCCGTCAATGTGCGCAAATGCTCTGTCGCCATCAGCAAAAACCTCTGTCGCTTCCATTTTTGCATTTGTGATGAACGGATTATTCTCGAAATAGACCTTCAGTACGTCAAGCCGTTCCTGCCTACTGAACGTTGTCGTTAGACCCCCCTGTAAATCTTTGTTCATATTGACAAAGTCAGTAGTGACAAGGCTACCGTATTTGTTCAAATTCTGTTCGTTAATGGCTTCTGCTATCTGGGCGATATTTGCTCTGACACCATCTTCTGCTTCTTGCTGTTCGCTATCTTTTTTCAAAATGTTCACTCCTTAGAATCCGCAGTTGATACATGATTAGCTTTCGGCTTAATCAAGTAGGTTAGCGAGGTAGCGCTAATCTGTTTTATTTCGGTTTTCACTTGCCATCTCGAACGTGGGGCGATGGGCTACTAGGGAATAGCGCCTTCAGTCCGTAGCTTATCTATTTCAGCTTTAGAAAGATTTAATACCTGCTGCAGTACCGCTTCAGTCTGCTCGCCCAGCAGAGGCACCTCCGTTGATGTTGAGGCATCGATATTTCTGAACTGAAATGGCATATTTTGTATCATAAATGGTCCAATTTTGTCTTCTAATGTTTTAAATGATCCTCTTTCCAACATCTGTGGATGATCGAACAAATCCCCTATCCGATTGTAGAGGCTGCAGGGTACACCTGTTTCATTGAGCCGTGTTTCACACTCTTGTGCTGAGAGGGCGTTGGACCATGTTTCAATCTCGGCGACGAGCTGTTTTATGTTGGGCATTCGATTGATCCGCGAAAATCGTTCATCCTCCAACATATCAGGCCGATTCATGGCTGTGCACAAACCTCGCATATTCTTTTCTGAAACGACACAGACCATCACAAAGCCGTCGCTGACCTTTATAGGATGGAATCCACCTGGCAGTGGTGGGCTATCGATTTGCGCCATTTGAACCTGACCCGGAATCAGCATCATCATTGATTCCATCATAGTGACATCGATATATTCGCCTTGGCCGGTTCGCTCACGGCCAAGTAACGCCGATTGAATGGCGCCATAAGCATAGGAGCCGGTAAGCATGTCGGCAACCATGATGCCCCAAATCGCTGGTCTCCCTTCCGCATCACCCTGCGACTGGGTATGTGCAATATCAAACCCGCTCGCAGCATGTGCGATGGGTGCATAGGCGGCTCGATGCACGTAAGGACCAGTCTGGCCGAAACCAGAAATTGAGCAATAGACCAAATCGGGCCGCGCATCTTTTACAGAATCATAATCAAGACCAAAACCCGCCATGACGCCGGGTCGAAAGTTTTCAATAACGACGTCTGCATCGGCAATCAACTTATGGGCGAGTGCCTGCCCAGAAGCCTTCTTTAAATCGATGGCGACGCTTTGCTTGCCCGCATTAAAATGTGCAAAGACTCGGCTAATGCCCTCTGGTCCGCGGGTGATGTCGCCACCTTCTGGCGTTTCAACCTTAATGACTGAAGCGCCACAGTCAGATAGGAACCTTGCGCATATTGGACCTGCATAGACGGCAGAAAAATCGAGAACTTTCAATCCTTCGAGGTGCTTTGGTGAATTCATACGATCGCTCGTGTTAGTTGTTTCACTCTACACTACACTATATTAGTTGAACTTAGCACGTCGGTTAGGGGCAGTGTCGGTAATATTCTAGATGTTTTCACCTTGACTAACTTTATGGCTGGTAATTGCATTGGAAAACTGCAGTGTTATGAAGGCAGCCGTTAGAGCGCCGATTCGGTCGACTAGAACACGGTAAGAGGTGACACAATATCAGAACATCATATAGATCAATGCTAGTCGGTTGGAGTTTTGGTGTTGGCGTCGCTGGTTGGGGTGGTTTTGCAGTCGCCGCAGTGCTGATGGCGATTATGTACTTTACTCTAGCGTTGTCGTTGGCAGCGATGTCTGCGGTTATTCCTACTGCGGATGGCGGTTATAGTTTCGTACGTCAAGTGATGGGCGCCAGTGGTTGCTACTTAACTGGTTTAGCTGCACTGATTGCGTCATGGGCGTATGAGCTAACAGCAGATGGTCTTAAAAAAAAATCTGAGGTCGACCGCAGTGTCTCTATTACTAGAACCACGAGTCGCAAGCTGGATTGTTCGATTATGGCTGTGCGGCCGTTTGTCAACATGAGTTCAGACAAGGAACAGGAGTTTTTCTCCGACGGTATTACAGAAGGAATTCTGAATTCTTTGGTATGTGTTAAACAACTCCGAGTTGCAGGGCGAACCTCATCGTTGGCATTCAAGGACACAATAGTGATCTACGTGGCATAGGTCGCGCTCTATGGGTAGAACATATCCTCGAAGGTTCTGTCAGGAAACCCGGTACAACAGTCCTGCTGTCTGAGACCAATTACGGCATGCTGCCTGAAACTGATGCAACGAGTCGGGTCAAAGGTTTTCTCGACATGGCGCTGCAACTGGATCCCGAACCTGCTGATGGTTGGGCTGGGCTCTGTCTGTACCATGTGGTTACGAGGGATAATTCCTCCCTATGGCTATACAACTCGAAGTCAGCCGCTGGGGACATGAAAGGCGCTTTGAGGCTAATTGAAGATATAACCTCACGAGATCCACTTTCTTGACCCGGTTTTTTCAGCGAGCTTTTTATGTTTCGGACTTTTGGAATAGAAGATTCGGCCCAAGACCTTATCGAAAAGGTCCATGAACTTGATTTTTCCAATCCTATGTTGGTGCTGGCGGATGTCCAAACTCAAGTTGCTGCGGGCAACTTGGCTGTTGCAATGGGATTAATCACTAGCCTTTATGAACAGTCACCGACGAACATGATTACCGTCGGACATACAGTTTGGCTCTGATGTGCACATTTAAGGTAGAAAAAGCTGCGAAGAAGCCGTTCCGTTTATTCGTGTCAGTGCGCTAGATATGTTGGGGCGACGTGAGGAGGCATAAGCAATTGCTTTTAAAATTGCAGAAAACGGGCAACAGAGCACGTTTTAATAAGTCGCTCTCAAGGGTAAATGACGTCTTGTCCCGCTTGTCATAATAAGGCACTGACAGCACTGATTTCCTAATCGACGAGGCTCGTTATCTGCTACTTGCGGATCAGGCTGATCTCGCCATGGCAAAACTCGAAGAGGAGGCTCATCGCGGTCTTGTTATTACAATACCACTTGCAATTATGAAGCCTGGGTTCCAGAGTCTACAAGGCAACCGGAGATTGAAAGCATTCGATCTCGCTATGACCAAAAAGATCAACGTGGAAAGAGGAAATGGGACTACCGCCACGCGACCCAATCAATGAGTTCTGGCAGTAGATGCTATTCGTGAGTTTTAGAAAATGTTACGGCGTCAGATTAAAAGATGCGATAAGGAATCAGCGTTAAGCTACAACACTAAGGAGAGTTTTGATGGATATTCCGTTTGGTTTTGGTCTTGAGGATAAGGTGGCTATAGTCACTGGAGGAGGGGCCGCGGGCGATGGCATCGGCAACGGGCGAGCATCTGCTTTGTTGTTGGCAAAGGCTGGGGCTAAGATTGTGGTGGTTGATCGCGATGAGGTCCGGGCTCTACATACAGCGGAAATGATCACTGAGATCGGTGGACATGCAATAACGCTCGCCGGTGATATTACCGATGAAAGCTTTTGTAAGTCGGTGGTTGATCAGACAATAGAGAGCTTCGGTCACCTGCACATACTGGATAACAATGTGGGTGTCGGGAGTCGCGGTACTGTCGTTGAAGAAAGCCTCTCGCGTTGGAATCAGGTGATGAAGATCAACGTGAACTCAATGTTTCTGATGAGTAAATATGCCATTCCTGCAATAAAGCAAAGCGGTGGCGGGTCGATCGTCAATGTTTCTTCAATCTCTGCCATTATGCCCAGGGGGCTCACCGCGTATTCTGTATCAAAAGGCGCGGTAATCAGTCTCAGCAAAGCTATGGCCGTCGACCATGCTGTTGATGGAATCAGGGTTAACTGCGTTCTGCCGGGACCGGTCTACACGCCTTTAGTTTACGGTGCAGGTATGAGCCAAGATGCCAGAGACGCAAGAAAAAGTTCGTCATTGCTGGCGATTGAAGGCACAGGCTGGGACGTCGGTAATGCGGTACTCTACCTCTGTAGTGACATGGCGAAATACGTTACGGGTCAATCCTTGGTTGTGGACGGTGGTGTAACCCTCAAAGGTCCCAGCCGTGATACCGAATGATCCTGAGGTGCTTAATTGAAACAATGCTGTCAAACATTTTGCTGTTATCGAATGGGTAAAGAATAAAAATGAAAAAAGATATTACTCGCCGAGATTTTTTAAATGGAACGCAAATAGTGATAGGAGCCACCGTCGGTGGCTCTCTACTTTCACCTTGGACTGAAGCCTTCGGTTCTCCCAGTATTAGCTTCTCGTTAGATGCTAACTATTATCCTCCTGCCAAGAATGGTTTGAGAGGGAGCCATGATGGCTCATGGGAGGTGATGCATGCTCGTGTGATGGGCACTGACTGGCAGGTTGAGGAAACGGATGCTGAATACGATCTCGTGATTGTTGGCGCTGGTATTAGTGGTTTGTCATCAGCTTATTTCTATTTAGAAAAACATCCCAATGCAAAAATACTCATCCTGGACAACCATGATGATTTTGGCGGTCATGCAAAAAGAAACGAATTTGATCATAACGGCGATACTCGAATAGGTTATGGCGGTACGGAGGCTATTGATTCACCTTCATCTTATCCGCCGGAGGCATTGCAGCTACTGCAAGATCTTGGCATTGATCTTGATAAATTCTATGGCGCCTTCCAACAAGATCTATATTCTTCAAGGGGTATGGGTTTCAGCATAGTATTCGATCAGGAGAATTTCGGCGAAGCAAAACATGTGACAGGATATGGTGAGAAAGCCTGGATAGCATTTGCGGAAGAAGCACCATTAACCGATAAAGCCCGTGCCGATTTTATCCGTGTTCAAACAGATAAGGTCGATTATTTACCAGGGGTCACGACAGAGCAAAAGTTTGAATTATTAGGCAAAACAGGGTATTCCGCTTATTTGAGAGATTATTGCAAAGTCGATGAGCAAGTCATCAACATATACCAGCACTGGGGTATGAGTTTCTGGTGTGTTGATATGGAAGAAGTGCCAACAACAGCCGTTCAATATTACGACGGCGGCATACCTGGTCTTGATCACACACTACCGATGCGTGCTGGGCGGGGAGATGACCCCTATATCTTTCACTTCCCAGATGGCAATGCTTCTATCGCGCGTTTGCTCGTTAGAAAACTAATGCCTGAAGCCATGCCTGGCTCAACGATGGAGGATGTCGTCACTGCAAGGGCTGACTATTCTCAGTTGGACATAAAAAATCGTAACATCAATATCAGGCTAAACAGTACGGTTGTTCACGCTCTTAATAATAGGAGCGGGAAAAATGTAGATATTACCTACGTAAATGGCGATAAGGCGCATAAAGTCCGGGCAAAAAGATGCATCTTGGCTTGTTACAACAGTGCGATTCCCTATCTTTGTCCTGAGATGCCTGACAAACAAAAAGAGGGCTTAGCATTCAATGTGAAAATCCCTTTGGTCTATACCAAAGTATTGATTTCGAACTGGCAGGCTTTTGATAAGCTGAAAACAAGTTTTGTGTATTTTACTGGCGGTTTTTATAAACAAGCAGAATTGGCTTATCCTGTCTCGCTGGGCAAATACAAACGCTCGCAGACGCCCGATGAGCCCATGATTGTTCATATGTGTCACGTCCCACTATTTAAAGGGTTAAAAGGTCCAGAACAATGGCGAGCAGGGCGTAGACAAATCTTGAGTACAAGTTTTGAAGAATTTGAAAAGCACGCCAAAGACCAACTGAATCAAGCCCTGGCTGAGGCCGGATTTGATGCAGATCGAGACATAGAGGCAATTACCGTTAACCGTTGGCCACACGGTTATTCTTATAGCAATAGTCTACTCTGGGGTGAAAAGTACAAAGAAGAAGAAAAGCCCTGGGTGATTGGACGACAACCATTTGGCAATATTCATATCGCCAATTCTGACGCCGATGCAAAGGCAGATACGCAAACGGCAATTGCGCAGGGGCATCGGGCTGTTCAGGAGATTATTGCGAGTTAGTGTGGCCACACTAATGTTCACATTGGATCTATGGCTTTCTAGTGATCGCCAACGGTCCCAGAGGGATCAAGCAAAATAGATCCGTTTCAGCAGTGATACTGCTTTGAATTTTTTACGCAGGGCAGACTAATTCTGAGCCCCCGTTTCTCTAATCTGTCTGCTGATACTCCAAAATATCCCCGGGCTGGCAGTCTAAGAATTCACATATTGCCTGTAGCGTTGAAAATCTCATGCCTTTTGCTTTGCCTGAGCGAATCAACGATATATTGGCTTCTGTGATCCCAACGAATTCGGCAAGTTCTTTGGACTTCCGTTTCCTCTTGGCTAGCATGACATCAAGGTTGACTATAATCGGCATCAGTTGCACCTAAACAAAGCTGTTATTTTCATCCGCCAACCGCTGCGCATCTTCTAACACAGAAGCAATAACGCACATTGTTGCGCCTAGTAAAATCGTCGCGATATCGGTATCAACGATGGAAATAGATAGTACGCGATGTCCTACTGCATTATTCATACTCGTGACTAAGCTGATTACTGCTCCCGTAATCGGTTGGAGTAATGCGAAGACGAGGATGTACGCTGCGAACTTCTTTAGGCGCGAAGCTGCCTCTCGTTGGAATATGTTCAGCTTGGTGTAGAGTTCAAAAAGGCAGTGTAATTGCCAGAGAGCGAGCAACAAAGGTAGGTTGGCAATAATTGAAATGCCCGCCCCAGTGATTCGAATAGTGTCTGTTAGAGCGCCCGGCTGGAAGTGTATCCCGATAGGTATGAACCAATATTGTGGCGTGCTGGATAACAGTGTGCTCTCTGATCCTGTAATCCAGATCAGTATCACGGTCGTCGGGATGATAACGATGAAGAAAAAAGAGAGAATACTGAGGGAGCGACATAGAAAAAGAATTCTTGTATTCATTTGGAAGCTCTTTAATTGCTGTTTTGCATCAATATATTATTGTTTTATAGTAATTTCAATAAAAAACGCTATTTTTTGTCGAATCAAACGGGTCATATATATGTATGATCCAGTACTGATATTGAACATTGAAAATTCATTGGATCGAATATGAACAATAAAATTATCGGGATTGTGCTGATCATTGTTGGTGTTGCCCTAGCGATATGGGGTTACAACATTTATGACTCAGCTGGATCTCAGATTGGTAGGGCATTAAGTGGCGACACACCTATTGAGGCTTGGGCTGGTATGGTCGGTGGTGCAATTTGTCTAGCTATTGGCATTTTTAAAGTAAAGTAGATGACGGTTGGTCAAGCCCTTTTCAGGGGTTGAGCGGCACAATGTTATCTGGGTGTAATTTGTATGTTTTCTTCATATAATTTTCCAATTATCGTGACACACAACATGAAAAACCATCATATGAATCGAGGAGATTCGAAACATGAGTGCCATTCCAGCCGAATTTGACCTTGCTGACATTGATTCAAAATCTAATCCTGAATCTCAGATGTATCATGCAGAGCTATCAGCAAAAGATCCGATGAAATCGGTACTTGAGTGTAATCCTGAGATCTATTTTGTGCCGCCGAAACGAAGCAGTGAGTGGGGCACGTGGGAATTCAAGCCGGGCTCATACTACGACACCACCATCGGCTCTAAACATCCTCACTGGCAAAATGTGGATTTGCCAAAGGCGACTAGGGACATCGAACGCCTGCGGTCTGACATGCTTAAGTGGGGCTACTGTAAAATTGAAGATGCACTTTCTGCTGACCAGGTTGCGGTCATTCGACAGCGCGTGCTGGAGCAAGCAGAAGGCGAAAGGCTTGCTGGCATTGCTCAGAAAACGCCGAGTGGCCAGAACATCAATTGCTGTATTAATAAGGGTGAGTGCTTCGAGGGTTTTATCGAACAGCACCCCAGCGTCGTTCAAGGCGGCGCCTTGATAGAACAGCTAGTAACAGAAGCCTTGGGTGCGAACTGGGTTTGTACTTCTCTTATCGCCTCAATCTCGTTGGAAGGCGGTGTACCTCAAGCGTTACATCAAGATCAAGATATCGCGCTCGATTCCAGAAGCCCGTTAACGATTAATATCCTGACGCCGATTACTGACGTTGATGAGAGCAATGGCGGCACGCTTGTGATACCCGGCAGCCACCTTGTTTTGTCCGAAGCGATGCGAGCTCAAAAACCTGTCGGCAAATTGCCGCCAGCGATCAATATCGATGCTAAGGCTGGCACCATGATCATCACGGACGGTCGTCTGTTACATAGCACGGGTATCAATCACACGAAGGAGCCTCGTATTGTCATGCTCAACGGCATGCAACATCCGTTAGTGCGGCAGCAGGAAAATTGGATGCTATCGGTCAGTCCCGAAGTGTTAAAGCGAGCGAGTCCGAAGCTGCTACAACGGATGGGTTATCAGGCAACGAATGCCGCACAAACCAATGAAGGTCACGGGTTTGGAGCGACGGGTTCGGTAGACGAGGCATCGGGTTCTACTGTGGATTTTCGGCTAGCAGCCGATAGAGGCGAATACGTGCGTGTTGGCGAGCTGGGGCCAAGTTCTTCAAAAGATACGCTCAATACTGCATTCACTTTGCGTGATGTTGTGAGCAAGGCGAGAGCCGGAGGACAGAGTACACCAGTTGGCATTGGGGGAAGAAAACTTAACCCATAAAACATGCTTGTTAATTACAACTTGCTGTTTACAAGGTGTTGGGATTGCGCCAGGCATGGGAAAATTCAGGCGACACGTTACTGTGTCGCGCTAAACCTTCCTGGTGTAACTTTCCGCGAATCAGCGCCAGATGTTCGCGTCCAAATAGCCCCAGTTGCCTGTTTGCAGCTGTATCGAAGAGGACATAGTGAGGGACGCCCGAATAGCCAGTGGTAACCGCTGCTTGCATGCTACGTTCGAGTTCTGCCTCGGCTAGCCCGCCGGTGGCAATGTATTCGTCGAATCCTTCTAGAAGCGCTCCTGCGTCGAGCAACGACGCCTGCAATTGTGCATTTGATTCTAGTTCATAAGTTCGCCAGCCACTGCCCCAGCCATGGAGATAGACCTGCATGATAAAAGGCACTTCCACGTTTTGCGTTTTTGCAAACAAGAAAGCTTTATGTGCCAAGGTTGAATCGAGCATTCGATGCGGTGTTCTAAAAGGTAGCCCCTGAAGTGATGCGTACTCTCGGGCAGCGGTATAATACATTCGTGCCTTACGGTCCGCTGCTGCCGAGGGAGGGCGTCTCTTCATGTCTGGTTCGATGCTAGTGGTTAAGCCGTAGGCTTCATAACTGAGGGTAAAAGGCAAAAAATTGATACGCACCCGGTAATCTCGGGCAACCTCAAGTGAAGGTCTAACGGCTAAATAGGCGTGAGGAGATTTTAGGTCCAAATACACGTCCAGTTTTTTTTCGGCATCGAGCGCCATGATTTGTTGCCATTCTGAACGTTCTTCTAGCATGCTAGTGAGCTCGTCCAAGTGCTTTATTTCAGACAGGTTCGAGCTTGAATTATTCTCCGTCACTGCGGACTCCAAATGGTTTAGTTTATAGATTCAAATGTACCATCTATTGAACGGCAAAACGTCAAATCACGATCGAGGCGTCGTTAAATGCTTGTTGACTCGATGCCCAAGCGTGTCCAGAGTGGTGTACATATCAATGAGAGAATGAGAAAGACTATGAAGTATTCAGTAGCATTTGCATCGGAAGTCGATTCTTGGCGATGGGTTAAGAAGGCTGAAGACCTTGGGTTCGACACAGCCTGGTTCTACGATACGCAACTACTTAACCCGGATGTGTTTATTTGTATGGCGCTCGCAGCTCATGAAACCAGCCGGATCAGATTAGGCACCGGCGTACTTGTACCCAGTAATCGAATTGAGCCCGTTGCTGCAAATGCCTTTGCATCTCTGAATAAGTTAGCACCAGGTCGTATCGACTTTGGTGTGGGTACGGGTTTTACTGCACGGCGAACAATGGGATTGGGTGCGTTGCCCCTGAAAGGCATGCAGCTTTATGTCGAGCGGGTGCAGGCGCTGTTGCGCGGCGAACACGTTGACTGGGATTTTGAAGGCAAAGATCGAAAGATTGGTTTTCTGAACCCTGACCTAGGGCTGATTAATCTTGATGATGAGGTGCCTCTGTGGGTTTCAGCATTTGGTCCTAAAGCAAAACAAATGACGGCGGCGATGGGCGCAGGTTGGCTTAATTTTGGCGCGCAGGGTGCAACTCAGTCTTTGACTGAGATGCAGGAAATCTGGGCAGCTGCTGGTCGATCAAAAGAATCACTTTCTGCCAATTTATTTTTCCTGGGCGCAGTGTTAACGGGTGATGATGAGTTAGATGATCAGAAACTTGTTAAAGAGGCGGGTCCGCTAACTGCAGTGATGTTTCACAATATGGCGGATGAGGTTGGCGCGATGGGTGGTGCAAATTTACCCACTGGACCGCTCAGTAACGTAATTGCAGAATACATGGCTGTTCACGAAACCTACGAGCCAGCGGACGCACGCTATTTGACGAATCATCGTGGGCATCTTATGTATGTGCGCCCTGAAGAAACTCATATTACGCCCGACCTGATTAAGTCGACGACTATGAGTGGCAGCAGAGATGATTTGATTCTGAGATTGCGAGAACTTCGTGATGTGGGGTACCAGCAGATAACAGTGCAGCTCGTGCATGGCTGCGAAGAGGCTATCGAAGAGTGGGCTGACGTTTTTCAAGCCATCTAGCGGCTGGCGGCTAAAAGTATTACTCTCTTTATTCACAACCCTCAATTCACGACACGATAGCAGGTTCATTTTGCCAAAATCATTTTGTAGTATTCTGCATACCTCTGACATTCACCTAGATAATGATATAGGTCGTGCAGGAGAGGAGAGTAGCGCCCAGTTAGGCTTTATGAATGTTGTCGATAGGGCGATCGAGATGGACGTCGATTTGTTTCTTCTAGCTGGTGACCTGTTTGATCATAATCGCGTGAAGCAACCCTGTTTGGATTTTACGTCCGAACAAATGTCTCGCCTGAAGTGTCCTGTTGTGATGATCGCGGGTAATCATGATTGCTTGGCAGATTATTCCATTTACCATTCATACGATCCGAGAGAAGCTGGTTCTCATGTTCATTTTATTAAGTCAGCGACGGGTGATTGCATTGAGTTTGATGAATTTGGGATACGTATTTGGGGTCGAAGCATTGTTGATCATGCGCCTGAAAACAAACCCTTAGAGGGTGTGCCAGAGCACAGTTTTGATGGTTGGAATCTGGGCATGACGCACGGATATTATGTTAATCGAGGTGGTACGAGTTTTTCTTCTTTGATTACACCGGAAGAAATCGCTGCGAGTGGTTTTGATTACCTTGCCCTGGGTCATGTGCATGTGTTCTCTGAAATTGAGCATGGCGATACGCTGGCTGCATATCCTGGCTCCCCAAATCTGGCCCACGGTAGTCACGAGAAAACCGCAGCCCATATCGTGCTTGATCCGGCGACGGGTGTTCAGCTTAATCGTCTGATCCTCTAGCTCGCAGCCTTTTCATGGGCGTTACTCAGTAATTAAAGGCTAAGCTATCCAGATTTAAGCTAGCCAGTCTAAACAGTCCATGGGCGTCGTGAATTTTTCCAATCAAAAGGCTGCATGCCTGTTTCTGTTAGCTGATGGATGGTAGCGCTAGGCTCGGTGCCAGACAGATCTAGAAATCCAATGGTACCCAGTTGTGTATTCAGGTTGTGAGGGAACGTGGGTGAACCTGGGTTGACACATAATATATCGTCGATCAGATCCACTTGCTCGACATGTGTATCGCCATAAATCATCACGTCTATTTTATCGTTGGGGAATATTTTTTTAGCCCACTTACCGACGGTGAGATGAGGTGGGCTCTGCGGCATGGGAATATAGTGGGTGAGGCCGATATTGAAACCGTTAAGGTTCAGTAGCCAGGATTCTTGCAGACGTTCATCGTCAGGTTGCAAGCCTCTGCCGCCTGAGCCATCATCGCCATTGCCTCTGGCTGCGTACACTGGAGCGATTTTGCCCAGTTCATTGATGACACTCAAGTCATAGATGTCACCAGCATGCAATATGCAGTGTACGTCATGAAAAAGGTCGTACACATGAGGCCAAAGTTCCGCTCTGGATTCTGGAATATGGGTGTCTGATATGAGGCCTATTTTCACTGGTTTTATCTCTGTTTGGTTTGGCTATTTCGTTTAGCTTAGTATGATCGATACTGACCACTTCTTGCCGCTATTCTGGCATCATGCTTGAAATATTTAAATCGCTCATTCATTTCGTTTTCACATGCCATCATGTTTCCATTATAGGTTAGTTTGATTTATCTTTAGCTCAGTGGCTCAGATCAAAATTTAAGGTCGAAGCCAAAAGGCGACGTCAGGAAAGTGTTGGTCAGTAATATCAAACAATAAATGAGAAGAAACCACCACACGCTGTAAGTTCCACAACGGACTTGCGGTGGTGCAAAAAAATTGGAGAAGATTTATGTCAGCAGGTATTCTTTCATCCTATATGGTGCTCGACTTTACGGATGAGCGCGGCGAAATTGGTCCCATGTTGATGGGCGATCTTGGCGCAGATGTGATCCGCGTCGAGACGCCGAACGGTAGTGGCGCAAGACGCGCGCCACCTTTTCTTGATACCGATAATGCAGACCTGCGCAGCCTGCAGTTCTTGGCGTTTAACCGCAACAAGCGCTCAATCTGTCTTGATCCAGACTCCGATGCAGACAAGGCAACACTTGCCGAGTTGATTGCGAGAACCGACTATATCATCGAGTCGGGCGAGGAGATGGAAGCAATGTGGGGCATCAGCTTTGCTGAGGCAAAGGTGCTGAACCCCCACATCATTCATGTTTGTATTACTGCCTTTGGTAGTGACGGTCCATACGCAAATTTAAAAGCGGCAGACCTCACAATTGTCAGCATGGCTGGCCCCGTCGCGCTGCAAGGTATCCCGGGGCGTCCTCCTATTCGTATTAGTGTGCCGCAGGTTTGGCGTCATGCTGGCGTAGAAGCCATTGCAGGCGCAATGGTGGCGCATGCTCAGATGCGACGCAGTGGTGAGGCACAGTTTGTTGATGTTTCTGCCCAATGCGTGATGACATGGACGATGCTAAATGCCATGGACGCTTGGGCAATTCAGGGATTTGAATTCGAACGAGCGGGTTCTGCGCTTACCCAGGGTATTGGTAAAACCGAATTGGTACATCCAACAACTGATGGTTATGTCGTGGCAATTCCGCTAGGGCGCGTATTGGAGGGTTGTACCGAGGCAATGATTGAAGACGGCATCGTCGATGAAACCTTTCGCGATATCGACTGGGATAAGTTTGAGGCGAACATGCAGACTCCCGAAGAGTTGCCAATCAGCTTTGAGGAGTGCACAAAACTTAGCCAACAATTTTTTGCAGGCCGGTCACGAAATGACCTGTTTGAAATGGGCTTGCGCAACCGAGTCACCTTGGCGCCGGTGAATACACTTGATGAATTGCTGAACCTAGAGCATATGAATGAACGAGAGTACTGGCAGCAAACAACGTTACCTAACGGGCAGACCGTCAAGTCTGCTGGATTATGGGCCAAGCCAAGTTCCTTTCAACTAGCGGTTCAGCGTAATGCACCAAGCCTAGGAGAACATACAGACGATATTAAGGCGCAATTGCGCACGACAGAAAAGGTACCTGTCGATTTAGACATCGATAACAAACTACCTTTTGAAGGCATCAAAGTTGCCGATTTTGCCTGGGTAGGTGTCGGCCCTATATCCGCAAAGTACCTCGCTGACCATGGTGCCGACGTTGTTCGCGTGGAGTCTGAAAACCGTCCGGATGTATTGCGCGGCGGCGTGCCGATGAAAGACGGCGAGTTCGGTTGGAATCGCTCGCAGTTTTTCGGTGACTTCAATACATCGAAACGAAGCTTGGCGTTAAACATGAAGTCTGATGAAGGAAGAGAGCTCGCTAAAAAATTGATTGGGAACTCAGATGTATTTATTGAAAGTTTCGCCCCGGGTGCCGTGGGTCGTATGGGGCTTGGTTATGAAGAAGTGCGTAAGCTGAACCCTGGACTTATCATGATCAGCACTTGCCTCATGGGTCAAACGGGTCCTGCATCTAGTCTGGCGGGGTATGGGTATCATGCTGCGGCGCTTGCTGGGTTTTACGAAGTAACAGGCTGGCCCGATTTAGCGCCTTCTGCACCTTGGGTCGCTTACACAGACACCATTGCGCCTCGATTTGTTTCTATTTTGCTCGCGGCGGCGCTGGATTACCGACGCCGTACCGGAAAAGGATGTTTCATCGATGTTGCACAAATTGAGACAGCACTGCATTTCCTTGGACCAGAAATACTGGATTTGCAGGTCAATGGACATAGTGCCTACCGCAATGGCAATCGTGCTCGCTTTCATGCACCGCAAGGGGTTTATCTGTGCAGCGACGAAGAATCCTGGTGCGCAATTGCGATTGAACAAGATGCACAATGGCAGCAGCTCTGTGACCTGATGCAGCGACCTGATCTGGCTCGCGACAAAACTCTGGAAACTCATCAAGGTCGTATCGACGAGCACGATCAGTTAGACGAGGCGATAGCGCAATGGACCAAGCAATACTCACCGCATGATGCAGTTGCCATGCTGCAGGAAGCAGACATTCCCGCTGGTGTTGTCCAGCGAAGTAAAGATCTGCTGGCGGATCCGCAATATCAGCACAGAGACTTTTACCGTTACTTTGACCATCCTGAAATGGGGAATATTCCTTATGCGGGTCATCAGTACACTATCAGGAGCGCCAATAGCGGCTACCATAATGGTCCCCGTGGACCCGCGCCCTGCATAGGCGAACATAGCTTTGAGGTTCTTAGCAGTGTGCTTGGTTTATCTGACGATGAAATAGGTGCAGCTTACGCAAGCGGCGCAATCGGCTGAAGAAGCTGATTGCGACTATTTAACCTGAGATTACGGGTAACCCACTGAAGGGATAAGTCAGAATGTTGAAATACCAACAGATCCAGAGATTGATGACTGCCATTAGGCCGGCCATGGTGTAGTGAATTCGCATCTGTGTTGTACCTGTGCCTTGTATCCAGTTTCTTATCCCAAACCAGAGAACAAAGAACCCAAGTATCAGGTTCAGATTCATGAGCCACAACATACGATGCATTTCTGTGGGTACACCCAAAACAAATTCTTGAATATCACCTGCTAGTACAGTCACGAGCACTGAATACGACAACACAATCAGCAAACCATGTACCCAAGCAGTTATCACCGGTACGGAATCTAATCCAACGAACCGGGAAGGGACAAACAGTCTGAAGCCGTAGCCTAGAACGGTGAAGATCGCGATGGTGAGCATCAGCCCAAGAGCCAGCTTTTGGTTGCTAGGTGCATTGAGGCCGGAAACCCTTTCGTAGCTCCCAAGCGGAGAACCGATCACAACATGGGTCACCGCGCCAGACTCGGAGCGCTTGAAAACCATCTGACGATCAACATATTTGGCGTTGAATTCGTTTTCGGCCAGAGCCACCCAGAGACTGTCACCGCCAACATTTAACGCCTGATCCGCTACAGAAATTTCGATGCCAGTGACCAGCGTTCCCAGCCGCTCAATACTTGAATGGTTACTTCTTAAAGGAATATATTCGCCTTCATAGTCGCCCAGCAATATGTTGGCAGCCATTGGCGCTTGCGGAAGATAATTGGCTGGAAAAAAATGGTCGATGAACGCAAGCACAATATTGCTTCGTGCCTTATCAGCCGAGTCTGCATTGAAGGATAGGAACAAGCCTAGATCATGCTCCGGTAACAGCGACAGGTTGCTGTGAAATTGGTTGGTGTCACCGCCGTGACCAAATATCACCTCACCATTTCGGTCTGATCGATAAAACCCGTGCAACATTGCGGGTAGCAAATGGTGCGCTTCGAACAGAGGCGACTGCATGAGCCTTGCTGTTGCGGGTTTTAACAACTGTCGTCCCTTATATTGTCCATTGGCAAGATGCATTATCATGAAGTGGCTCATGTCTGCGGCTGTCATACTCATCACGCCGGCAGGTGTATCATTCATGGCTTCATAAGGTCTTGCGATAAATTGCCCAGATGAATAACTGTAGCTCTTTGCAAGTCGATCGGTAAAAGCCTCCTTAAGCACTAGATGGGTGTTGGTAGAAGTCATATCCAATGGCGTTAGAATGTGATCATCTACATAATCGTCCCAGGGCTGCCCGGTTATTTGTTCAATAATATATCCTGCCAGCGCTGTTCCCCAGTTGGAGTATGCCGCGTGGATTCCTGCCGGTCTCACGCGCTGCGGTATGTTGTTGCTGAGATAGCTCTCTAGGCTTTTTACTTCTTCGATGGTGCGCGCATTCATGCCAATCGCCTGATCTTCGAAACCCGGTGTGTGCGTAAGCAGATGTCGAATTCGAACGGGTTCGGGAAACGTATCGGGTAGTTTGAAGGCCTCTAAGTAGTCATTTACATCATCATTAACGTCAAGGCGACCCTGCTCGTGCAGCTGCATAATGGCAGTCCAAACAAATGGCTTAGTGATGGAGGCAATCCGAAATAGAGATTCATCTGGGTTAGCGGGTATGCGATGCTCGATATCAGCAAAGCCGTATCCTGCTTGGTACAACACCTCACCCTGATAGACCACAGAGACAACCGCACCCGCAATCTGATGGTCTTTTGTCTGCACTGCGAATGCAGCGTCGAAGAAAGATTGAACGTTGTCTCGATTGACCACCGGTGGATCAGCTGCAATCGGTAACGTGATCAGCAGGATCATAGCCAGCAAGTACTTCATTGTTACTCCCGTGAATTTGTTTTAGTAACGTTAAGATTAATGGCGTCTGCATGACGCTTATGTCTTAAAACCCTTGGGTTCAATAGGACTAACCCGAGCACTTACAGCTATTTGATTGGGACCTTATTGCTTGCTTGTGTAGCGATGCAAACTTAGGCGCTATTTGTTTTCTCTTGTTGAAGAAATAAATAGATCGCAGCACTCATGCCTGCACTTCCAAGAATCATGCACATCACCACAATTTGATACCTGACGGCAATCAACGGTGAAACTCCGCTGAGAATTTGTCCGGTCATCATACCCGGCAAAGAAACCAATCCTACTGCCAGCATCGAATTTATCTGCGGTAGCATCGCTGCGTTAAAGGCACTGTTACGTGAAGAAATAAATTGGTTTGTTTTTCTTTCCGCATTAAATCTTTCTGCGGCAATGCTTACCGAGTTCATACAATTCGCATATATCATGCCTGCCAAGGGAATAATTAATGCAGGCTGATGCCAGGGTTCCGGTCGAATTACCCCAAATACCACCAGCAAGAGATTCAGGCTACCGCCGGCCCCTATGGCGCATACAGCGGACAGAATAGCCTTGCGAGAAGACCCAATCAGCGGTCTCAATGCAATCCAACTGGAAATTAAAATCATTAAGATAATCACGCCCAGCGTGATGGCGGTCACGTCATTGGAAAAAAGCGACTGCAGCACATAACCTACGAGCAGCAATTGCAAGCCCATCCTTAAGGTTGCATAGACAATTTGGGTTTTGTCATCGAGCCAACGGAAATACAAAATTGCTACGAATAGAACAGGTACGAGAGAAATCACAAGGTCACTGAGCGCAAGCGCTTTAATTTGCATAATTACGGATCTTATCGACTAGGTCACTCTGGAAGCTAACTATAGCCAGCCTCATGAAGTCAATCCGAAACGAGATGATTAAGTGACGCGCTGCCATTGGAGCAATGTGAAACTTGCTTCACCGGCCTCATGATGTTCAAACACGGCCTCTACTGTTGAACCAATTGTGACTTCGTCTTGCGGGGCTCCAAGCAGGTTGCCAACCAGCCTGACATTGTCGGCTTCAGGCATTTCAACCAATACGATTAAGTAGGGACCCTGTGCTGCTAATGCTGGGTGTACAGGGTGCCAAACGCGTTCGTAGCTGTAGATTTTTCCTGTCTTGGCAACTTCGGAGAATTCGAGATCATCGCCGTGGCAACGGTGACAGATCCATTCTGGCCCCCATTGGAACTTTTGACAGGCTTTGCAGCGTTGTAAGCGGATAACGCCGTCTTTAAGTCCTTGCCAGAAAGGTAGGTCTAATTCATCGGCGATAGGTTGTGGTAAGCCTTCGTCAAGGTAGATGCTCATTGTGTTGCCTCCGAGCCAAATATGCAGCTGCTAACAGGCGTGACCATTGGGCCAGAAATAACCATCGAGACATCAACATCACTCACTTGGTTGGTTGATGTGCCGCGGATTTGACGCACCGCTTCAACAATCAGGCCTAAGCCATGCATGTAGCATTCTGCGAGATTTCCGCCGCTGGTATTCAACGGTAGGTCGCCTGTTGGCGCAATGAATCGTTCTGGGGTAAAAAAATCATTGCAAGCCTCTGGCTCGCAAAACCCATGTTCAACAAGACTCATCAAAACACCGCCAGTAAAGTTCTCATAGCTTTGCAACACATCTACATCGTTTGCGCTTACCCCGGCCATTTCATAAAGTCTTGGTGCGAGTGTCGTAAAAGTAGACGTCGCGTAAAGGGGTTCGTTGTGCACGCTTGCACCAGCACGGTAGTGAGAACCGGCAACCGAACCCAGTAAATAAGCCGGCTTGTGGTCAAATTCAGCGGCGCGTTCTGCGGATACCAAGATCATAGCGGCTGCACCATCATTTTCGAGGCAGCAGTCGTAGAGGTGGAAGGGCTCAACAATCCATCGCGAGGCATCATATTTATCCGCATCCAGTGGCCTGCCATTCATGACTGCGCGAGGATTGTTTTGTGCGTGGTGATAAGCAGCCAGTGAAATCGCGCGCAGTGCACTTTGATCAACCTTGTGGTCGTGCATAAAACGGACTACTTTCATCGCAAACATCTGTGCTGGAGACATCAACCCATAAGGTACCGTATGTGCCATAGCGCCACTGATGGTGTTTCGCCTTGGGCCCTGACCAAAACGGCCAAATTGACCCTGAGCTAAAGCTCGAAACACAACAACACAGTCGGCAAGCCCGGCATTGATAGCTGCTGCTGCATTGCCTATAGCCCCTGAGCCACCACCACCGCCGCCGCCCCACTGCATATTGGCGAATCGCAGCTCCTTGCAGCCAAGTGCCGCAGCAAGTCTGGATGGATCGCTACGATCGTTACTGAATGAGGCAAACCCGTCAATTTCTGACGGTGAAATATTCGCATCCTCGCACGCGTCAATGATAGCGGAGAGTGCAAGTTTGAACTCTGCCTCCGGCGCTTCTCCACGTTTGTAGTAGCTGGTTTCGCCAAGGCCGGCAATGGCAACTTTCCCGCGTAGTGTTCTGTCCATGTTAGTCCGATTGGTTAGGTCGATTGGTTTGGAGCTTGTTTTGAATGTTGGTCAGCGACGTCACGCTGTTTGTGATATCGCTCGGGTATTGGGATGTTAAATATTCTGGCGCTGTTTAAGCCGAGAATCTGTGCTCGCTCAGCATCGTCAAGATTGATCATTGTCCGCTCTATAGCCGCTGCTGAATGTGGCCAGGTGCCCTCGTGGTGCGGAAAGTCATTGGCCCAGAGAAAGTTACCCACCAGATCATGTCCGCGAGCATTGTCCAGACCCGCCTTATCTTCCTGAAAGCTGGCAAAACCATTGCTGCGAAAATAATCACTCGGCAGCGCTTTGAGTTTCGGTCTCACCCACATGTGATGTTTTTTGTAGGCTTCATCGAGTGCTGCGAGGGCCCAGGCAACCCAGCCAATACCTGCTTCGATAGTGCCAAATTTTATTGTCGGGAATCGATCGAGCACACCGGAGGCGCATAAGTTAGCAATCGGTTCCATCGTAGGCGACAAAGAATGGACTGCGTAATTAATTACGGCGCCTCCGTTACCCCGGGAAGTTCGAGGGTCGCGTCCGGTGGAAACGTGAAAGGTGATCGGCAGGTCCACATCGGCTATGCACGCCCATAATGGATCAAATTCTGGTAGATTGTAATTTGGTGCCTTGTGGTCAGGTGCGCCCCATCTTGGTTTGCAAGGTAGAGATAGCCCCTTGAAACCCAGCTTTGCGCATCGGTTAATTTCCCCAATACTTTCCTCGAGTGCACCGGGTGCAATACATGCCATAGGCATCAATTGGTCATTGAAATCTGCAAACGTCTCCCATGCCCACTCATTGTAGGCTTTGCACATCAAGTGACTGAACTTTGAATCAGGCGTTGCCCAAATTGTCAGGCCCTTGTTTGGGAATAAAATTTCGGCATCGACGCCATCAGCGGCAAGGTCCGCAATTCTTGCGGCTGGATCTTTGCCAGATTGGTTGCGCAGCAAATCTTCGCCTTCAAACACTGTGTTTTGTAGACGCACAGGCCTGAAGCCTTCCGTTTTCTGGAATTTATCGCCTTTGCTATCCACCACCATGCCTGGCAGACGATCTTTGTAAGCGGCATCAAGGCGGGTGGACCACAAGTCGTTTGGCTCTTGCACATGGCCGTCTGCAGACACCATGAAAAACTTATCGCTGTCTTCAGGTTGTGCTGTCCGAGACCAGCCGTCATGGCCGGGTGTCCGGGTGCGCCAGCTGTTGTTAGGATCAGGGTTCGTATCAGAAGATTGCTCGTTCATGAGGTTATCCAGTGATTTTCGACTTACTCAGTCTATCGCGGGTTTGTTGCCTTGCGCAACTGGGTCCAATACCGCTGCTCAAGATGGGTTCAAATCACGTTTCAGAATTCACATTCGACATCGCTGCAAAAATTCACTATCTTCCTAATCAAACTCATAGGACTCGAACGATGAAAAAGACAGATTTTTACCGCAACGCTCGAACAGACATCCCCGGCCCTCTTTCGGGTATTCGCGTCCTCGAAGCCACAACGACATGGGCTGGCCCGATGTGCGCAGCAGTACTCGCTGACTTTGGTGCTGATGTCATCAAGGTCGAGATTCCGTCCGGTGATGTTAGCCGTGCTGTGCAGCCCTTTCTGCCGGGTACTGAGGTAAGTTCCATGCACGGGATTGTTAACCGCAATAAACGCGCACTGTCGGTGGACGTGCGTACTGAGCAGGGTCGGGATATCTTTCTGAAGCTAGCTGCTAGCGCAGATATCATCGTAGAAAATTTCAAAGTTGGCACCATGGCAGGATACGGTCTTGGTTATGAGCAGTTGTGCGCGTTGAAACCAGATATTGTTTATGTCTCAATCACCGGTTGGGGCCAGTTTGGACCAAATCACGAGGCGGCGGGTTATGACCCCCTTGCGCAGGCCGCGTCAGGCTTCATGTCGGTCAACGGCTCTCCTGATGGACCACCAACTAAAGCCGCGACCTATCTGGCTGATGATTTAGGTGGTCTCCATGGCGCACTTGGCGCAATGGCAGCCTTACGGCACCGAGACCAGACAGGAGAAGGCCAACATGTTGATGTTGCCTTGCAAGATGCCTTGCTGTTCCAAAGTAATGGCATGCCTACGCTGGGTGCTATGGGTGCTGAACCGGAGAGAATGGGTAATGAATTTGGCGCAGCAGTACCCTCGAATGTATACGAGTGCCTCGACGGTTCCGTATTTGCGGGTATCTTATTGGACAAACATTGGCACGCGCTTGCACCGATTATCGGTGAACCAGATCTTGCGGATCACGAGAGCTTTGCAACTCGGAATGAGAGGATCATGAACCGTGAACTGTGTAACATTATGTTGGGTAATTGGCTCGCTACTCGTACTCGTGAGGAGGCTATTTCAATCTTCCGTGAGGCGGGGTTACCTATTGCGCCGGTAAACTCGTATCAAGATGTGGCAAAAGACCCACACGTACTCGAACGCGACATGCTGCAACAAATAAAACTTAAAGGTGGCGGAACAGCCCCCATTACCGGACCCGCCGTCAAATTTTCTCGTACGCCGACCCGAGTGCGAACCTGTGCACCTGAAATCGGTGAGCACAACGCTGAAATACTTGAGTCAATAGGGCTTGATACAGAGGCTCAACTAGCGCTTTCAGCATCGGGAATCATAAGTTAGTTTGTGACGAAACCTGAATTTAAAACCGCAAGGTGTGTGTTGCGCTGGGAAGATCGCTATCTGCTGGCGGTTCACGGTGGCCGATCTCGGTCATTTAGTAAATCACGTAATAAATGGGGGTTGCCAGGCGGACATGTCGAACGCAACGAAGATGGCGTGGAGGCTGTTCGGCGGGAA
Organism: Candidatus Azotimanducaceae bacterium; assembly: GCA_047629195.1. GTDB lineage: Bacteria > Pseudomonadota > Gammaproteobacteria > Pseudomonadales > Azotimanducaceae > UBA4582. The sequence continues at coordinate 33,816 of JBLHWY010000048.1, forward strand.
CTTCACGAAGAACTCTACATCAAGGTAGAAGAATTCGTATTGATCGGTGATTTTTATTATAAAGGCCACCAACACCGAGTTTATGGTGCGGACATCAACGAGCCAATTGCACGTTTTGATCGAAGCGAACTGTTAAAAATTTCCTGGTTTCCGCTCAGTTCAATTGAGCAGCTGGCGAGCGACGGCAATTTGCATGCGGGTTACGAAGCGGACGCTGTTTCACAGTTTGATACGATGGCTCGGTCTGATTAATGCAATATTCTGATTTTTGGCACTTTTATTTAAAGCATCGTTGGCCAGGATATGGGGATTCTAAAGCGCGCTCAAGGCTGGGATCTGCTGACGTTTGTTGGAAATTCAGACCAAACTTCTTACAATCACTGGTTGTCGTGAATATTACTAGTATCATAGTTAAATTGCATGCTTAAGCCCATTTGAAAGCCAATGAGATGACGCTTGCGACTCCTATTCATGCCGATGATGAGACGGCACTGAATAAGATTGGTTTCAGGGAAGGCGTTGAGTTTGTATTAGGAATATCAGGCAAGAATTAGCGACTTAAGGTTTTCTTGTGTCCCTGTATACCTTTGTCGATGCCATTCTAGGCCGCGACTCTTTCATTTGCAGCATTCGTTGCTTGCGTTTCATTTACATTTAGTTTTCCACTAAGTAGTATACTAGTTATATAAACTCGAAGGAGAAAGACCATGCCGTCAGTTGAAACAACAATGTCTAGGCGTCTCCAAACACCAGGGGCGGATGGGTGGGCCGGAACGGCACAGCCGGGTAAGCCAAACAAATACTTCATGATATCTGCTGACTGTCACGCTAACGAACCGAAAGACTGGGTGAAATCACGCATTGCACCGGAGTACCTAAAGCGTCTCCCGCGTCTGGAAATGGTCGATGGTCAGGCTTTTATTATCACCGAAGGTAATCGACCCTGGAAGATTAAAACCGATACAACAGATTGGGGTCCCGAAGATATAGAACGAAACAAGACTGGTCGCAATGTGGCAGAAAGGATCGTTGACCAGAACCGTGATGGTATCGATATGGAGGTCGTGTTTGGCAATAAAGGTATTCACGCATTCGGTACAAACGACGCCGGGTTCTCAATGGCCATGTGTCAGGCATGGAACGATTGGGCACACGAGGAATTTGGCGCGCACCAAGACCGGATCTTGCCCATGGCGCAGATCCCCACGTTAGACGTCGCAGCGGCCATCCTTGAAGTCGAGCGTGTAGCGAAATTAGGTTTCAAAGGCATCACAATTCCAGTGAAGCCAGAATACGGTCCCACAGGTATGGATCAACGTAATTATAACCAGTCGGAATTCGAGCCTCTATGGTCGGCCATCGCTGCTGCAGATCTGCCCCTCACCTTACATGTTTCTACCGGACGTGATCCTAGAGCAGCTTCTGGCCCAGGTGGAGCAGTGATCAACTACGCTGTACACTGTTGTGCCGCGAGTCAGGAACCGGTCGCCAATTTATGTGCATCAGGGGTGCTGGAACGACACCCAAATCTCAGATTCGCAACCATCGAAGCGGGTGTGGGATGGGTTTCGTGGTTGCTAGAAGTGATGGACGAAGCTTTTTATAAGCATCGTATGTGGGTGTCGCCGGACCTGAAAGAGCCACCCAGCTATTACTATCGACGGCAGGGTTTTGCTAGTTTTGGTGAAGACCGCTCTGGCCTCGATTTGGGCGTAGCCCACAATCTGATTGATAACTTCATGTGGGCCAATGACTATCCTCATCATGAAGGCACGTGGCCTCATTCAGCCGCTGCCATTGAGCGAACGATGAGTGGTCTAACAGAGGAAAACCGATCGAAGGTGCTTGGGCTAAATGCTGCTCGATTCTGGAATATCGAGGTTCCTACAAAATACCAATCTACAGTGAGGGCAAACTGATGTCGTTGCATGGAGTTGCGGCGGTAGTGGGTGTTGCAGAACGGGCACCAAGCCGATACACGGGTGATGAAACCATTCTGGAGCTTCTCAGCGGCGTCGCGGTAGACGCCGTAAACGACGCTGGCTTTTCCCTTTCTCAGGTTGATGGCCTCATCGTACATCCTATTGGTGGATTGCCGGGTTTTGTTCCTGCAACGGTTGCTGAGTTTATAGGTCTTCAACCAAGGTTCGCTGAAGTCGTTGATTTGGGCGGCGCCACAGGTGCTGGCATGGTTTGGCGCGCAGCGGCCGCTATTCAGGCTGGGATGTGTACAACTTGTCTCTGCCTAACAGGTACACGACGCCGAAGGCGACCCCCACGTCCTGATGCCGGTTCGATGTCTGACCTACCCCGCCGACGTCATTCGATTCGACCTTCACAAGATCGTTCTCCTCAGGCAGAATTCGATTATCCCTATGGCATGCTTGGCGCTAACGTCGGCTATGCGATGCTAGCTAACCGGTACACTCATGAATATGGGCTCACAGATGAGCAACGAGCCAAAGTAGCAGTCGATCAGCGGACTAATGCAAATGCTAATCCGGCAGCGATCTTTCATGATCAAAAACTAACAATTGAAGATGTTCTTGCCTCTGAAGTCATCTGCGAACCTTTACACATGTTGGAGATTGTCATGCCTGCTGGTGGTGCTGCCGCCTTGCTCGTGACTTCTGCTGACCGCGTAGTGGATGCCAAGCAATCGCCTGCTTGGTTGCTAGGCGCGGGTGAATCAGTTACGCACTCATCTTTCGCTCAAGCCCCTGCTTTAGATTCCACCGGTATCGGGATCGCCGCGCGCGCAGCGATGGCACAAGCTGGCGTCACACCTGGAGACATTGGGTTGGCTTCCTTGTACGACTGTTACACCATCATGGTGTTGTTAACTATGGAAGAGGCTGGGTTTTGTCCGCGCGGCTCAGCTGGCGCATTTGTGGAGTCCCATGATCTCACCTACAAAGGAGACTTCCCCGTGAATACACATGGTGGTCAGTTGTCGTTTGGTCAAGCCGGGCTGGCCGGAGGAATGAGTCATGTCACAGAAGCCATTCGTCAAATTCAAGGTCGTGCTGGTGATCGCCAGATAGCAAACCTAGAGCTTGCCTACGCCCATGGCAATGGCGGCATTATTGCCGAGCAGGTGGGCCTCGTATTCGGAGCTGACCGATGAGTACACGTCTGATTCCACCTATCACTGATTTAACGCAACCATACTGGGACGCTACACGCAGGGGCGAATTCGTCATGCAACAATGCAAGGCGTGTACTCACACGATTTTTCCGCCGCGATCTAATTGCTCGAACTGCGGATCAAAGGAGCTTTTGTGGCAGCCCGTCTCTGGCAAAGGTGTGATTTATACCTACACTATCGCGCATCGTCCGCCCCACCCGGTCCTGGTTGACCAGTGCCCGCTTGCGATTGCGGTTGTTGAGCTGGACGAGGGGCCGCGCATGATAACGAATGTGATCGGCTGCAATCCAAACGAGGTCAAAATTGGCATGAAGGTTAAAGTCGCTTTCGAAGCGATTGACGATAGCGACGAAGTCCTACCCGTCTTTGAACCGGTCTAGAGGGCCGCTCGACAGACAGAGAAACGACCCTCTTCGCGCCTCTAGTGCATGCCGAGTTAGGTTTGATGTATAGATTAGTGCAACTGACGAGAAAATTAATGACCTAATTGAAGCCGGTGTGATGATACCTGGCGCAAGTAACACAGAGGAATCGACATGACCGAACAATCTGAACGCGAAACGGAGCTTCTTGCAGCACAAACCTGGCGCAGCGAAACACCAGGCCACGCCGGTTGGAGTCGCACTGTCCGACCGAAGGATGCAAACAAGCTATTTGTGCTTTCAGCAGACAGTCACGCGGTCGAGCCCAAAGATTGGATGAATGGCTATATCGACGATGATGTCCGTGAAAAACTGCGTGTCAGGCGGGGTCGAAGAGACCAGGAGATGGACCACGAACGGGCAGAAGGAATGCGTGAACCTAAAGAAACTCCAGCCGTCGATGTTGATAAGGTTAATGCTAAAGATAAGCGCGATAAGGAAGCTTCCGTTGCATCACATCTATTGGATCGATCAAAGATGGCAGGCGAAGATCTAGAGCGCCTCCTATCCGGGCGCTACCCTGATAAGCGTGTTGAGGATAATGCCCGCGACGGTGTTGATGCTGAAATCATCTTCCCTGGTGCGGCATTCCTTGCAGCACAGATCGCCAATGACGACCCGGCTTTAGCGATACGCTTTTGTGAGGGTTGGAATAACTGGGCCAGTGATTACCCTCATCCTGAAGGCTCATGGCCCCATTCACCAGAAGCCATCGAGCGCC
>JBLHWY010000049.1:0-37259 GCA_047629195.1 Candidatus Azotimanducaceae bacterium
GTTCTTTCTTCCTTCGGCACAAAAGAGACATCTGAGGAATAAGTAGCGTTGTCCTTTAAAACCTGCTGAACATCTTTATGTCTGGCAACCTGCCAAGCGCCATCGGGTTCTTTGTGTACTGGTTTATTTTTGCGTAAATCTCGGAAGGTTTGGTAAATGTCTGGCTGGGCATTATCAGTCATGATGAGTTCGCTATTTAGTCGGTATGTATGTTTGTATAAGTCTATTATCTACCAAATATTGGGCGGGTGGTTGGAAATATCAAGATCTGTCGCCTTGATTGTCAATCGCGAGCTAAACCAGAGTCATTCTTCGGATGTTTATCGATCTAATGCGGCATTGCGTCGGTAGTTTGAAATCGCTCGAATGGAAACTTTATTGGTACATCTTCTAACGTGGCGAACAGCATCGTTAAGTATGCCTGCCATCCTGCACAAGATATTGCAATGTCTCCTTCATCATGGCATTTCAAGACCAATGATAGTTCTGAACCGGTGGCTGTCTTAATTATCGTCCATCTTAGTGGGCGCGCCGGCTCACCGGGCCCTCTCTAGGGATATTCAAGCCGGGTTTTCATTTTCATAGTCGGTGACAATACTGTCAATAATGATACCGCTGTCGCCGAAATCAAGCTTCGCAGCACCACCTGTTACATGATCAATTGATCCTGGCGAGAGCCAGTTAATGAATTTTGTTGGATCAACCAACATCTGCCAGATTGCGGCTTTGCCGTGCTCAACAGTCCGAACCAGACATGCAGTATAGTTACCATTATCATGCTGAACGGTACCTAAGGATTCATTTTCTTCCGTCATTTTTGATAGATCTGTTAGATATCGTTTACACTCTTATTAAATTCCTGTGCTTGGAGCCTTGCGCGAGATCAAAAGAATTGCTCGCTGACCTCGGGCTGGAGTCTGTTTAGTATCGAGAAAGTTAGCTTGAACATAACAAGAATTTTAAGGGAAGAGCTCAATGGAAGATAGCAGGCGCTACTACAGTCTGGATGCTCTGCGAGGCATCATGATGATGCTGGGTATCGTGTTGCATGGTAGTCAGTGGTACATGACCAGCCCTCCTGGTGGGCTCCCAATACCGACTGACCCTTCAACTTCATATGTTTTTGATGTCCTAATACATTTTATCCACAGCTTTCGAATGCCGCTTTTTTTCGTTCTTGCTGGTTTCTTCGGTTCATTGCTTGTGGCTAAACGCGGCATAGGGGGTACCTACATCAACCGAGGTAAAAGAATTCTAGCGCCTTTACTGGTGTCGATTTTCACAATACTGCCGTTGACAATACTTGGTGCTCTGGCATTTTTTGTCAGCGCTCGATTCGGTACTCACCAGATAATTCCCTCGCAAGAGCAGATCAAAATTATCGAACAAGAAATGGTTGCGGCTGGATTGCCTGCTGGCGAGCCAAGTTTAGGTCATCTGTGGTTCTTGTATTATTTACTCTATTTCTATCTAACAATACCTTTGTGTCAGTTTGTACTTCGTTTGAGTGCCGGTCTTCAGGGCAAAATTAACAGATGGATTGCCTCACCCTTCTTTTTTTTGATTCTGGGCGCGTTATCTTCCCTCGCATTATGGCCATTTAGAGGAGGTGTACTTTTTGAAGGTTTTGTTTTTATCAAGCCTCATCTACCTTCGTTGATCTACTACGGTTCTTTTTTCGTCATGGGATACATCATTCATCATCATCGTGAAATTTTAGTGAGTTTTGTAAAATACCTGCCATGGTTTGTGGTGATCTCAGTGGTGCTGTTTCCCTTAGCAATGATAGCGACGGCATCAGAATTTGATGCTGATATTGTGAGTGATGAAGTTCATGGTAGAGCAGTCATAGTAAACGCGTTTTTAACCTGGTCTTTGATCTACATGTTTATGGGCTTGTTCCTGCGTTTTTTAGATTTTGCATCACCCTGGATTCTCTATATCTCGAATTCTTCGTACTGGGTTTATCTATTCCACATGCCAGTCATCTCTTTTGCCGCATGGTTGATGCTGCCGTTCGAATTACCAGCGATCATCAAGTTTTTGATCATAGCAAGCGTTACAACCATTGCTTGTTTTAGCTCCTATCATTATTTGATTCAGAACAGTTGGGTGAGTCAGCTACTGAATGGCATGAGATTTAAGCAGCCGTGGCCGTGGCGCAAAGCCTGACAAACCTTGAGGCAAGTAATAGATTTGTAAACCGCATGTGTATGGTTTTATCCGGCAGATATCTACTCTAACAATTGCTCAATTTTATACACATGCCCATTTTTTATTGTCATCGTGACGTTATCAGCATCGGAGATGGAGCTGAGAGGATCACCTGATACCAAAACAATATCAGCTATCTTGCCTGCCGAAATTGAACCCAGGTCTTTTGCAACTCCAGCAGCTTGAGCTGACTTAAATGTTGCTGCGTGGAGAATCTGCTCCGGTGTCAAACCCGCAAGTTCAAATAGGCGGAGTTCAGCATGGAGCCCTGCACCATAGGGCACGAAAGGAGAGTCTGTACCTGTTACCATCAGTGCATCGGTTGCAGCCAGATCCCTGATCAGTTGTCCATTTGCTTTCGCCAGACCTTTCGCCGCGGGACCAAACATGCGTACCAATCCTGCCGCTGCAAGTCTTCCCTGATCGCCATAAAATCGATTGAACTGAGGCGTCTCCAATAGATCCGGTTGAAGATCCACAATCGTGGTATACCCGGGTAGCACAGCCGTGGGCGTAACGCCCATGCCTGACTGTGAGATAAGGCGAGTGACATCGTTGTAGCTCCGCCCCATGCCGCTCACTTTCGGCGAATAACCCCGACGACTGGTGCCGCCAATGTGCTCGATGTGGTCCATGCCATGGGCTACTGCGGGAAATAGTTCGTGTGATGATGTGGGTATGCCAATGCTATGCGCAAATTCTACAACTCGTTTTTGCCACCGATCCGGAAAACGGACATAGGTTTTAATAAGATCGAGCTCTAGCCGTTTCGCCCGATCTAGCACCCGCTCTAAATGAGCATCTGAAGTGACGCCTTCAGCGATAGAGTAGTAGACCCTGTTGCCGTCAGTTAAAAATCCCGCTGTATGAGTCCTAGGGCCGATTTGTTTACCGCTATCCCACATTTCCTGTCGCTCTTTTGCGACATAAGGGTGTGCTCCTGGGTCTCTCACCGTCGTGACTCCGAACGAAAGCCAGGCTTTGCCCTGAGTCGCGCTAGTTGTGCCCATGTGGGCATGCATCTCAAATAGCCCCGGAAACGCAGCTTTATCTGATGCATCTATATCAGCTTCGGCTGCATCCGAGTTTGCCTGCACTGAGCTGATACGATTCCCTGTAATGGTAATCAGCGCATTTTCGATATACCCGCTAGATTTCCCGTCATACAGCTTGCCAACCAATACGCTATAGCGCTTATCAGGGTTATCTGGCACCCAGGTGAGCTTAGGTGTGATGTCAGTAATAACGCCTGATTTAATGTCCAAGCGCTTCATCCTGTCAGCTTCCATATACGCTAAGTAATGTCCGCCGAGACTCCAGGCAGGAGAGTCTGTTAAATCTTGTGTCAATTGCGTCGGCTTTCCACTGACGACAAAATCTTCTGTCAGGTTTTGTTGCCAGAGAACGCCATTTTGGATATATGTCATTCCTTGGCCGTTAGGGGTCAAGACTGCATCAGTCATGTTCCTATGCACATCGGGTGTAATGATATGGTTCTCTTTACTGTCTTTTGAAATCACCGATAGTTGATAGGTTCCTTCTCTAAATCGACTGGAATAGGGTGCAAGTTCTGTTGCTGCCAAATATTCGCCATCAAGACTCCAAGAGATTGGCTGTGCTCTGGACGGTTTGCCAACGTTCGTTATCTCACCATTTTTTACGTTCCACATGATGAGCTGTGCGCCCAGTGGATTCCCAGGAAGATTGATGTAAACAGCAATGAAATCGCCACTAGGTGACCATGCTGGCGTGCTTTGAACGCTGAGCTCTTTTGCAACTAAGGTGTGTTTGTTTGATTGAATGTCATACAACCAGAGTCTGGGTGTCGAAGTTCCATCGCTGTTTGTGGTGTCTGATACGTAAGCTATTTTGTTCGCTGTCGGTGACCATGCGGGAGAGCGCGATACTGTCGTGCCGTCGGTAATTTTCGACAAATCGTCCGTTTCAGGCTGCCACAGCCATAGGTCGCCGAGTGCCGCAAACGTAATTTTTTCACCCGCTGGGGAAATAGCCGGTTGTGATATACCCAATACGGGTTTTGGACTTATGTCGTCGTAATCCCGAGAGGTCCGAACATATTCAGGTCGATTCAGTTCAAACTCAGCCGTAAAAGGTATTATTACGCGGGCGGAATCACGATCTTGCTTATAAATGTTGCCGTTTGCTGTATAGAAACCAACTCCATCTTTTGACCAGCTGGTTTTGAAGGGGAAAATGTCATCTTCAGCTTCACTGATGGTTTCTATTTCGGTGCCATCTACTCGAATTGTTTTTACGCTTGTGTTGTTTCCAGTCGCGTTAGTTGTCGCGAGTTGATAGCTCAATAGGTTTTCGGATGATCGCCAGCTAATGCCATTGATGGTACCCCTTTCTTTCGTGACGATCTGGGATTCGGAGTTTGAGAGCGTGATCGTTCTTAGCTCTGATTCCTGACGACTCTGTGTTGTCGCATAGGCCAGGCTGTCACCAGATGGGTTCCAGTCTGGCGAGTATTCGTTTTTAGATGAAGAGGTGATTTGGGAGAGTTCGCGAGTGTTTAGATCGAGAACCCATATGTCGTAGTTTCCAGCGCGGTCCGATGAAAATGCGATCTTAGATCCATCTGGAGAATATCGAGGTTCTCTGTCATCGAAAGAATCGGTGGTTAGCGCTTTTGGTTCACCGCCCGCAGTGGGCGCGAGCCAAAGATCCCAATTACCATTTGCATATCCGTAGTAGGCGATATCATTGTTACTTGGAGACCAATCTGGCTCCCTGGCATCTTGATAGTAATCTGTTATTGCCGTGGCGGAGCCACCGCTCGCCGGCAAAGTGAATAAAACGCCCTGAAGACTCATAGCAAGAGTACTTGCATCTTCGCTTAGTGCTACAGCAAAGTTTGTTCCTTGGGTTACAGTCACTTTTTTGATGGTCGATCTCTGTTCCTGTGCTGGTTTTTGGACTTCGCTGCTCTCTGAATCATCAACGGTGTCGCAGGCAGCGAGGGCAAGGAGAAGAACGGCTGCCGCAATCGGAAAACGAGTTGCTATAGAAATTTGTTCAAGCATCATTTGGATATTCCATGCTGATATGGGTTTGAAAAAAGCGGCATCAATACACATTGTCAGACTAAGGTATCAGAGTACGGGCGCTGCGAACAGTGAGTTTTGGCCACTGCAACTATGCATCAGTAGCAAAGGCGCCAGCGGAAGAACTCGTTGCCATTGTTTTAGATCATGATGATACAAAAACTATAATTTTGGATAGTGGCTTAGCTCAAGCGGCGGGGTTCTTGATAGGTGAAAGCCGCGAGTGATTAATAGATATATTTATCCGTTCATTCATTTAGCTACAAAGCCGGCTAGGGCAGAGAAAGTAACCCTGCTTACTTTGCATTATATATAAGCCGGAAGTGTTACCATCGCCGTTCTAATTACGACGACTAATATTCTGGAGGCATAAATGCCAGCTAGCAAAGAAATACATCTCAAGTCCCGTCCCAAAGGGTTACCTACCGCGGAAAATTTTGAATTTGTTGAAGTGGATATTGCTGAACCCGGTGAGAATGAGGTGTTGGTTCAGAACATCTATATGTCTGTCGATCCTTATATGAGAGGGCGAATGCGAGAAGATTTCTCGCTTGGACAAGTACTTGCTGGAGGTGCCGTAGGAAAAGTTGTTGCGTCTAATCATGCAGGTTTCTCCGTTGGCGACTGTGTCACGAATTTTTCTGGATGGAGAGAATACTTCATCTCAACTGGGCAGGACTTGACCAAGGTCGATGTCTCTTTGGCACCTTTGAGTAGCTATCTCGGTGTTCTGGGGATGCCAGGACTTACAGCATACGGCGGTTTGCTGGTTACGGGTGAGTTGAAAGACGGTGAAACGGTTTTTGTTTCTGCGGCTTCCGGTGCTGTCGGTAGTGTCGTAGGACAAATTGCCAAAGTCAAAGGTTGTACTGTCATAGGCAGTGCAGGTTCTGATGAGAAAGTGGCAGAACTCATTAATGAATTTGGTTTTGACCATGCTTTCAACTATAAAACAGCTGATCCACTAGCTGAACTGCGAAAAGCTGCCCCTGGTGGCATCGACGTATATTTTGAAAATGTTGGTGGTATCCAACTCGAAGCTGCCCTGACTCACATGAAAATCAATGGCAGGATTCCGGTTTGTGGCATGATCTCGACCTACAACGATGATGGCACGGCTACTCCAGGACCACGTAATCTTACAGAAATGATCTATAAGTTTATTACGATGAAAGGCTTCGTTGTTTCAGCTTTTGGCGCTCAGCAGCCTCAGTTTGTCCAGGATATGGCTGGCTGGATTAAGTCTGGCAAGATGAAATATCACGAGACGATCTTTGAAGGTATTGATAATGCCCCAGCGGCATTTATCGGGCTGTTCGACGGCACCAACAACGGCAAAATGTTGGTTAAGTTGGCTAGCGAGTAAATCTAAAATAGAGGAGCTTGGTCTCTGCATGAGAACAAGCTCCTTCCTTTCTGCTTTTTACTTCCTGTTTCTAGCCGATTTTGAGACGGAAAATTAGCTGATAATATCCTCAGCAAGTTTCTGAATACCCGTTATCGGGTCAGCACCCAGTGCAAATAGCGGTACCACGAGTCGATGAATACCCGCCGCTTCGAATTTCTCAACAGCTTCCTTGCCACCCTTGCCGGGCCACATACAAGTAATTTCTATCTCAGAGAAGTCGCGTCCGACTTTGTCACACTCGGCCTTGATTTTGTCGAAGTGAATTTGCAACTCGGCGGTATCTGCTGTTGGCGCGAACCATCCATTACCGAATTTTGCGATCCGCTCATGAATCTTACCTTTGATGCCGCCCATGACAACGGGCATTGGGTTTTGTGTCGGTAGAGGGTAGCTCTTGAATCCTTGCCAATTAATAAAGTCACTTTGGTGGTTAACCTCGTCTCCTGACCAGACTTTGCGCATTGCCGCAACGTAATCATCAAATCTGGCGCCACGTTTCTCAAAGGGCACGCCTAGAGCATTGAACTCTTCTTCTAGCCAACCGATACCGACACCAAGCATAAATCGACCGTTTGACAACATGTCGAGGCTAGCGGTTTGTTTTGCGACATATAGGGGGTTTGCTTGAGACAGAATGTTAACCCCGGTGCCCAGGCGTATCGTCTTTGTTGAAGCGGCGATGTAGCTAAGTGCAATGAGTGGGTCAATAAAGTTGTTTTCTGGTTCGCCTCCCATCTTTCCGTTTTTGCTGTACGGATACTTTGATTTATAGTCTATTGGCACGATAACGTGTTCAAAAGTCCAGACAGACTCCATGCCGACGGATTCAGCGAGTTGCGCTAAGCCGACCATTTGTTCCGTTTTCTGTATGCCAATATTGACTGGGATAATACCGATCTTCATATGTTTTTCCTGTGATGTTTAGATCCTAATATATACGCTAATTTTGACGCGCATACACGCCAATTTCTTCCTGCACTCGGTTGGCATAGAGTGCCAATTCTGGATACTCCGTCGAAAGTGTCGATATCCACGTCGCTGGTTTGTTGTCGATTAATCCGGATAGTAGTCCCGCCATCGCAAAATCGAAAGCTGTTAGTCGCGTGCCTGCAATATATTTTCCGCTTGCGACTGCGTCCGAAATAGCCCGAAAATCCCGACGCGCAAATCCTGCTTGCTCTTCCGGTGTATGACGGCCCAGACCTTGTAGATCATAAGTTTTTCGCATTTGCTTTTGAGCGCCGCCGGCCGCGAAGCCACGAAAAAGTCTTGGTACAAAGCCGAAAAAGCCAGAGACGATATTTGGGAACCATGCGTCGTCTAGCCATCTGCTGGCGACCATCATCCAATAAATGTGGTCGTCTGCCATGCGAACAAACGCTGTGCCTTGTGCGCGCTCTAGCGGGGAAAGGTCGGCGTATAAGCCTCCTTGACTAATTTCATCTAAATATTCGAAGATCAGCTCTGAATCCGCAATGATTTTTCCGTCAACATCGAGATACGGAAGTTTGCCCTTCGGGGCTTTGCGCGGATCGGTCATTTCTTCGATTTCGAATTCTAGCCCGAGATGTTTCAATGCCATCTCAACTTTCACACAAAAAGGGCTCACGTTTCTGAGGCCAAAAGCTGCAGGGAAGGTATAGAGTTTGATCATTTTTGATTGTCTTAGATTCAAGTGTATTGATTATATACCAACCCTACTGACAGCGCTGTGGCATTAGCCTTTGCTAATGTCCTGTTGCGACCATCGGGTAAACGCCATACCCTACAGCTATGAATTTTAGTCACACAGAATTTGCTGTTGAGGCAAAACAACTCTTGAAACTCGGTGTGCCAATGGTGGCGACTCAGCTTTTTATTATGGGCATGGGTTTTGTCGATACGGTGATGGCGGGGCGCTACAGTTCCGTGGATCTTGCTGGTGTCACCATGGGTGGCAATGTTTTGTGGCCGCTCTTCATGTTCTCCTCAGGGTTGACGATGGCTTTGACACCTATTGTCGCGCAGCTTCGAGGCGCAAGTAGGCTAGAGGACATTGGCGAGAAAGCGCGTCAAGGTTTGTGGATCGCGTTTGTGATGAGCTTCGTTACTATTGCGCTGATGCTGAATGCTGAACCGTTTTTTATATGGCTGCAGGTTGACCAACAAGTAATCACTATTTCCATGGGTTATCTCAAAGCGTGTGCCTGGGGAGTGCCGCCGGTGATGATTTATGTCTCACTTCGTTTTGTTGCAGAGGGTCTCGGGCGCACCAAACCACCGATGATGATTGCAGCAGGTGCGCTGGTGATAAATATACCGGTGAACTATATCTTTATATACGGTGAGTTTGGTGTGCCGGAACTCGGTGGTGTTGGTTGCGGCGTTGCGACGGCAACGGTTTACTGGTTTGAGTTGATCGCTATGATTTTTGTTTTGAGGATGCGGTTCTTTCGACAGACGAAACTGTTGGATAGGTTTAGTTGGCCAAATATCAGTGGTATCAGAGAAATTCTAAAAATTGGTTTGCCCATTGGTGCCCAATCATTTGTAGGCATGATGGTTTTCTCTGTTGTTGGTTTTATGGTGGCAGGTATTGGTATTACCGAGTTAGCTGCTCACAGTATCGCTGGGAACTTGAACTGGCTGACCTATGTAATCCCGATGGCGTTGGGCTCAGCTGTTAGCATTCGGGTCGGGTTTGCTTGTGGCGCCTTTGATCCGCTTGCGGTGCGCCGAATTATCAAGACAGTCTACCAAGTCACGCTGTGCTATGCCGTGATCGTGAGCTGTTTGTTGATCCTGGCTCGGTTTGCCTTAGTTTCGCTCTACACGAGAGACTCAAGTGTCATAGCGCTTGCCGCAACACTCATGCTTTTTGTTGCTTTCTATCAAATCTTTGATGACTTGCAGGCAGTGACCAATGGCGTTTTGCGAGGGTTTAAAGACACTGTGATCCCAATGCTCGTTACGCTTATAAGCTATTGGTTTATTGCTTTACCGCTGGGTTACTTGCTCGCTAATGGTCTGTTGTTTAATACATCTATGGGCGTGTATGGATATTGGGCTGGGTTAACATTTGGTTTGTTTCTAGCGGCAGGTGCAACGGGTACACGACTTTATTTTACAACCCGTGTTAAGTTAAACGAGTTGGTAAGAGGTGAATTGAACTTCGATAGGAGATAATTTGTGATGGAAACTTTGGTAGCGCGCGCGATAGCGCTTGAATCGTTGATTCGCCAATATTCTGACCAGGCAGACCGAGAGCGTCGCCTTGCACCGGAGGTGGCTGAAGCATTTGTCAGTAGTGGTTTATACCGATTACCTGCGCCAAAAAAATTTGGCGGTTCAGAAGCGGACCCAATGACGCAGGTGAAAGCAATAGAAGCGGTATCGCGAGCGGATGGTAGTGCTGGTTGGAACTTGATGATTGGCATCGAGCACTTCGCCATGATTAAGCCAGACTTCGCCTGGTGTGAAGAGCTCATAGGTGACCCATCTGTTGTTATATCTGGCTCTACCGCCGCGACGGGACGTGCTGAGCGAGTTCAGGACGGCTACCGAATTACAGGGCGATGGCAATTTGCAAGTGGAGTACACAACAGTCAATTGTTTGCTGCGACGGTCGCTTTGTATGAAGACGGCGAAAAATTAAGCTTCCCGCCCCGAGTTTATGCGCTGATTAAAAAAGGTGACTATGAAATCATCGACGCCTGGCAGGTCGGAGGTATGCGAGGTTCAGGTTCCCATGATGTTGTCGTCGATGATGTCTTTGTGCCGGATGCACATTTCATCGATCACTCTGCTGGTACCACTTCTGAATCACCGCTCGCGCGTTTCCCTGCCGCACCTCGATTGAGCTACAACAAGGCTGCAGTTGCGCTTGGTATAGGGAGGCATGCTTTAGACGAGTTCTATGTGATTGCGCTTAAAAAGAAGCCTCGATTTTCTGCCAGTAAAATGCACACAAGACCATTCGTGCAGGATGCTGTTGCACGCGCGGAAATTCGGTTGCGTGCGAGTCGAGGCCTAGTTTTGGAGCTGACCGAAACGCTATGGAATCGAGTCTGCGACAATTCACCAATACCCGATGATGAACGGGCGTTGTTTCATATTGCCTGCTGTGATTGTGCACAAGCCTGTGTCGAAGTAGTCGATCTTGTGTGTGAAGCTGTGGGTACCACCGCGAACGAACTTGATTCACCTCTGGAACGAATTTCCAGAGACGTTCGCGTCATAAGACAACACATCACCGTCGCGCCACAACATATTATCGATGGTGGCAGGGTTCTACTAGGACTCGAGCCCATTGAAGTGATGCTGCGAGGTTAACAAAACTTTAGATGCTCGTTGTGCAAATTGCGATCTTGAGAGGATCTTTCTATTTATTACTCAAAGACTTATCCTCAAGTAAATTGCAATCTACTCTGACCCTGATTTCATACAATTCATTTTTTGACAGGAGAAAACATTGGCTATTTCGGTTGATCCTACGACGGGCCTGAAGCGCTTTAATACGCGCGCTGCGAAGGCGACGGATAAAATTGCTGGGCAGGGCTACTCGGTAGTAACAGATGAGTCGCTCATCACACTGCCTGATCCACCGGCGGGTGCGGCATTCAATGCAGAAGAACAAGCAAAGTATCGTGAATTTAAGGAAGCACGAGAGGGCGTTGCTGATTACATTTCTATGGAAGGTGAATTTGCTAAGTACCTCGAGGATGTCTATTCGGAACCGCCGATAGCGCGCGAAGCGCTAACTGATGAGTGTGAAGTGTTGGTTGTCGGTGCCGGTTTTGCTGCTTTATTACTCTGGTATCGTCTAAGAGCGGCGGGGTTCAAAGACGTACGCTTCTGCGAGAAAGGTGGTGATGTTGGTGGCACCTGGTATTGGAACAGATATCCCGGCATTGCATGCGATGTTGAAGCTTATAGCTATTTGCCTCTGCTTGAGGAAATGGGTTACATCCCAACGATGAAGTTCGCCTCAGGATTCGAGATTCTTGAATACTGTCAAAGCATGGCGACAAAATTTGGGTTCTATGATCGCTGCCTGTTCCACACGACGGTCGATGAAACGTTATGGAATGAAGATACTGCACGCTGGACGGTAAAGACAGATCGGGGCGATGCAATGAAAGCGAGGTTTGTGGTTTTAGCCAATGGGATTTTGACAACGCCTAAACTTGCTCGTATAGACGGAATGGAGACTTTCAAAGGTGAGGCATTTCATACCTCGCGTTGGAACTACCACATTGACCTGAAAGATAAGCGTGTTGGCATTATCGGTACAGGCGCAACGGCGGTACAAGTTATCCCAGAAATTGCGAAAGTCGTGAAGGATCTCTATGTCTTTCAACGTACGCCTTCAACCATAGACGTTCGTGATCAACGAATTACTACCGAGGCAGAAGCAGAACAATGGCGCAACGAACCTGGCTGGGCTGTTGCTCGTCGCGAACGTTTGGCAACAATCTCTGCTGGCCGCACTGCACTCAAAGCTAACGATGACTTTCTTTCTGGGAAAATTGATCAGATTAAAGTGCCAAAAGAGCATGCGACGCAATTGTCCGCGGAAGAATTGATTGAACGCCAGCTTAATAGCAATTTCCGCATTATGGAGCAGATCCGCGGTCGAGTCGACGCCGTTGTTGACGATCCCAAGATCGCTGAAACGCTGAAACCTTATTACTCTTATGGCTGCAAGCGCCCAACTTTCCACGATCAGTTTCTACCTTCATTTAACCGACCGAACGTGCACTTAATAGATACCGCACCGCTGGGTGTTAGCAATATCAATGAACGTGGTGTTGTACATGACGGTATTGAATACCCAGTTGACGTGCTGATATATGCTACCGGATTTCAATGGATGGCAACGTCCACTTTTAACATGGTTACCGGTCCTGGAGGTAAGACGCTCGAGGACAAGTGGAAGACCGAAGGTACTCGAACTTTCCTTGGCATGCATAGCGCGGGTTTCCCTAACCTAATGATTATGACAGGCCCGCAAGGCGGCGGCGGGCAGTTCAATTTTACCCGTGTTTGCGAAATGCATGCGACTTATGTGACCTGGATGCTAACGATGATGCGGGATCGCGATATGAACACCATTGATGTAAAAAAGGAAAGCGAAGAAGAATATGCAGCGCACTGTCGGGAAATGGACTCGTTATCGCAACCTCTGCGTGATTGCTACTCCTATTATAACGGTGATGGTTCAGCCGAGCTTGGCAGTCTTGCTTACTATGGCGGTGGCGATCGTTGGCATGAACGCCGAAAGGCAGCCCAGGAAACGCTCGGTCCCTATTTATTTGAGCCGAAGTCAGCATGAGCTTAATATGGTTTAAGGCGAAAATATCCGATGACTAAACCCAGACAAATGCCACTAGCAGGCATCCGGATACTCGACTTTTCAAGAGTGATAGCTGGTCCATTATGCACGCAACAGTTAGCAGACCTGGGTGCGAAAATTTTCAAAGTTGAAAATACGACAACCGGCGACGAGGTTCGAGGTTTTGAGCCCGATGGTAGCCCGGGACGTAGTCCGTTTTTTAAGGGTTTTAACCGAACAAAGAAGAGCGTAGCGATCAATTTGAAGTCGTCAGAAGGGTGCGAAATAGCGCTCGAGCTTGCGGGTCAATGTGATGTGCTTATTGAGAACTTCAGACCCGGCGTTATGAAAAAGTTCGGCCTTGACCAGGCGACAGTCAGGCGAAAATATCCGCGGATTATCTACCTTTCAATCTCAGCCTACGGTGCAGAGGTGCCGATGGCTGACAGGCCTGGGTTTGATCCTGTACTGCAGGCAGAGTCAGGTATGATGGAATTGACAGGCGAACCCGATGGCGCACCTATGCGTACAGGGCTTTCGTTTATTGATACGCTGACAGCGTCTCATGCTGCAACGGCGATTTGTGCTGCATTGCTGGCTCGACATCAGTCGGATGAGGGCGATTATATTGATCTTGCCTTGCTTGATACTGCGATCGCTGCCTTGGGCAACATGGCGATGACTTGGCTTGCTGCGGGTAAGTTGCCGTCGCGTGCGGGCAATTCTCATATCGAGGCAACGCCAACAGATTTGTTCCGTACCAGTACGGAGCCAATTTATCTTGCAGTCTCTTCCAATAGATTATTCAGGCAACTGTGTGTGGATGTCTTAGATCGCTCAGACTTGCCTGATGATCCCGAATTTCTAAATCCCAAAGCACGTCTCGAGCACCGAGTAAAACTAAAAGCATTGATTGAAGGTGTTTTGTTAACTCAGCCGGCATCCTACTGGTTGAAGCGCATGCGTCATCTGCCGGCAGGTCGTGTACGAACTCTCGATCAGGCGTTGGCCTCTGAAGAAGTGATAGCCAGGCAAATGGTACAAACAGTCACGGAAGCCGATGGTACAGAAATGCAGCTGCTGGGTTCCACTTTTAAATTTAAAGAAACGCCGCTGCAGTCAGCAAAGCCGCCGCCCAGACACGGAGAGCATACGGATGCTGTGCTTTCGGAATTGCTCGGTTTTAGCGAAGCGAAACTGGCAAAGCTGAGAGCAGATAGCGTCATCAGATAACGCTATCTGGTGAGATTGCTATTACTTTCTAACTGAAGAAGGAGTTGAATAATGGTGGGTAGAGTTGCAGGAAAGACAGCATTGGTCACAGGCGGTGCTTCGGGTATTGGACACGCAACGGTTCGATTACTCGCCGCTGAAGGTGCCAATGTGATTGTGACAGACATCAATGAAGTTGTTGGAAACCAAGTAGCTAAAGAAATTGGCGGATTATTTATACTACTCGACGTTCGTAGTGAAGATGCGTGGTTGACGACAATGGAACAAGTTGCTGCGAATTACCCTTGCCTGGATATTCTGGTTAACAATGCGGGTATTTCTCCACACGATAATATTGAAGATTTTGAGTTGGACACATGGCGTCATATTCATTCTATTGTCGCCGAAAGTGTCGCGCTCGGGTGTAAGCATGGTATGAAGCTGATGCGTAAAAGCGAAGCGGCTGCCATCGTGAATCTTTCTTCGGTGGCTGGAATACTAGGTGCTGCTAACTATGCTTCCTACGGTTCCGCAAAGGCCGCTGTTCGAAATTTAACAAAGTCAGTTGCGATGCATTGTACGCAACGTGGATACCCAATCAGGGCGAACTCTGTGCACCCGGGCTCAATTGACACGCCCATTTTAGATGCCGACAAAAAGAAGTATGGTGATCGCGCCATCACCGCACGGGAAAAAAGCATTCCTATGGGGAGGCTAGGTCAAGCAATTGAAGTTGCACATGCTATTGTGTTCCTGGCGAGTGATGAAGCAAGCTTTATCACCGGTACTGAGCTGATTGTTGATGGCGGATTCACCGCCCGGTAACGATCATGCCCCCCCCAACATTTCAAAGGAGAGTTAGTTATGTCAGATGTTATACAAAAAGCACTAGAAATCATGCAATCGAAGATAGGTGAGCAGACCTCACAGAGCGAGTGGTTTGAAGTCACTCAGCAGCGCATTAATGATTACGCTGAAGTATCTATGGACCACCAGTGGATTCACATTGACGTTGAGCGTGCTAAAGCAGGTCCATTTGGCGCACCAATTGCACACGGTAACCTTACGATCGCTATAATGGGTCAACTACCGATTGCATCCGCTGCTGAAGGCCCCAAAGTTGAAGGCCAGAAACTTGGCATTAACTACGGTTTTGATCGGATTCGTTTTCCTTCGCCTGTACCCGCTGGTAGTAAAATTAGAGCAACGAGTACATTGCGTCGTGCTGAGATCAAAGGCAGCATGATTGAGACGATGAATGAAGTTGTCGTGGAAGCTGAAGGCAGTGATAAGCCCGTTTGTGTTGCTGAAAGTGTCGGTCGAATGGTTTTCTAAATGCACCAGTAGTTAGATTTTTGACTAGAAGGCTTTGCTAGATAGCAACGCTCACAAAAAACTCGTAGTTCGATATTGTAAGTTGATATTCGAGCCACGGGTTTTTTTATTTGTTGCGTGTACTTTCATGCTGACCGGGAATTCGATTGGCAGTGGCAGCTGAAAGAACAAATACTTGCCAAGTGACTGGCGGTCACTTATATTGCTGACTAGAGGTCATTTATGATGATTTTGCCTACTTTACAGATGAGCACGAACGCACCTATCAAACTGAATCATCAACCAAAATGAATGGACTGAGCCCTCAAAAATTGAATCAAGTAGCCTCTACAGCCAAGCGTGCCCGCACCGTCGAGCAAAAACACCGTAAGCGACAGGAGATAATTCATACTGCAGACCAACTCTTTCGCGAATCAGGTTTTGAGGCGTTTTCCATGGGAGAGCTGTGCAGACGGTCTGCAATGGCAAAGGGCACGCTGTATATCTATTTTAGGACTCGTGAGGAAGTGTTACTTGAGCTTTATCATATTCAGTTGGAGAGTTGGGCGGCTGGGCTCATTGGAAATTTAAAAAATGTTACTGATGATCAAACATTTGTCGTCGTATTCCACGAATCTGCTCAAGCAGATAAAAGCTTCTTAGCGCTTGTATCGCGTCTCGATAGCGTGATTGAGCACAATATTTCGCTAGAAAAACTCATTGAAACGAAAAGGTATTTGGCAAAAATACTCAAAAAAGTAGCGCAGAGTATTGCTCCGATTCTCAAATTTGACGACGCGCAATCCTTTGATGCCTTATCGTCTCTGGCATCGCTGCAACTTGGCATTTCGCAAGTTGATGCTGGCCCGCAACTCAAAGATAAAAAGCTTCCGGAAGATGTTCGGCAGTTGGTCGACTCTTTTTCTCCAGATAAACAATTTATAACTAACGCAGTCCGGATAATTTCTGGCATCCGCGCAGGCTTATAACTCTGATTCAAAATAAAAAGTATACAAAGGAAATTTACCAATGATTGAATTTACACTCAATGGCGAAACTGTGACGACTGATGATGCGCCTGATACGCCACTCTTATGGGTTGTCAGGGATACCTTTAAGCTAAAGGGTTCTAAATTCGGCTGTGGTGCCGGGCTTTGTGGTGCTTGTACCATGCATATCGATGGCCAAGCGCTAAGAACCTGTGTTATGCCAGTCGCAGCTGTTGCGGGAAAGAACATTACCACTATTGAGGGCTTGGGCACGCCCAATGCGATGCATCCTCTTCAGGCTGCCTGGAATGAGTTTAGTGTTCCCCAATGTGGATACTGCCAGTCCGGGCAAATCATGTCTGCAGCAGCACTTCTTGACAGCAACTCAAAACCTTCCGCTGCGGAAATTGATGAAGCCATGAAAGGAAATATTTGCAGATGTGGTTGTTACCCCAGGATTAAGAAAGCCATCATGGCGGTAGGAGATCAAGGGCTTGCTTACAATGCTGCCGGTGCGCAGGAGGTGAAAGCATGAACTCTGTAAATAAAAATACCGTTAATTTTTCCCGCCGTAAGTTTCTCCAAACCAGCGCCGTTGTAGGTGGTGGACTCATCATTGGTTTTGGTATGACCGGCTGTAGTGATTCACCTTTTCCAATCGATACGGTTAAAGGTGGATTTATACCCAATGCGTTCATACAAATAACGCCAGAGAACATCATTCGTTTTTATTGTCCAAGAGATGAGATGGGGCAGGGTGTGACCACCGGGTTGGGTACTTTGATCTCAGAAGAACTGGATGTTTTACCCGCGGCATTGGATGTCGTGTTTGCTGGGGTACACGGCGATTATTCTAATCCTGATTTTGGTGTGCAAGGCACGGGGGGAAGCACTTCCCTCAAAGCCCACTATCAACAACTTCGTCAGGCTGCTGCAAATACCAGAGCTGTTTTGATTGAAGCTGCCGCCAAAGACCTTGGTGTTTCCGCCGATAGTCTGACCACGACTGACAGGCATATCGTTAGCAATGGAACACTACATCCCTATAGCAAGTTTATCGCTACGGCTTCGATGCTGGATGCGCCGACCGAAGCGCCATTGAAAAATGAAAAAGACTTTGTCTACATCGGTAAAGAGTTTCCAAGAATTGATGCTATTGCCAAAGCCACAGGAACTGCAGTATACGGTATTGATGTTGATGTAACTGGCATGCATCATGCGGTGGTTCGTCGTTCTCCTGTTCCTGGTGCAAAGCTGCTTTCCGTTGATACATCTAATGCTAAGAAAATGCCAGGCGTGACAGATATCGTTGAAATTTCCAGCGGTATCGCAGTTGTTGCAGAGAAATTTTGGCAAGCTAAAACTGCCGCAGCGAGCCTTAACCCGGAGTGGGAGCAAATTGCGCTCACAAAACTCGATACAAAAAGCATCAGAGCTGACTATAAAAAGGCCATGAAGGGGGAAGACGGACTGACCCATACTGATGAGGGTGATCTTGAGTCAGGCTTTACTGAAGCGGCGGAAGTACTAGAGAATGAATACTGGGCGCCTTTCCTAGCTCACGCACCGTTGGAACCCATGAATGCCGTGCTGCGTATAGAAAATGGTGAAGCTGATCTCTGGACAGGTAACCAGGGGCCCGTTGGTGCGCAGGGCCTTGTGACTCGTTTTTCGGGTATTCCAGCGGAAAAAGTCAGAGTGCATAACACTTACATGGGAGGTGCTTTTGGTCGCAGAGGAACACTCACCCATATTGTTGAAGTAACGGAAATTGCTGTTGCATCAAACAAAACAATTCATCTGCTTTGGAGCCGTGAGGATGACATGAAACATGGCGTTTATCGCCCTGCATCGCTGATGAATCTAAAAGCTGGCGTCAATAAAGAAGGTGATATCACAGCTTGGCAAGCGCGGCGGGTGGGTGGCAACATTACGCCCCGAACGTTAGAAAATATGATTCCGGCCCTGCTACCGGGTCTTAGTGATGGGCCTGTTGATTTTATTACTGGATTGGCGGGGGATCTTTTTCAGAGTTGGATCGTCGATTATACCAGTATCGAAGGTTTGTCAGAGGATTACGACATGCCTAACCGTGAAGTGAGTCATGTCACTGTCGAACACGGTATTCCACTCACATTCTGGCGCTCCGTGGGGCACTCGTATACAGCATTTGCAGTAGAGTCGATGGTTGATGAGCTGGCAGAAAAAGCCGGCAAGGACCCTGTCGAATTCCGAATCCAGAACACCAGAAACAATGCTCGTCTTAATAATGTGATTCGAATTGCCGGCGAGACGATGAAGAAAATGAAACCTGCTGAAGGTCATTATCTCGGCTTTGCCTCACATAATTCCTTTTTTACCGACGTCGCTGAAATAGCTGAAGTGAGTGTAGACAACGGCAAAATCAAGGTGCACAAAGTTACCTGTGTGGTTGACTGTGGAATTGCCGTGAACCCCGACATTGTTCGGGCGCAAATGGAAGGCGCGGTGATGTTTGGTTTAACCGCTGCACTGTATGGAAGCCTTGACGTTGAAGGCGGGGCAATCAAAGAAAGTAATTTTCACGACTATCCTATTCTGCGAATGGATGAAGCGCCGGTTGTTGAAGTCATTATCGTTGATAGTGGTACTGAGCCAACGGGTATCGGAGAACCGGGTTTGCCGCCAATTGCTCCTGCGGTCGCGAATGCAGTTTATCGTGCGACGGGTCAACGACTTAGGTCGTTACCGTTGAGACTCAACAGTTGACCTAACAATTCAACGTTTGTCATAGCAGGAGATCACAGTATAGTAAGTGATCTTTCAAATTTGGTTTAATACATGCAGCTAGCCCTTACTGAAGGCCGTCGCCTTCGAATTGGTAGTTTCACGATATTTTATTTTGCTCAGGGTCTACCGATAGGGTTGCTGATGATTGCCTTGCCGGCATGGTTGGCAGGTGCAAATGCTTCAGTGACCGAAGTTGCGTCTTATATTTCCATCGCTGGTCTTCCTTGGGGGCTGAAGCTATTTGCAGGGCCGGTTATGGACAGGTTTTCTTATCTCGCGATGGGGCGAAGAAGACCTTGGGTGGTTCTAGCTCAGGGAGGGTTATTACTTTCGCTGCTAGCGATGGCGCTCACTCCTGATCCTACGAACAATATCTGGTTACTGTCAGGCATGGCTTTTGCTGTCAATATGTTTGCTGCTGTCCAAGATGTGGCGGTAGACGGGATGGCGATTGATGTATTGCCCCTTGGCGAGCGAGGTAGTGCTAATGCGTTTATGGCGTTTGGTCAGGTTTTAGGGTTCTCTAGCTCTGGCATTGTGTCTGCATATGCGCTCGAATATGGCGGGCTTTCTTTAGCATGCATAATTTCAGCCGTTGGTGTTGGGTTGATTTTTTCCTGGTCTATTTTGGTTAAAGAACGCCTTATGGAAAAAACGTTACCTTGGACTCACGGTGTGGCCGCGCCTAGGTCTCAGGCACTTCAAGCGGAGAACTGGAGCGAAATATTTTCGAATCTCTTTCGTGTTGCATTTCTCCCTGCCAGCGTGTTTTTGGTTTTGATGTCGCTCTGTTGGGGAATAACTCAAGGCGTATGGGAATCTTCTGCGCCCGTTATCCTAGTCCAAGAGCTAGGGTATGAAAGCACTGTTTACGCTAGTTGGGTTTCTGTCGTTAGTTTTTTTGTGGCTTTTCTTGGTTTACTTTTAGGGCCGCTAGTCGACCGGTTTGGCGCCCGTCGGTTTCTTTTGATAGGTATGGGAGGACTTGCACTAAATTATTTGTTAGCTGCGACGCTTTCTGATTTCTGGCACTCACCTATCTTGCTGCTTGCCATTTTGTGTGGCTACTCTCTTGCAGGTCAGGTGATGTTCATTTCCTTTATTGCGATAAATATGAGTATTTGTTGGGAAAAAGTTGCCGCGACTCAATTTGCTATTTATATGGCTTGGTCAAATCTGTCTAAATCTATAGGCGCTGGCATCTATGCTCAATTAAACAAGTTGATTGAGTCTTCGGACCTCCCGTTTGTATTGTGTGCCATTTGCTGTGTCGGCATGTGCTTGGTCTTGGCCGTTGATATGTCTAAACACAGACAACGATTAGAGAAGCTAAAAGCAGAAGATCCTGTGTTGAGTTTAAACGCGAGCTAAAATTGCCTGTGCCCGGGCGAGTACTGGTGCGTCGACCATACCGATATTGCCGCCAGAAGCGCCACCAGACGCGCCGTCGGTGCCTGCTTGCGTAATGACTGCGGTCGCCCAATCTATTTCTTCCTTGCTTGGTCTAAATACATCGTTAGCAATAAGAACTTGCTTTGGATGAATACACACGCTGCCTGTAAAGCCTATGGTTCGTGCACGTTTTAATGTGGCTTCGAAGAGTTCCATGTTGTGATAATTGCCTAGCGATCCAGGTAGACCGTAGGCGGAAATGCCATTTGCAGCTGCCGCCAAAGCTACCCACTGTGCTGGCATCGCAAGTGCTTCAATTTCGGTACTCAAGCCCGCTTCTGCGGCAAAATCTTCGCTGCCGAATACTAATGCGTTAACGCGTTTTGTCGCTCTGGCTATTTGCTCTACTCGAAACAATCCCGTTGGACATTCGATCATGGGTAACAGTCGCAGAGTCGATAAGACTGTCTCACGGGCTGTCTTGCGGCTTGTCTCATTGGAATGCTCTCCAGACATGTCGCTCCGGCAAGAGAGCCAGCAATCTTCAACGGCGGAAACTTGTTTGGGGTCGGTAATCTTTGGTAATAACAACGGGGGCGAAAACGTTTCTGCTATCGCTCTAATATCCAGATCGCCGCCGGTCTCCAGACTGTTGATGCGTACAAGCGTTTCGATACCTTTGCCCTGTAAGCTTTCTAATAGTGAATTCAGGTTTTTACGTGCTGCAATTTTCTCTGACTCGGCAACACCATCCTCCATATCCAGAATGATGGCATCCGCAGCGCGCTCATGGGCACGCTCCACCATGTCTGGTCGAGATGCGGGGATAAACAATAATGATCTGAACTTTTTAGTTGGCATATTACACTCTTTGTCTCAATTCACCGCTACCGTAGGTATTGTTTCAGTGGTGCCCATACCTGCAGCGTCCAGCGATTTTTGTTTTACATGGCCATAGCCCCTAATATCTTCAGGCAATCGAGCCAGACGAATGGTGTCACTCAGGTTGTCTGATGAAAGATTGGCCAGCCTTTTCTCCAGCATGGTTTCGTACTCGGTAATTAGTGTACGTTCTCTGCGACGTTCTGCTGAGTAGCCGAAGATATCTAATGCTGTGCCACGTAACCCCTTTAATTTTGCTAAAACCTGAAACCCACTTAACATCCAGCTACCAAATTCCTGCTTCATGGGCAGGCCGGTTGACGGATGTTTACGACTGATGAGTGGCGGCGCCATATTAAATTTGAGTTTGTAGCCCGGCTCGAACTGTGCATCCAGTTGCTGCTTGAATTCAGGCACACTAAAGAGACGTCCGACTTCATATTCATCTTTGTAGGACATGAGTTTTGCAAGGTTGTGAGCGACGGCGTGGCTGAGGGCCTCGGAACTTGGGTTTAATGTCTGCTCAGCTTTGCGAGTTTTATCCACCGCTGCACGATACTGGTTCGCCCACGCTTTGTTCTGATAATTGGTTAAGTGCGTCTCCCGATGCTCGATCAACTCATCCAAGGTTTGCTCAACTTTTGCATCGTTCGATTGAGGCAGGAGTTCTAATACTTTCTCCGGGGTGTGAGCAAATAATCTACCCAACGAAAGTGCGTTGAGATTGAAGTCGATAACGATACCATTCAAATTTATTGCTTTTTCTAGTGCGGCAATAGATATGGGTAGCAGTCCTAGTTGGGCAGCGTAGCCCACCATAAACATGTTGCTGGCAATGGTATCTCCCATAAGCTTAAGCGCCAGGTTAGTCGCATCGGCGAACCATGCCATATCTTCGCCGGTTCTCGCGGTTACCAGAGTTTCGACTTGATCCCCGCTAATCTGGAAGTCACGGTCAAACTGGAAAGCTGCTGTCGGCTGAACAGCAGAGTTGCCGACTAGGCGAGTACGACCGCGGCCAAACGTTAGCGCCGCGTCACCCGCAAGCGCTGCAACCAGATCGAATCCTAGCACGAGGTCCGCTTCACCAGCGCCAATTCGTTGGGCGGCAAGATCTTCAGGATCGTTCGCAATGCGTAGATGAGAATAGACCGCGCCATTTTTCTGGCTAAGCCCTGTCATATCGTAAATAGAACAGGCTTTACCTTCCAGATGCGCCGCCATACCGATGATTGCGCCGACAGTGATAACTCCGGTGCCACCGATTCCTGCGATCATCACTGCCATACTGCCCTCTGGCGTCGCAAGATGGCGTGAAATAGCCGGACTTGGCAGTTCATCAAACAAGCTTGCACTAAAAGTTGCACCACTAGGCTTTTTCGGTTCTGCGTCGAGTACTGTGACAAAGGAAGGACAAAATCCATTGACGCAACTGTAATCTTTGTTGCAACTTGATTGGTCTATTTGCCGCTTAATACCGAATGTTGTAGGTTTGGGCTGAATGGATACGCAGGTGGACTGGACTGAGCAATCGCCACAACCTTCACACACCGCGTCATTGATGAACATGCGCTTGGCCGGGTTTGGGAAATTGCCGCGCTTACGACGGCGACGTTTCTCTGTTGCACAGGTCTGCTCGTAGATTAACACGGTGGTGCCGCTCATCTGGCGTAACTGTTTTTGCACGAGTTCAAGTTCTTCCCGTGGGTGAATTGTTATGCCGCTGGGTAATTTCCCTCGAAATTTTTCAGGATCATCCGATACCACAACCACTTGTTTAACGCTCTCAGCAGTCAGTTGTAACACCATGTCATGCACCGTGATAGGGCCGTCAATGGGCTGCCCCCCAGTCATAGCAACTGCATCGTTGTACAAGATTTTGTAGGTGATATTGACACCCGAAGATACAGCGCCGCGGATCGCCAATAAACCAGAATGGAAGTAGGTGCCATCTCCCAGATTCTGGAACATGTGTTCCGTGCCGCTAAAATGTGCAGCACCGGCCCAGGTCATGCCTTCGCCGCCCATTTGGGTCGATAGCAGCGTATCATTGCGGGTCATCATGACAATACCGTGGCAGCCGATGCCCGCCATCGCCATACTGCCTTCGGGTACTTTGGTAGAAGTGTTGTGCGGGCAGCCAGAACAAAAATAAGGTGTCCGCAAGTTATTAGATGGTGCAGCGTCGCTATATTGCGTATTGGCCGTCAGGCTCTGTCGCAAGGAGTCGTGTCGCGCCTTTAGTGCGCTGAAATGTGCGCTGAAATGTGCTTTGAATGCGGCGTCCGCTTTATCAGTGTTGAGATTTTCAAGCCGTGCCATAATTACATCGGCGATCATAGATGGCTCTAGCTGCACATCACTCGGGAGCAGGGTATTGCCAAATTCGTCCTGCTTGCCCACGAGTTGAATACGTTCTGCCTGATTAATTAACAGCTGAGCAGCCTGAGGTTCAACCATGGCGGTTTTCTCTTCGATAAAGAGAAGTTCGGGCCGTCCTTGGCTAAACTCTTTTAAGCCTTCGGGTTCTAGCGGCCAAACACAGCCAACTTTGTATACCGCGACACCTAGAGCCTTAGCAGAATCAGCGTTCAAACCGAGGAGGCTAAATGCCTGCATAACATCAGAGTAACTTTTGCCCGAGGTCACGATGCCTAAGCCTCCTGTGCCTTCTAGCCGTATTTTATCAATCCCGTTGGCGCGAATAAATTTGGGCACCAACGGTAGTCGTACACGTTTAACGGTGATATCCATGCCCTGGGGATTAAAAGCGGTGCGTTGAATGTTCACATTGGTTGCATCAAGCCCTCGGTCTGGGCGCTGGACTGAAAAATCTTTGACATTAAGCGTCACCGTTTGAGTCTGTTCTACGGTCTCATTAGTGGTTTTAAGACCAACCCACAGGCCGCAATATCGTGACAACTCCCAACCGAGCAGACCGAACTCGATAATTTCCTGCACATTCGAGGGGTAGAGCACTGGAATGTCGAGCGCGCGCAGTAGAGGTTCGCTCTGATTAACCACGGTACTAGATTTACCTGGGTGATCGTCACCTGCAACGACCAATACGCCGCCGTTTTTATGGCTGCCAAAACTATTGCCATGACGCATTGCATCAGCGGAGCGGTCGACCCCCGGGGCCTTGCCATACCACATGGCATAAACGCCATCGACTTGCGGTTCGGGAAAAAAGTCTACCTGCTGTGTGCCCCACACTGCGGTTGCTGCTAGGTCCTCGTTGATACCGGGCTGAAATACAACGCCGGCGTCTTCCATTCGCTGCTTCTCTTGCCACAGCGTCGTGTCGAGTCCTCCTAAAGGAGAGCCGCGATAACCGCTAATAAAGCCTCGTGTGTTCAAGCCCTGTTGTTTATCCAATTGACGTTGCAGAAGCGCAAGTCGAGCCAGCGCTTGGGTCCCGCTGATGAAAATATTCCCTTCTTCCTGTTCGAACTTATCAAATAAGGTAACGTCTCGGAGATCCTGATGGGCGTTCATTTATATAGCCTCACGGTAGGTGCTAGCCTTTCACCAGTCGTTCGAGCCAATACTCGAAGGCTTGTAATAGGACAGAAGTAGCTGAATATGCCATGGTGCTCGTTGCGCTACAAATCTAACTCGCGATTTCCGCCAGGTTTGCATATTATTATCGGTTTAACTTATGCCGAATATGAATCAGAGGGATCAAAATCCCTTAAGTCCGTACAACGTCTGGTCTCGTATATATGCATTATGAAGCACCACAAACACTAAATAGAAATGATGAGGATGTATCATGTCTAACGAACAGGCTCTTGAAGAGTTTGAAGCAAGTACCCGTGATTGGGTAAAAGAGAACTTTCCAGCGACCTTGGCAGGTTCCGCCATGGGCCTGGAAGGGGAAGCAGATGAATCTACCAAAGCCGATTTTGAACTTTGGCGGCAGCGTCTTGCTGAAAAAGGGTGGGGAGCACCAACCTGGCCCGCGGAGTACGGTGGGGCAGGCTTAAGTCACCCTGAAGCGAAGATTATTAGTCACGAAATGGCTAAAATTGGCGCCTTCAATCCGATCCCTCTATTAGCTGGAATGGGCGTCACGATGGTGGGGCCGACACTGCTAGAGTACGGCACTGATGACCAGAAAGAACGTCATCTCAAGGGCATGGCAAGTGGGGAAATTCGATGGTGTCTTGGACTCTCGGAACCCGGCGCAGGTTCTGACCTTGCCTCGTTATCGACCAAAGCGATTGAAGACGGTGACAGCTTTTTGCTGAATGGTCAGAAAACTTGGACTTCAGGTGCTGATATTTCCCAATGGTGTGGTGCGCTTGTTCGCACAGACCCAAATGTGAAAAAACGTGATGGCATTAGCTTTGTGATGTTACCGATGGCGCAGACTGGAGTAACAACCAAGCCCATCAAGCTGATATCTGGTGCATCGCCATTTTGTGACACTTTCTTTGATGATGCGCTTGCTGAAAAGTCAGACTTGTTGGGTGACCTCAACAAAGGTTGGAGTGTCGTAAAGCGATTACTTCAGCACGAACGTCAGAGCCAGACTCAGGCAAGAAGTCCCGGCGGTGGTAGCAAGAAAGCCTCGCTTCAGGAAAAAGCTAAAGCCTATGCTGGCACCGATGCAAACGGCGCACTCGCCGACGGAGATCTGCGGGTTCGTTTAGCCAATCATTTGATGGATTCCCATGCACACGGTCTAACTGTCGGCAGAATTACTGCCGAAGCAAGGGGCAAAGTCGAAGTCAGCGCCGCGGCTTCGATACTAAAGAATTCAGCAACCAAAATTGCCCAGACTAAGAACGAGCTAACCATGGAGTTTATGGGCACCCAAGGCGTTGGATGGGAAGGGAGCAACTTTGCCGAAGACGAGCTGAACAATGTTCGTGAGTGGCTATGGGGTAAGGCGATTTCTATCTACGGTGGTTCCCATGAGGTTCAAAACAACATCATTTCTAAAAACATTCTAGGTCTTCCAGAGACGACACAACAAGGGTAGGGAGATTATAAAATGGCAGCATTAACAGAAGAACAATCAATGATTCGCGATCAAGCGAAGTCTTGGACCACGGAGCAGGCGCCAGTGGGTGCGTTCCGCAAAATGAGAGACAGCGGAATTGAGGCAGCCTTCGTTCCGTCTACTTGGGACGCTATGGTTGAAATGGGCTGGACTGGAATTATCGTACCTGAACAATATGGTGGCTCGGGTCTGGGTTTTCTCACCTTTGGCGTTGTACTTGAGGAAGTTGGCCGCCAACTGACAGCTTCACCGTTGTTTGCGTCTGCACTTGTTGGGGCCTCAGCGATACTATTGGGTGGCAATGAAGAACAAAAGCAAAACACCCTGCCAGGCATTGTTGATGGCAGTAAGATATTAACATTGGCCTTGGAAGAAGGTCCCAGGCACGCTCCGAAGAATACAGTTTTAAAAGCCGAGAAGAGTGGTGGGGGCTATAAGCTCACGGGCACAAAAACCTTCGTACACGAAGGCATGTCCGCAACAACATTTGTTGTTGTCGCCAGAACCAGTGGTGCAGCCGGTGATACCGATGGCATTACTCTGTTTCTAGTAGATGCAGATGCAAGTGGTCTAAGCCGAAACCAGGTCAAAACCGTCGATAGTCGTGGTTACGCTAATCTTGAGTTTGATGGCGTTGAAGTCGTTGCAGATGCTGTTCTTGGTACTGTAGATGGCGGTTATTCTGTGCTCGAAGCGACCCTTGATCGTGCCAGAGCTGGCATTGGCGCGGAAATGCTGGGTACCTCATCTCAGGCATTTGATATGACTCTTGAGTACTTGAAGACCAGAGAACAATTTGGTCAAGTGATCGGTTCATTCCAGGCGCTAGGACATAGGGCCGCAGGATTGTTTGGTCAAATGGAGATGGCACGTTCTTGCACCGAGGCAGCACTTCAAGCCATCGATGACGATGACAATATCGAGCAGATGGCTTCATTGTCCAAATGCCGAGTCGGCGAGTTTCTCTATGAAATGTCTAATCAGCTCATCCAGATACACGGGGGTATTGGCATGACTGATGAGTTCGACGCAGGTTTGTATCTAAAGCGTGCACGTACGCTAGAGACTGCTTTCGGTAACAGATCGTTTCACCGTGACCGATATGCGACCTTGGCTGGATTCTAAGCAAGGTCGTTAGCAACATGATGGTGTCAGAATAAAGCTTGCTTTACTCTGACACCATTAACCCATAAATCATCGAATTTGCGATCCATTTCGACCTTAGGTGTATTCCATTTATCCCGACCTTTGTATTCGACGACTAAAATCGGACCATCAGTTGGTAATTTGCAAACAAAGTTAGGATAGAATTCCTCATCAGACTTTTGTAACGAGAAGGATGAAACTTCACGCCTAACAAGATTGCGCACCCAAAAATCTATGCGACCTCTATCTGCTTGTTGGCCTAGCCAAACGGCGCATTCAAATTCTTCTTTTGAATCATCATAGTCTCGGCTAAGCGCGGCAACGCCAATCCTATCTTTAGCATTGTCACCGAATAAGCATTCCTGATAAGCGTCGCTTGCCGCTTCCAGACGAAGCAGGTTAAGCCTGTTTTCGAGGAGGTTGCGAATTTCAATTTTCCTCTGATTTATTCTGCCTAGGTCCATGTTTTCATACCTAGTGAGGTGATCAATCCAGGCGGCAACAAATGCCCGCTTGCTCTCGTGGGTAAGCGTAGGGTCAGTTAAGTTGCGGCACAACCATGCTTACACCTCCAGCCCGTTCAGTCTCCTCGTTCAGGAATTGCGCGCAGGCGAGCGTAATACTCATCTCGGTGCGATTCCAGATACGCGGACAAATAGAACATGAGGCTCGCGAGCCGTTGCTTGCTAAACAAAATGAGCGAAATAAGCAGGAGTCCTATTCTGCCATTACCGTCCTGATTGGTAAGAGGGGATAGCATAACTGCTGGATTGACCATACCCATCAAGAGACCGTCATAACGTGCCAAGGCAGCATTAGCTTCGCCCACTGCCGTAAAGAGAACGTTTTTGCGTATCTAAAACAACAATCCATGATACAAAAGATACTACCCTTTTGATAATAGCTGACTGTAACCTCGGTTAACCTTAGGAATAAATAGAGCCGGAATAGAATGGTGCTTGTTTAAGCTCATCCAGCACCTGCAGTGCATAATCAATATCGAGTTCGTCCCCCTGCCATTTGCTCACCACTGGTTTGGTGGTAATGGGCAGCGATGACTTCGAGTTCTGGTAGAAACTGACCGGGATGACCTGGTTGGTTGAGTTAATAAAACTCAACGTCTTGATGTCCTGACCTTTCTGTATGCACCGATGAATCTGGTATTTGCCCTGGTGAAGTTGTGTATGATGCTTACCGCAGAGGGTTACCAGATTGTCGAGAGTTGTTTCGCCGCCATCGATCCAGCGCTGAATGTGATGAATATCTGTCAACTTGGTCTGGCAGCAACCGGGGAAACGACAACCTTGGTCACGCTGTTTAATCACGCGGCCAAGTTTGGTGGGAATGACTCGGCTTTTGCGGCCGATATCGAGGATATGACCATTGCTGTCCTCAAAAGCGGTGGTCACTTTGCAGTCGCAGGTCATGCGACGCAGCGTTTTTGGCGACACAGAGAGATTGTTGTCGGTATAACCGGTAGGGCCACCGTTGATTTTGTAGTCGATATTCTCTGGGTTTGCCTGTAGGTGCAGCAAGAGTTCGTTGCCTGCTGAGGTTTGTTCGGCAAGCAGGGCAAATGCCCTCGCTCGGCACTCACTTCGAGTCGCTTTTTCCTCGTTTTCGAATCCTTGCTGATTAAACCCGTCATGCTTAAACCCTGGCTCAGAAAATGTTTCCGCGGAAACATTTTTGTCTGTTTCTGTCTTTTTTTCTGGGACTGGCTCTGGTTCATATAATTGATCGGCAATTCGATCGATCGTATGGATGACGTTAAGTGCATCCTCGGCAGCTAATTTTATTTTGAATGTCACCATATCCTGATCATCCTCAAACCAGTCACAGGTTGGAATTTGGCGCTCGCCTATTTCTTCGGAGCTGTCCAGTTCTTGCTGATTGAGTGAACAAAATTTTCGCACGAGACGCTCGAGCTGCTGGGCGGTGCCATACTCGGCAATCTGCAACAGGAACGATTCGTTAGCAGTTGTGGCGATACGTGACATTGCTCGAACTTTGGTATAGCTGAGTACACCTTCCGCAAATGCGGCATCAATCAAGGGCAAATCACGTAACGCTTTGGCCACCCGAACTTTCTCTCGCGCCATGACATTGCCCATGCCAATTTTCCAATTCAGCCAGTGACTAAAGCTCTTTATGCCATCGCCATGCCAACCGCCACATTCATCGAAGGCATCCAGTCGCTTCAACAAGTGATATTCAGTAGCGTTTAGCTGCCCCGCGAGTGTGAGGATTTGATGTTCGAGGATTGCCTGATCTTGTGGCAATTCGAGGGGATTAACGGTGGGCAGAATGGACATTTGGAGAACCTAGAAGGCTGTATTTATATCCAGTATAATAACGCTGTCCAATTGAAATATATAGATAATATTGAGTGTTATGTCAGGATAAATCGGTCGAGATAAAAAACTCAAGCGACTTACACGCCACCACCGACAGTGCACCGAATTTCAGCGAATTAGACCAACAGGTAAAATTCTCGATAGCCGTGTTGGGTTCTTTTCGGCGTCGTCAATCTAGCGATGTGTGTAAGCTGATATTTGAACTGGCAGTCTGATATCCTTTCGGCATGCATACAGGGAGTTCAGAATGAAAAAGTCAAACTATCGAGTGATCGGCCAACGGCCTCTGAGGGTCGATTCCATAGAGAAAGTGTTGGGAAAAGCGCGATTTGGTGCAGATTATAGTTTGCCAGGGATGATTCATGGCATGACACTGAGAAGTGATCAGACACATGCCAATATTCTGGAGATAGACACTCAAGCGGCTCAAGACTTGCCGGGGGTATTCGCGGTGGTCACGGCTGAGGATTTTAGCCCACTAAACCCCGGTGGCATTGGAGATATTGCGCGAGACAATCTAGCAATAGAGAAGGTGCTTTATAGGGGGCATGCGGTAGCTGCCGTCGCCGCACAAACAAGAGCGATTGCAGAAAGAGCCTGTGCACTGATTAGCGTTAAATATGAAGTGCTGCCGATGGTTATGACACTGGATGATGCGCTCAAACCCGGCGCGAGCGTGTTACATCGTCATTTGGGAGCGGACAATGGTGCAGGTCGGTATAATGGATATTCCGCAAATGTTTATGAGCAGGCATTCGAGGAGCGCGGTGATGTCGACATCGCATTCGCAGCGGCAGAGGTGATCGTAGAAAGAGAATTTACCACACCCACTGTCCATCAGGGTTATATAGAGCCGCCAACTTGCCTCGCCGATTACTGTGATGGTGGGCAGTCTACGCTGTGGAGTACAACGCAAGGTCATTTCCCTTTGCGAGATTCGGTCGCGAAGATGGTTGGTTGCGGGCAATCCGACATCAAGGTTATACCGACAGAAGTTGGAGGTGCATTCGGGGGGAAGACTGCGGTCTACCAAGAAGCTATCGCCTACATGCTGTCTAAAAAATCTGGCCGCCCCGTCAAAATGTGCATGACCAGAGCAGAGACACTTCAGTGTGCTGGACCCGGTGCGGGTACAAAAACGCATGTGCGCATTGGTGCAATGCGTGACGGGACAATCACTGCTATGCAAGCAAAGTTGATTTATGAGTCAGGGGCTTTTCCCGCTGCGCCTACTGCAGGTGGGATTCGATCGATATTTTCAGGCTATGATGTACCCAACATTAAAATTGAAGGTCTGAGTGTCGTGCTTAATAAAGCGAAGGTGCGTGCTTATCGTGGTCCTGGCGCTCCTCAGGCTGCGTTTGCTGCTGAAAGTGTCCTTAATGATCTGAGTGAGAAACTCGGTATAGATCCTATTGAGTTGCGCCTGAAGAATGCGGTGAAGAAAGGGAGTACGACCCTTGTCGGCACTTTCCGTGATATTGGCTTTGAAGAATGCTTGAATGCCGCGCGTGATTCGCAACACTATAAGTCTCCGTTAGGACCTAGCCAGGGGCGAGCAATCGCCGCCGGGTTCTGGCGAAATGGCGCCGGCACTTCCAGTGCGTCAGTCCATATGAATGCTGACGGCACTGCTTCCATTGCGTCTGGCTCGGCTGACTTATCCGGCACTAGAACGTCGTTGGCAATGATCGCAGCTGAACAACTTCAGATTCCGCTCGAGCATATTTCGTCAACGGTGGCGGATACCGAGTCCATTGGTTTTACTGGCATGAGCGGTGGCAGTCGAACGATCAATGCAACAGGACAAGCTGTCGCCGAAGCCTGCATTGATGCGATTGAACAAATGAAAATGCAGGCAGCGTCCGGTTGGAATGTGACTCCAGATCAGATTGAGTGGCGAGATGGCAGTGCTCACAACAAGATGACGCATGAATTCCTTAGTGCAAAGCAAATCTGTAAAGCTGCCAACGCCAGCACTGGACCCATTGTTGGCGGGAGTACGCTGAATGCTGTGCCGGGTGTAGGGCCAAGTTTTGCTGTTCACATTTGCGATGTTGAAGTAGATGCTGACACCGGCGCAGTGACGCTGCTTCGGTATACCGCGATACAAGATGTAGGCACTGCAATACATCTTGATGCAGTAGAAGGGCAAATGCAGGGTGGCGCAGTCCAAGGTATTGGTTGGGCCTTGAATGAAGAATACATCTTTGATGCAGAAGGACAACTGGAAAATCCGGGTTTCTTGGATTATCGGATCCCGCTGGCGTCGGATCTGCCGTGGATTGAAACGATAATGGTAGAAGTACCCAACGACATGCATCCTTTTGGCGTTCGAGGCGTTGGTGAATCGCCAATTATTCCGCCATTGGCCGCAGTAGCGTGTGCCGTAGGTCATGCGATAGGCGTAAAGATATCTGATCTACCTTGTAGTCCGCCTAGGGTGTTGGCGGCGCTGAAAAAAAAGGCCGGCTGACAGACACGCGTGTTCCGCCCCAACAAGAATTCCTGCCGTAGGTGTCAGCAACCTCAACATGAAGTAGGTCATCTCTAGGGATTGAAGCCAGTGCTGTGTAGCGCGGGTTAAACTGGCGCAATAGATATGGACGACTTGGCTAAGGTGCTGAGTGCTTATAATAGGTTAAGGCGCATATTGTTAAGGCTTGGTACTTTCACCAAAGGCACGATATCCAACTGAGCTTAACGATGGTAAGGGTTATTTGTACTTAGTTCTGACATAAACTGCATAACTTTGTGGTCGGCGAGCTACTGCTTGAGGTTGGGCAATCAGTTTGGTTTTTGCCTTCTAAAATGAATTGGGAATGAGAGTCATGATGAATTTGCATATCACCTTTGCGCTTACATTACTGATGTTATTGGGTTGTGCTAAAAGCACAGTAGAACGAGACCCACCTAGGGTCTGCCCTGATAATTGCAATAGCATTACGGCTCTAGACGCGGTTGCCCAAATGGGAAAGGGTGTAAATCTTGGTCAGATGTTCGAAAGCGATCAACACCCACCGATAATGGCGGAAGCCGCTCCTAAAATCGACGCTTATTATCAACTTGGCTTTCGGAACATACGTATCCCTGTGACGTGGACAGAAAAAGATATTGCCAAAGTCTATATGGCAAACCCGGATACAGGTTCTGTGTATCGCAACGGCGATCGTTTAAAGGTCTTGAAAGAAGTGATTGATTACGCCTTGAGTAAACCTGGAATGTATGTGGTGCTCAATGCGCACCACGAAAAAAGACTCAAAGATGAAAATAGAGCCGCCGTCCTTGAGCAGCTTTGGGGTGACATTAGTGACATATTCAAAGAACGTGACCATCGCTTAATTTTTGAATTATTGAATGAACCGCATTTAATGAACGAGGATCCAATGCTGCCAGAAAATTTACGTTATATGAGTGAGCTAGCGTACAAGAATATTCGGGTTAATGATAAAAATCGACTAATAGCGATAGGTGGTAACCAGTGGTTTGCGGCTGGTGAAATGGCAAAAACGTGGCCAAACCTGGACCAAGTAGGTAGCGGTCAAGATAGCTACTTAATGGCCACTTTCCATCACTACGACCCTTGGAAATTCAGCGGAAATAACCAAGGTGATTATGCTGATAAATGGACAGATGAAAATATTAGTGGCCCTATGGAAACGATGCAGAAATGGTCGAAAAGTATCGGTCATAATATGCCCATCTTTATCGGGGAGTGGGGTGTCGGCTGGAACGGCGATAAGAAGAAAGAGAGGGTAATGAACTGTAATAACATCCGTTTGTGGTACTCCAAATTTAATAAAGAATATGCATCAAAGAAAGGCATCGCGACTACTCTTTGGGACGATGGCGGTTGGTTCAAAGTGTTTGATCATAAAACCAATCGCTTCGCCAATAAGCTTGCTGAGTGTATCGGTGGTAATTGCGATTGGGACGGTGAGGAACGGTTTAACATGGATTGTTCGAGGCCTATTTACCGCTAAGGTACGTGCTTACTATGCCTGCGCGTAGATGTCGCATCGATGTCGTCTTCGCTAAACGTTTTCATATAGGGGTATCAGCGAGTGCGCTAAGTTCTTGGAGTAAATCAAGTCGTTCAAATAATTCAAAGTAAGATTTCAGCAGAATCCAATCTACTGCCTTTTTCTCGCCAACCCTTGCCAACACGAGAGCCTGAAATCCATATCTGTAGTTGATCGTTCTACTCCCCAGAAACCGAGAGCAAAACCGCCGATGACTGCGAGTTGTTCGTCATTTCCAGGTTGCTAGTTACAATTCTGATGCTCTCAGCTCCTACACATGAAGCCGCCTCATAGAAGTAATATCGCGGCTTGATCGCTGAAATCGCGTTATCACCTCTGGAAAACTGTGAGTTTGAAGGATAGGTAATTTAGACCACATTTTCTCTAAGTTTCGAAAGTATCAATACAAATAATTCTTAGATAAGAAATCTGGGGCAGCAGCTTGTGTCGGTATTGGTGATGTTACTGGTCCTACGGTTATTAAGCGTACATTGGGTATCGCTGCACAAACACCCTGACAGGTGGCACAAACCTCAACATCGTCTAGTTCATCTCAAAGGAGATAAGCGCGGCTGTGTATGCTGTGAGGCTTGAGAGAAACTTACACGCGTTGTTGTTAGTCGAATGCTGGAGCGGGTGCTAAGAGAGTGCCTGTATTGACGAAAGTTCATCTGATTCAGTTTTAGCGTGAGCAAATCTGACGGAATAGATAGACATGGCTTGCTCTGGATGTCGTGGTTTATTTTTCACATCTCCTCACAAGATTTTGACTAGTGCAGGTAAGCTCTGATAATAAGTACAATACAAGCCGTTTATCTTACTCGGGGTTCGTATCGATTTTTTTGCCTTGCAAAAATTTCTAAATAATCGAGTACAATTCCTATTTCTCACCGATAAACTTATCATCAATAAGTTTATCCCCCACAACACGCCACCAATTAATTAAAAACATTTAGTATGAAACATTTAGAACAACCAAGCCGCGACGATATGTGGCTGTTACCGCTCGGCGGTACCGGCGAAATCGGCATGAACCTCAACCTTTATGGCCATGACGGACAATGGCTAATGGTCGATTGCGGCATCAGCTTTGAGGATCAGATAGATGAGAATGGCTTAAACCACTCGAGGGTCGTTATGGCCGATATTGAGTTTGTCAAAACGATTAAGCAACAGATCGTTGGCATCGTGGTCACACACGCCCACGAAGATCACATAGGCGCTCTACCGTATCTTTGGTCTCAAATTGAATGTCCTATCTACGCGTCCCCTTTTACGCACCAGGTCCTCATCAGCAAATTTGCGCGTGCACGTTGTCCCGCACCGGTGACAACGATAGACCCCCACAGCACATTCAAACTTGGTGCGTTTTCAATTACGCCAGTTGCAATGACACACTCGACGCCGGAAACCCTCGGTCTTGTTATCTCAACGCCTGCGGCCAGGGTATTTCATACCGCGGATTGGAAAATTGACCCTGACCCCGTTATTGGTGTGCCGGCAACTGCTGACCTGTATACCAACCTGGGTGAGTTGGATGCTGTCGTCTCAGATTCAACTAATGCACTGGAGCCCAACTGGGCTATCTCTGAGGCGGTTGTGCATGAGGGGCTACTTGAGGTTATAAAAGATGCGCCTGGTCGCGTCATCGTAAGCTGCTTTGCGAGCAATATTGCCCGCTTACAGACCCTTGGCCGAATTGCCAAACAAACCAACCGATATCTCGGGCTGATGGGCTACTCCCTCGATGTTATGCACCGTGCGGCAAAGGAAGCTGGATATCTTAGTGAGGACTTCTCCGTCATCGATTGCGCCGAACTTGGATATTTGCCTCCAGAAGAAGTGATGGTTATTGCCACGGGTAGCCAGGGCCAACAAGGCTCTGCGCTGCACAAATTGGCGTTGGATCAACAGAGAGACCTAAATTTATCCGCCAATGATCAAGTTATATTGTCATCGAAAACTATTCCCGGAAACGAGAGAAGCATCGAGTTATTACTCAAACATTTTTCTAAAATGGATGTACAGGTATGGCAGGGTGAAACGAGCAATCTGCCTTTGCACGGCTCTGGTCATGGCGGGCAGCCTGAACTACTGAAACTATTTGAATGGACCAGCCCGAAAACCCTCATCCCTGTCCATGGCGAACCAAAACATCTACTTGCGAGTGCCGAGATTGGTAAACAAGCTGGCATCAAAAATCAGTTGATCGGCGCAAATGGTGATCGGTATGATTTGGTACATGCCAGTGTTGAGCGAGGCGTGGTCAAGACTGGGAGACTCAGCGTGGACGACCAGGGCAACCTGATTCCTGCTTCTTAAACCTTTTCTGCCTAAACCACTTTATTTTATTCAGTGATTATTAGCTTTATCATCGCGGCAAACTGGTCAAATTCAGTTCGATGTTCCTTTGGAATTAGCAATTGGACTTTTATGTCCTGCTGGTACTTAATCGTTTTAATTTTCCCGCTGTGCGCTTCTAGCCAACGACGTAACGCTGCCTCGTGACCAAAATCCAGCGCCATCGTTACCGTCGCAAATTCAATATGAGTCACTGTTGGTAGCACGGCAAGCAGTGCCCTGGCCGCTGCACCGTAGGCTCGGGTTAGGCCGCCAGCACCTAATTTAATGCCACCAAAATAACGTGTAACCACCACCATAACGTTGCTTACGCCTGCATATTGGAGCGTGCTTAATATTGGTTTGCCGGCTGTGCCGCTGGGTTCTCCGTCATCGTTAAAAGCTGCACCCGTTGGGTTGGTCGGGTTACCTAGCAAATACGCCCAGCAGTGATGACGAGCATCAGGTAAGGC
Source organism: Candidatus Azotimanducaceae bacterium (assembly GCA_047629195.1). Classification (GTDB taxonomy): domain Bacteria; phylum Pseudomonadota; class Gammaproteobacteria; order Pseudomonadales; family Azotimanducaceae; genus UBA4582. Next base: position 36,911 of record JBLHWY010000049.1, read on the forward strand.
ATCGCGTTGCAGATCAAGGAATAATAATGCCTCTTCCCGGGTATTCGATGGTAGTGCCTGGGCAATAAAGCGGCTTTTCTTTATCTCGTAGTCAGCCCGCGCTGTTCCGCTTGCTTCCAAATAAATTTCCGTCACAAGTTTGATCCTTAGTTTCAGGTAAAGCCGCGGTAGGCGCTGCATAATTTTTTGGCTAATTGGGATCGGCAGGTGGATTACGGTCCCTGAAGTTTTTATTTTTCGATAGCGTGTGATCGCCCGATGAATATCTCGTTGCTGTCGCTGATGTGATCAAGTCAAGGGGATTGTTTGGTTACGCGGAAGTATAGTTACGAATGCCCGGGTGCTTAAT
>JBLHWY010000050.1:0-37200 GCA_047629195.1 Candidatus Azotimanducaceae bacterium
ACCAGTAATTCTAAATCCAAAGTTACCACCGATTGAAACGAAGCCTGCGATATCAACTGCCAGGCCGACAACTGAAACGCTTTGAACATTAAGGCCAGCGTTCAACTCGGCACTAACACCATCGATCACGATGGTCAGCGGAGTTGCAGCATAATCTGTTGCGGAATCGTTAAGGTTAACTGTCACCAGCGTGGCGGTCGCGTTAGCAAAGTCGCCGCCTTCAAAGAAGAAACTACCAGATGCGGTTAAGGCGGTAGAACCATCTGCTGCCAGCAACATCGCCAGGTTGCCGTTAACTACACCGACTTTAAAATCGCCAGCTTCTAGCTGAGCAAAGACATCACTGGCTGCAACTTCAATATCTGCACCCGTGATACGGAAGCCAAAGTTACCACCGAATGATACGAATCCCGCAATGTCTATGGCGAGACCGACAACAGATAAAGAGGAAGTATTAAGCCCTGCATCTACAGTTGCAGTGACGCCATCAATACTAATCACCAGAGGCGTTACGCTGTAGTCTGTCGTTGTGTCATTGTAAGCAACAGATACAGTGGAGGCAGTAGCGTTGGCGAAATCACCACCGGTGAAGAAGAAAGACCCACTCGCATTCAAAGCGAAGGTTTGATCTTCATTTAATATCAACGCAAGCATGCCGTTGTTTACACCTACACTGAAACCACCCGCGTTAAGTGATGCAGCAATATTTTCGCCGGCAATCTGAATGACTGTGTTAGGACTGAGGCCAGTACTTTCGAAACCAATATCACCTGTAATAGTCACAAAACCAGCGATATCTAAAGTCAGATTTTTGCCAGCGAAGGATTGAAGATTCTCTTCACCTGCATCGAACACAACATCAACTGTGCCACCCGGTGTCGTTAACGTTCGGTTAACAGTTCCGCCAGTTGTGTTCATTCTCGCTGAGAGTGTTCCACTTAAAACAAGACTAGGCACGCCAACAAGTGCTACCGCACCACTCGCAGTCAAAGCGTAGGTACTGGCCGCTGCCGAACCTGATAGTGCGGTATGGTCTATCGTCTTAAAGATCAGCAGTCCGAGTTCTGCACCAGAAACCTTAATGCCAACTTCGCTTGCAGTACCTTCATTGGCGCCTAGGAAGATTGCAACGCTGGTCGCCGCTACCGTGATGGTTGTTTCCGTTTGGGCTGCCGTTGTGAAGGTTGCCGTTACAGCACTAAAGGACCCATTTCTTGAATCAGTCGTTTGCTGAGCTGTTTCTAAGACAGCCGGATTTGTTGTGCTGGTTACAGCCCCCGCATTGAGAGTTACAGTAATGCCAAGATCGTGGCTTAACCGATCTGCAAGTACGATTAAGTTATCTTGTCTTTCCTGAGCAAGGGTATCATCGGCGTCAAACTCAACACCCGCAAGGACCAACTGATGCTGCCCTACCCCATCGCTAGTCAGGTCAATAGCGACGCCACCAGCGTTTTCACTTAACTGAAGACTGCCAGCTCCAACAGCTTTAACAAAGTACGCAGTACCACTTGTCAAACCGCCGATCGCAGTTCCTGAACCAATTTCATACGTGACTTCAGCGCCATCAGCTATCTGATCAGCGCCAGCGAAGTTAATGACATCAGATTCTGTGTCTACAGCGATCGTACCTTCACTACTAAAATCGACAGTGCTGTAAGCAAACTGGTGTTCACCGACGCCCGCGCTGGTCAAACTGATAGCAGTGCTGCCAGACGAAATACTAAGCTCTATCGTTTGCGCATCAACAAAACGAACAAAATACTGGTTGCCACTAACGAGCCCGCCAATCGCTTCATCGCCCGCATTGAATTGCGAACCATAAGTCACCTGATCTCCATCGGCTAATCCATGATTAGCATCGAAGAGAATCCGGTTTAGCTGGGTATCTACGTGAACTGTATTTGTCGCCGAGAAATCCAGACCAACCTGAGAAGTAAATATCTGACTGCCAAGACCTGCAGATGTGAGATCAATTGCGGCACCGCCGCTCGTTGCGGATAGCTGGAAGGTATCTGCATCAACCGCGACAACAAAATAAGTATTGCCGTCAGTCAAACCAGCAACGGCAAGGTTAGCTGGGTCAGTGCCGAGCTGGTATAGAACTTCTTCGCCAGCGACAAAACCATGATCAGATGGAAAACTGATTGTGTGAGCTGCCGTGTCTATCGCCGTAGATGCTTCCTGAGTGCCAAAATTAATAATGGCTCTGAAACGCCAAGTCGCAGCGGCGGCTCCATCAAGACTTATCGTGAGATAATTGCCCGCGATCAGATCGTCCCGACTCTCAGCGAGTTGAACGCTGTCATTATCAACACGATGAACCCAGTAAGTGTTGTCTGCAATTAGACCAACAAAAGGGTTTGTACCAGCGTTAACATCCAGCACAACTTGCTGAAATTCATTCAAGCCATGATCGACATTGAGGTTGATCACATTGGCTGTAATATCAGTAATGCTGGTTTCGTTCAGGAATGTGTCTGTTGATTTGTAGAGGCTTTGCTGGCCGCTACCTTTGTTCAGGAGGTTAATGTCTTCGCCAAATCGAGCGAGTATTTTGGTTGATGCCAATTGGATCGTATTATCATCAACAACGATGACGTAATAGATGCCGGAGGATTTGGTGAGATTACCAATCTTACTACCGTCAATGACCTGGTAGATGACTGTATCTTCGGTTGTCAGGTAATGCTTATCGCGGAATGTCAGTGTTTCAGCTACGGTGTCGACTACAGGTACACTGCCGACTTCCAGGGTCAGTACCATCGCAAGATTATGCGTGCCGGTACCATCCGAGGTGAGGTCGATCGGCGGTCCAGTACTGCTATTGGTCAGCTGTATAGTCTTATTGTCTTTTACGATCACATCGTAAACGGTCTGGTCAGTCAACCCACCTATTGCTGTACCACCGCTGACACTGTAGAGAAGGCGATCGTTCTCGCTAAATCCGTGTGCAGCACCAAAAGCTATCGTGTCTTCGGTTATTGAGATCACGATGTCGTTACTACTGTCAAAACTAGTGACGAGGTCAAGACTATGATCACCGCTACCTTCACCTGTCAGCTCAACAGCTGGGCCGCCGTCAGTGAGAGACAATTGGATCGTGTCTACGTCGGTCAATAATACAAAATAGCTATCTCCATCGGACAAACCTTGAATCGCTTCAGCGTTCGCTGCTGTTGCGTACCTTACTTGATCTCCAGCACTAAACCCGTGTGCCGCAACAAAATTGATTTGATTCGCATCTATATCTACGAGTAGCGTGTTCTCAGTATCAAAATCAAAAACCGGGATTAGCTGTTGTAGACCGGTTCCGTCAGAAGCAAGGTCGATGGCAGCACCACCTTGAGTGAGGGATATGCTCAAGGTGTTCGGTTCAATGACATTCACAAAATATGCAACGCCATCGGTTAATCCGCCGATCGCAGCGCCAGCACCATCTGAATATGTGATTTTCTGACCATCAGCAAAGCCATGTTCGCCGGTAAACGTAATCAGATCATTATCAAGATCTACGTGCTTCTCATTGAATGCCGCCGCGCCTACAGTGAATTCTACAGAAGTAAGAATCTCTCCATTCGCTCTAAGACGCGACTGCTCTGTTGCGAGTTCATTTCTTAGCTGCTGATAAAGCTCGTCTGATACTGTGGCACTGCCACCGTCAAACAACAGATTGGCTAATACGGGAGAACTTGTGCCACCCACACCTGGGGTTACTGCATCTGTTTTATCAAAGCTATATTCACCGGAAAGGGATACAAAACCCGCAATCGCTAATTGAACACTACCTTCTACACGCTGGTAGTTACCCTGCTCTGCAGTAAATTCAACTGAAACGGTACCACCCGGTGTGGTCAAGGTTTCAGAAATCGCACCGCCAGTATTATTGACAAGAACCTCGAGACTACCAGATGCTGTGACGTTTGGTACGCCTAATAATGCAGCGTCACCTGACACGCTTACGGCATATGTACCTGAGGCGGAAGATCCTTCAACAGCAGCGGAATCAAGCGTCTGATAAAGCAATAAGCCGAGTTCACCATTATTTATCTCAACGCCAGCGGCATCAGCGGTTCCACGATCTGCACCGACAAAAGCATTCACGTTGGTAGCAGCGACACTGATCGTTGTTTCGGTAACGGACCCTGTAATTACATCACTCTTTTCAAAGCTAAACTCACCATCCAGCCCAACGAAGCCCGCGATATCGAGTTCAATCGAACCTTCTAGTTTTTGTAGGTTCCCTTCTTCTTCATTGAAAATAATATCAACATCACCACCCAGTGTTGAAATTGTCTGGTTGACAGCACCACCAGTATTATTGAGTCGCGCCATGAGCGAACCGCTCAGCGTTAGCTCATCAACGCCAACTAGTGAAGCAGTACCTGACGCGGTCAGCGCGTAACTACTGGCTACGGCAGTGCCCGCCACTGCAACCGAATCAATTGATTTATTAATGACCAAACCAAAAGTACCATCAGAAATTTCAACGCCAGTGGCGTCTAGCGTTCTTCTACCTGTGCCTAGAAAAGCAGCAACCTGAGTTGCAGCAACCCGGATAACCGTTTCGCTAACAGTACCGGTAACGACTTCAGTTTTCTCGAAAGCAAAATTACCACTGAATGCTAGGAAGTCTGCTACCTCAACGTTCACGCTACCACTTGCTTGAATCAAGGTTTCTTCACCAGCCTCAAACAGTATCGCGATTTCCTGATCGCCAAATTGAACGACTTCATTGACCAAACCATTGGTTTGATTAACCCGAACGTGCAATTGCCCATCGAGTATCAAATCAGTGATTCCAACTAGGCTCGCATCACCGCTTGCCGACAGAGCAGAAGTACTTGTTACACCATCTTGGTAGATCACAAGTGCTAGATTCACATTACTAATTGACACACCTGTTGCGTCTGCAGTACCTGCACCAGCACCCACGAAAGCGTTGACATCGGTACCCGCAACAATAATCTTTGCGTCAGTTCCTGTCACAGTGCGTTCAAAGAACAAATTACCTGACAAACTAACAAAGCCGCCAAACTCAGCACTAAACCCAGTCACTGTGACTCTTTGTAAATCTATCGCTTCGATATTAGTAAACGTATAGTTCAGATCATCAATTGCGAGCGCAACACCCGTATAAGCGATTCCAGTGTCGTTATAACTGAGCTCGATACTCGTCGCTTGAATGTCTGCGAAATCACCGCCGGTGAGGAAGAAGGCACCGCTCGCCTGAATGACTTTGGTACCGTCAGTGTTTAGTACCAATCCCAACGCGCCATTATTGAAGCCGATTGCAAAATCTCCAGCTGTAAGGCTTGCACCGGCTTGCTCCGCAATTGCAAGTACCCGACCGTTTGAATCTAAACTAAAGCCGAAGTTGCCAGTGAGTGTCACGAAATCACCAACTTGTACGTCTAGACCCGTAATCGTCACACTGCTAACACCAAGTCCAGCAACAACATCTTCACTAATGCCAGCAACCGTGATGGTATTCGGTGTTGCTTCATAATCTACAGCTGTGGTATTGAAATTCACTTCAATTACCGAAGCACTTGCACTGGCAAAGCCTCCGCCTTGGAAGAACAAACCACCCGTTGCTGTTAATGCTGCAGTGTTGTCATCATTCAAGATCAGCGCTAGCGTTCCGTTCTGAACACCTGCAGAAAATCCACCGGCAACGACCGCGGCTGTTACCTCGCTAGCCGCAACTTCAATGACACTGTTAGGGAAGGTGCCTGATCTTGAGAATGCAAAATTACCAGTGAGATTAAAGACGCCCGCAAATTCGACCGCTAATCCAGATATTGCAATGCTTTCTGTATTCAGTGCACTTGCAAGATCAGCGCTAATGCCATCGATTGTCAGCGTGACGGGAGCAGCACTATAGTCAGTCGCCGAATCGTTTAGGTTAACCGTAATGTCGGTCGCTGTTGCGGAAGCGAATTCTCCGCCTTCTAATAACAGTGCACCGCTCGCCTGCAGCGCTTTTGTATCATCAGTGTTCAAAATCAGGGCAAAACTGCCATTTTCGACACCGACTCTTACGTCACCCGCTTGCATGAAGGCATAAGCGCTATCTGCAACAGCACGTACTTGCGCGCCACCACCACCGATGATTCGTTCGAATGCAAAATTACCACCGAAAGTGATGAACTCGCCTATGTTGCCCTGTAACCCTGTGATCGAAACAACTTGCAGGTTCGTTGCTGCCGCAAGATCAGAATAGGTATAACTCAATTCACCGGCCCGAATCGTCGTGCCAGTATAAGTAACATTTGTTGTGTTGAAGTGAACAGCGACTAGATCAGCCCTGACTTGCGCGAAGTCACCCCCCGCCACAAAGAGACTGCCCGATGCTTCCAGCGCTTGGGTACCATCGGCCTTAGAAATTAGGCCAAGTTCGCCATTATTAACGCCTGCACTAAACGAACCTGCAACGACCAACGCCGAGACATCATTGGCGACCACAAATATTTCGCCAGCGGTGAGGCTAAAACTGAAGTTTCCACTCAAGCTGATGAAATCCGCAAATTCTGCCTCGAACCCAGTCACTGAAACAGCGGTCAGGTCAGATGAAGCCGGCATGTCTTCAAAGAGGTAATCGAGACTATCAACCGCGAGTGCAATCCCGGTGTAATCTAACCCTGTATCGTTGTATTGCAGAAGCACTTTGCTGGCACTTGCGCTGGCGAAATTGCCGCCAGTGATAAACAGCGTGCCATTTGCTTCAACGACCATCGTATTGTCGGAGAAGAATTCCATTCCCAGTGCACCGGCATCGAGTCCGACGGTAAGCCCGCCAGCGATCATTCGCACACTGACATCACCAGCGACTCCAATCACTGAAGTGCCATCAAGACTGAAACCAAAATCACCGGTCAGCGTTGCAAATCCGGAAATATCTACTGACAGATCGTCGATCAATACACTCGCAGTACCACGGGCAGCATTCAAAGTTGCAGAAATGCCGTCGATATTGATCATTTGAGACGCGGTGCTGAAGTCAGTTGCGGTCTCGTTGTAATTGACCGAAATGCTGACGGCGCTGGCAGATGCGAAATTACCGCCCTGGAAAATCAAATTGTTGCCAACAACACTGAGCGCTATTTCATTACTGGTGTTCAATATTAATGCTAGAGAACCGGCAGAGACTCCAGCTTGGAAGCTACCGGCTTCGACACGAGCAAACACGTCAGTCGCACTTGCCCTGATTTCCGCACCACTTTGCTCAAAGGCAAAATTTCCGCCAAAAGTCAGAAAACCTGATATATCGGCCTGTAATCCTGTAATTGAGATACTACTGACGCCATCCAAAGCATCCAAAGTCGCGTCGACGCCATTGATAGATATAAACTCGTTTCTATCACTACCAGTATCATTAAATTTGACCGCAACGCTGGTCGCAGTCGCATTTGCAAAATTATCTCCCTGGAACAGCACACTACCGCTAACGCTCATCGCCAGCGTATTCGAGCTAGTTAGTACCATTGCCAGGCTGCCGTTTGTAACTCCGGCCCTAAAGTTACCCGCTTCTGCCTGGGCATATGCATCGCTGGCAGAAACCTTAATATCTGTTCCGTCTAGTTCGAAGCCGAAATTACCGCCGAAGCTCGCAAATCCTCCGATTTCCGCATCTAGGCCAACCATCGAGACTGCTTTCACGCCAATCGCGACATCAAGCAAAGCGGTGTTTCCATCAACAATGAGTGACTGTCCGGTAAAGTCGATCCCCGTATCGTTAAAGGCAACTGTAACGGAAGCCGCTGTCGCATTTGCAACGACATCCCCAATAAACGATGCGGTGCCATTTGCTCTGAGAGCAAGTTTATTGTTCGAGGTAAGCAGAAGCGCCAGACTTGCTGAGCTCACGCCAATTGCAAAATTACCTGCTCTTAGTTCCGCAGCAGCATTAGTAGCGACAGCAGTGATCTGGCCATCAGATTTTTGAAAGGAGAAATCACCAGTCAATGTGGCGAAATTGACCAAAGTAACTTCAACATCTGTCGCTGTGAATTTTTGTTCTGCCAGACCAACATCCAGGGTTGCGATTAAGGAGCCAACTTCGACCTCGAGGTTCGACACGCTGTAATCAGTCGTCGTGTTATTCAGCTGAATATCAACAGATGCCGCGGTAGCCATTGCAAAGCCGACACCCGACATGTCGCCACCCACCATTTGGAAAGTTCCATTGGCTGTCCCGACTGCGCGCGTGCCGTCATCATTCAAAACGACAACAAGGTCTGCACCGGTAATGCCAATCTCAAAACTGCCGATCTTCAGATGGGCCGAACCGCCATTAGAAACAAACCGCAATTGGTTGCCAACTTTCTGAATTCCGAAGTTGCCGGTGTCGACAGTAATAAAATCTGCGATATCAATTTGAAAGCCGCTGAGTTCATCTGTTGACCCATCGACGGTGAAATAATCCGAAAGGAATTTGCCGAACTGATTTGCCAGAGTTACCGGTTCAACACTTGAAGTGAAGTTATCACCGTTGACCTCCTTAACAATGACGCGCAAACCACCAGTACCATCTCCGTTCGCATACTCTTCAAGATCAAAGTAAAGACTGCCATCGCCAAATCCATAAAGGCCGATTGCATCCGTAAACACACCCGTGATTGAGCCGCCATTGGCGAAGGTTAATATTTCAAAAGTTTGCCCAACCGTTGGGAGGAAACTGTTGATGAGCTGAATTTCGAATGTGCCGTCCAGTGTGATCGAACCGGCTGTATTTGCCGATGTATTGACTTGGTCGTAGCCGTTATCTATCGGCGTTCCGGGTCCAGGAGTAAGACCACCAATTTCGACAACTAGCGTAGCTCCGGCAGCGTTCGTAAACGTTGCAGGATTGAGTATTCCTGGTGAGTTACCGGGTTTCAAAGTGCCTTCGTTAACGAGATTGAAACCGAAAGAACCTGAACCAGAAAGTTCATAACCTTCTGAAACTATTAGAATTTCTACATTTTTCGAAGCTGACTCGTTGGACAAAACGAGGTCGTGCGTAATCCGCAGAGATTCTGCAACTGGATCGCTAGCGAGGGATATAACGGGGCTGTTTTGAGTAATTTCAAGTGTTTGTGAAGGATCGGCTGGTGGTGCTGAGTAGCCGAAATAGTCATAAGTTGAAATATTCTTTACATCGCTATCTGTTTCAATTGGTGCAGTGTGGGTACCCGCTTCAGCAATCTTCAGCGTTCCTTCGAGGCTCTCGGCAACCAGAATTTTAGTCGTAGTATCAGTGTCTGCATCTTCTTCGGCCAGGACTTGCTCGGTTGTTTCCGCAGCTGCTGCGGGCATTGCCTCCTCGTCAAAATCGTCTTCTGACATCCCGCCAAACAAGTCATCCAACATGGCCTGAGGGTCATAGCTGACTTTATCGGAATGGCCTCTTTCATCAGAAAAGCTATTTGAACTACTCGCGCCTTGATCTAATTTCTCAATTATTGAGACGGCGTCAATACCATATGGAGAGGACAGGTTTTCTAGTGAGGGATCTCGCTGCTGTGGTCCGAGGGCTTGAATAGGGTCCAATAGAGGATCCCCCGAAAGGAGAATTCTCTCCTCCAGGGTCTCTAATTCGAACTCTTTACCTTGCCGCTTATCCACTTATTCGGGTTCTTCCCAGCAAAAACTGCTGTTAAAAAATGTCAAAAATCGCAATGCCACCCTCGTTTTCTCGAGGAAAGGTCACTTCTAGCTGACGAAAATGATTGATTTCCGTCACCTTTTTTCAAAAAGGGGGGCGATTATTAACTTCTTAGGGAGCTGATTGCAAATAAATTTGCAGTAGAATTATTGAATTGGTGACAGTTTTACGTCGGTCTTCATCAGTTCAGATAGACCCAGAGCATTAAAATGGACTTAGAATCCACCTTCAGATCCGGAGAAAATTAGCGCTTCATCGAGCCAGGTATCAGTTCGAAGCACCGTTTTTCTCTGTCGATATGCCAATCTTTGAGCTGTTTTTTGGGCTAGATTGAACGTCTCAGACACCGCCCGAGCGCCGTATTTTGGCTCTTCGATTAACGCGAAATTAGCCAATTTAACCATTGGGTAGGCACCATATCGCGTCATCAAATCGTCTTCGAGGCTGGCGAAAATACGACTGCTGCCGGGGTCTCCCTGACGCGCGCATCGGCCAACGAGCTGGCGATCAATTCGGCCGGAGTCGTTTCTCTCGGTGACAATAACATGCAAGCCACCTTGCTTTGCGACGTCGGGACTCAGCTTGATGTCGGTTCCGCGTCCCGCCATATTTGTCGCGATAGTAATGCCGTCTTCACGACCCGCTTCGCGAATGATATAAGCCTCATCCGCGTGATTCGTCGCATTCAGTAATCGATATTGAAGCTGCTCTTCTTGCAGTAGATCAGCCAATTTCTGGCTCCCTTTTACGCTTTTAACCCCAACTAACACTGGTCGACCCTGGCTATGAACAAGCTTGATCTCCTCCAGTACCGCCTTCCACTTTGAATCAGAATCGAGGAAAAATTGTGCTTTGTAATTGTCTCTTATCAACGGTCGGTGGGTAGGAATGGACATTACTGGAAGCCGATAAATATGCCAAAACTCGTCAGCAGCCTCCTTCGCGGTTCCTGTCATTCCAGACAGTTTTCTGAACAAACGAAAAAAACGTTGAAAACTCAGTCGGGCAAGTGTCTCAGTCGGATCACTTAGTTCAAGCCCTTCTTTCGCTTCAACCGCCTGATGAAGTCCATTACCCCATGAGCGATTGGCCATCAATCGGCCCGTGAACTCATCAACAATGACAATTTTTCCTTCATCGATGACATATTGTTGATCGATTTTGTAAAATTCTTTCGCAACAATCGCCTGCTTTACAATTTCCTCTCGCCGAGATGAACCCCGCCACATTTCAGGCAGTAAAGATGCTATTTCCGCAAGCTTTTCCCGACCTTCATCGGTGAAATTAACCTCTCTGTACTTCTTGTCGATCTTGAAATCATAATTTAGTAAAAATCTTTGGCCTAGATCACTGGCCGCTGTTGCTGCTTCAATTAGCCACTTATTTTCTTGCTGGCTGGAAATAATCAGGGGTGTGACTGCTTCGTCAATCATCACGCTATCTGCTTCATCAATTATCGCCGTGTCGATACCCCGTAGCACAATCGCTTCGCCAATATTTCTGTAGGGCTCAAGTATCTCTCGCAATAGCCTACGTTGAGGGTGATAAAGCTTGCCGAGCTTGATTCGATCACGGAGAAAGTCAGCGAGTAGTTCCTTACTGGTCGTATATACGACTCCTCGCTCATAGATTTCACGTCGATTTCCCGGTTCCATTTCAGCTATTACGGAGCCGACGCTGACACCACAGAAATGATAAAAATCATGGTATTCAGCGGCATCTCGCGATGCGAGATAATCATTTGTTGTAAGAATGTGGCACGGACGTTCTGTCCAGGCCGACATCACACCAACCAACGAGGCTGTGAGACTTTTTCCTTCGCCCGTCGCCATTTCAGCGAGATTCCCCCCTTGCATCGCGAGGGCGGCCATGACCTGAACAGGATAAGGTCTAATACTAAGAGATCGATGCGCTGCCTCGACTAGCAACCCAAGTGCCAACTCAACTTGAACCTGAGTTTGATTTTGGCGTCTGAAGTGCTGTTGGCTTTCTGCCAAAGCTGTTTTTAACTTTCTTTCGGAATAACCACGATAGCTTTCTGCCTGAGTATGGATTGCGTCCGCAGATTCTTTAAGTCTTTCACTATGCACATCAGCACGGTGATACAAGCCAGAGAAGTAATTCCGCACAGCATCAAGTCCCGTCGTAATCTGTTCGGGTTTGACGACCTTGGTACGGCGAAAATCGATGCTGGGCGCTGTCATATTGATAACTACTTGGTTCACAAGAACATACAAACAGCAGGACAATACTGAGAGTACTCTTTGGCTATATTTCTATAAGTTTAACACGGACGCGGATAGAGTAATATTTGAATATTTTCCACAGATATACTCGGCAAGATACAGAGCGCAAAGAATTATCAGAGGATAAAGTGCTCCCAACGCATTCTCAATGCTGCGAATCTACTAGCAACAACAAAAGAAGAAATACTCCTATTTTTCAGCGCTAACCATCCTACTACTTTGATCAAAGAGCATAGGCAGACTCGCTCTAAAATCATCTTCAGACACACCTGATCTAACTAAAAAATAAGGGGTGTACAATGCTCCGTCATACTTTGGATAGTAAACAAACTGATCTTCTTGCGAATAATCAGATATCGCCATAAATCCAAGCGTTCCTATAACTATGGCGGAACAAACCACAACTTTGGGCAGCAAATTCAACCTTGTCGTCAACACTAGACACAAATAGACGTAGGTGACAAAGAAGACCAAAGAAGCGATGTTTTGAAAGGTTTCCTTGCCAGCCATTCCCGGAAAATTGAAGTAAAGTACATTGAGGAACAAGGTAAACACTATTGCTACCATTGCTTGTACAAGTGTGATGTTTACCAGTGGTGCAAATCTGGTATCCCCCTTCATAATTCTTGATATTAATCCCCAGAAACCACCAACAAACACGACCGAGGCAAGAAGAGTAATCGCTGTTGTTGCATACGTAACAGGTTTAATTGCATCCACTGTCGAAGCGAGATACATCTGTAGACAAACCACGCAGAGTAACGCGGCGATCAAAGCTACGACCCATTTAATTGCATCAAAATCGAGTAACCGATGTTCGAGGTCCCGCAACGAAAGCGTGGGTGCAACCGCATGGTTCTCCGAATAGACTCTAATTCGGGTCTTCCCTAGTTGTAACACATCCCCGGACTCAACAGCCGTGACGTCTGCGGGACTATGTTCTTTAACCGTGCGATTGGTAACGGTATGATTTGTCGAACTCAGGTCAATCGCGACCCAGCCATCCTTGCTTTCATTGTCATCCAAGCTCAAATGATGCGGGTCTACGTAGGGATCATCAACTATGACAGCATTATTTAGAGCACGCCCAATAGAAACTGGCATACCTTCAACCCTTTCAAACCGGGCGTTTTTACCACTACCCAATATCTCAAGCACTACCATAATGCGCTTCTCATAAATTTCTCGGTAAAATCGAGCGTTTCTTTCATGGGAACACCTGCCATCGTGAAGTGAGTCACGTAGGCTTCCGTATTTCGATCCAAGCTGCCCTGTAAGTAGAAGACATCGAAGATACCAGCGAACTTTTTGTAGCTACGCACGCAAAATACAGACTTGGTGAGTCCTTCCTTCTCACTCGACACCTGAACAAAATTTTCTTCACAAAGCCAACTGGTGAGATCTTTCTCTGTACCTTGATTCGCCGGATAATAAGCACTAAAAACACGTTGATAATGACTATAGAACCGTATCGGATTAAGTTCCTCCGCTTCTATCCAGTAGAACTGCAGCTCTATCTTGCCGGTGGTAAGGCTATTATTGATGAATATGTTGTGATCTGTCTGGCAACTTCGGGTGGCAAAATATGGTTGTTGGTCCGTCTCGTCATCCGTATTTTTCGAATTACCCCAGCATCGCAAAAACTCGGTTACTTCACCCAGCGCATGAGCTTTGCCCAACGCCACTGTACCCCAGTCACCGCCCATCAATTGACTCACTAACCGACCACCGTTGCCATGTAACTGTTTGACTAACCTAACAGACAACTCCTCAACGCTTTCTAGTGGCTCACTGGCGAGCAATTTGCTCAAACTCTCCACTGGTACAAGGAAGCTCAGTTGATTGCCCGCCGTAGAAACATTAACGCCTATAATTTCTCCATTGGCATTGAAAGCAGGTCCACCGCTCATGCCAGGATTCAGTGAACCAGAAAAATGAACTCGCTCATTCACACTGTGGGGAGCAAGCCCGTTGTAGGTACCAGAAATCACGGTAATACCAAGATCGAATGGAAACCCGATCGAATAAACTGTATCGCCTTTTTTTGGCGCTACTTCCGCTATCGGCAGCCCCTTGGCTCCCGTTTTTTCAATTTGGAGCAGTGCAAGATCATTGACAACGTCAACGTTAACTATTCGCGCTAGCATCGGTTCCTCATTTTCGAGTAACACTTCAACACGATAGTTTTCCGGAGCATCAATCGCGCTAGCAATAACGTGATAATTTGTCGCAATTAGATCAGTTGGGCCCTCTTGCACGAGAACGAAGCCCGTCCCTGTCGATGCTTTGTTGTTCGCAGCATTGTCCATGACACGAATCTGAAAGATGGACTTGTTGTTGTCACTAAAGAGCAACTGAGCGGTATCTGCTTCTTGGCCGACTGAAGATGTGGAGAGGGTCAAACAACAAATGAAGAAGAAAAACCTAGTGAAAATGTCTGGCATACAGAGACAGGGAACCGCAGTGTAAGGGGTTCAGCAGTATAAGCAGAACAGAGATAGGCTGTCCAAACCTTTCAGCCCTTTCAAATCTGATAACGCTTTTGCAGCAGTTGCCTCAACTCGCGGTACAACTGGCTCAACAAAGGCATTGCATCCATCGTTAATCGTAATCTACCGGATTGACCATGCTTCATCTGCGATGCTAAAGCACCGTCAAACTCACCATAGATTAAGAAGAACGGCTCGGTACTTGTTAAGCCGCTGCTGTCTGCGTCAGATGTAATCACTTCGCCGCCTGCTAACCAGCTAAGTGCGGCGGAGGGCAACTTCTGAGATTCATAAGGAATGATCTGCAAATTATTCACTATATGATTCTCAGATTCACTACCAATCAATCTTACTTCCGCTAGCTGAATCTGATCAACAAACAGATTAGCAGCTTCATCCTGAGGCACTACAGCAGTAAATCGATAGGAAGTTGAATCGTACAATTGCCCAAGTTGATCGCCACGATGTTGCCAAGAACCAATACGATCTTCAAGCTCCGGTGCCACCCATAGGCCATCGTTCTTTGCACGTATAACCAAAGCTTGTTCCCGGTATCCGACCTCTTCCATTTGCTTAATGATTACTTGTCTTCGCTGTCGTAACGGCTCAAGGTCACTAACCCGCTGGCTCGCGGCCCACTGTTCTGTCGCCTTCACCTGCTGCCACTGAGCATTGAGAACATCTTTGTCGTTACCGATTTCCCAGTCAGAAAAACGAATGAGCGGCGTGCCTGCTTTTACGATTGATCCGTTAGGCACTAGTATTTCTTCGAAAATACCACCAACATCACTTGTTACAATGGCGTGGCTTTCAGATTCGACAATTCCAGGAACCCTGAACCTATTAGGTAGCGGCACAATCGCTGTGAGCAAAAGCACGACAGCCAAAATACCACCAGTAACGCTAACAGCACGCGCTCTAGTTCTTTCAATTCGCGGGCTAGTCGCCAAGTATTTTATAAGTTTGTAAGGTGGAACAAATGCCCAAGAGATAACAAGAATAATCACCATCAGCACACCAAGAATAAGATATTTGTCGGCGACAAAAATTACAATGCCAGCGAAAACAACAACGCGATAGGCGCCACTTAGAGCGCCGTAACAAGTCAACCACCATGATTCACGTTTGCTGTCGGCTACTTCTATCGCATGTTTTACGCCAAACAAAAATTTCTCAGATAAATATGCCCACTGCTTGCGCGACCGAGTATAAAGATTTGGCAGATCAACCAAGTCGGACAAAATGTAATAACCATCAAACTTGAGTAAAGGATTGGCGTTAAAAATAATAGTTGATACAGAGGCTACAAACATCATGTTGTAGGCAATACTATGGACCACACCAGGTCCAGTTGCGGCCCAGACAAACACCGCCAAAGCAGCGATAAACAACTCAACAATCATGCCGGCAGCACCAACAAATGCCCGATGCCAACGACTCCTAAAAGACCAACTAGAAGTGGCATCCATATAAGGCAGAGGGGTAAAGACCAACAACATGACACCCATCACATGAACTTCACCGCCGTAATGCCGGCAAACAAGCGCATGACCACACTCGTGCAGAGTTTTGATAACGACCATACCAAGATAAAGCAGAATAAGATTGTCAGGAGCCAACACACCCTCAGCCTGAACCGTCAGACTATCGACATTATCGATCGCCACCTTGATCCCTAGCATCACGACGACAAGCCAGATGGCTGCACCTATCCAAGAGAATAAAAAACGCGTGTATGGCACTATTCGCTGCAGAACAACATCAGGATCAAATAAGGGCAGACGAATAAACATGATCGCCAGCAATTTGGACTGTAGCTCCCTCTGTTTTCGCTGACGATAACGCTCAAAAAATTGATCACTATCTGAGGGAGTATCGTAAAAAAGTAAATTAGCAAAATGTAGCTGGGTTAGAAGCCTAATGACTTCCTCCTGGCCCGGCGCGCCCTCAGGATCATATTCAAGCGATTCTTGCCAGACCTCTTCGACAGATTTGTCCGGTCGTAATCTTGCGACAAAATCATATGCAGCGGGCCTAAGCCGGAAGAACTGATTATTAAATGAGTCCTGAAGGACATACCAATTCTCGCCTCGAAACTTCTGGCGACGACATTTGACGGTTGGTCTGAGCGAAGCTTTAACTGCTGCTACTCTATGCCAAGACTCACTGAACGTGGGAGCGATAACACTCATGAGTTATTACCTAGCCACCGAAGGTCAGATTCAGGATAAGAACTTAGTAATATAGACATCACCACCAGAGCCACATTCGGAAAAAATCCACGGTCCTATGCGTGAGAATCCAAAATATATTGCGATCACCCACGTCAATTTTGGCAACGCCACTCATTCCTGGACGCCACCAATTGGAAGCTTCACCCTCGAAGCTTGCTTTAAGCATGAAAACGTTGCCTTGTTCCTTTGCAACAGCAGCGGGGTCTATTTCATCAACCTTGATATCAAAAACCTGATCTGGCCGACTCACAAAGCTAATTTGCCCGGTACCATCGACAATAACTTCATGTATATCTCTTTCTGCTAAATCCAACTCTACATACATCTTCTCGATATTCGCGACTTTAAACAGTATGTCTCCTTTTCTAACAGGAGCACCCAACATTTCCTTTAGGTCGCCTTCTACAACAACACCGTCAAAAGTAGCACTTATTTCGGCATTCTTAATGTGATATCTAACCTTCGCCAATTCAGCTTCAGATTGCGCTACCAAGGCTGCAGCAATTCTCATATCGGCAAGGGCATTTTGTGCTCGGGACTTCTCCATTTCACGGCTATACCTTGATATGTCCGCTAGGGCCATTGCCTCATCTAACACAAGTTCTCTCGTATCTAGGGTAACCAGAATATCACCTCTATTTACCAGGTCACCAATCTCAACTTGCACTTCTTTTACGTAACCGTCGATCGGTGCTGGAACAAACGCAACCTCGTCGGAACGCAAAATGAAAGGTGCTTCTACGCGGTAGCTCCAGGAACCGAAGAGCACAAACGCCAAAATAACGGTTACAAGCACACCGGTGGCTTTAGCAAAGGTTTGTTCTGGACCTACAAACCATTCGAGACGTTCTTTCAACCAGGTCACAAACCTCGCACCAAACCACCGATCGTGTCGCTTTAGTTGGTATAGGTGCCTTGACGCCTGATCAAGCACAAGGCGTAATCCTCTGACTTCATCGTTATCGAAACTACGTTTTTCGCGCTCTAAAGTAACTACACCGATGTTCTGATCGTCAATTCTGATAGGTAGCGATACCAGGTTACTCAAGCTTTGCTCGTTGGCATAGTGCTCATGGTCACGATCAACAGCATTCTGGTCTTCAGTCTTGGGCCAAACTAGTTCCTCGTCTTGATCAAAAGCCTCTTCCATTGCTGCTTCAAGGGACTGAACTGCAGCCATCTTCTTTTCGAACTTCTCCATATGACTGATAGCCTGAACCCGAACATAGGAGGACTCGAGCCAACCAAGACTGACCCTGTCACTTTCATGCCGTACCGCAAGTTCGTTGCAGAAGGTCATCGCTGCACTCATAAATCGATCACTTTCATTAAGCAGCGTCATCAAATCAATAGCATCGGCGAACTGAACTACGTCTATTCTGGCTTGCTGTAGCGCTCTATTCATCTGATAGTTCGCTGGAATATCCATCAACAACTGCAGTCTTTGTGCAAGTTGTTCTATTTCGACAGCGCTAAGCCTTGGTATGAGAAACACCAACGATCCGCGAGATTTTGCGTCGCCTAGTTCCAGGCTAAAACCTAACGTTACCGGAGCATCACTCCTAGTACTGGTTCCGTAGTCGATGCAAATTTCTTCTGCTTGCGCTTGGTCAGCGACAAGACCCATTTGGACCATTTCGGCAGAGTCTTTACGAAGGCGCATGACACTGCTCGGCCAAGCCCGCAGGTGTCGCCACTCTTCAGTGTTGTTATCCATCACTAACAAGACAACTTTCTCGGAACCGGAATATTGTCCAAGGCTATCGAGCAGTTTCGACCAAAAGTCGGCGGGCAAACCATTGAAGTAACGAAGCTCTCGCAAAGTCTTCAAGTAGGTCAGACTATTTTCCTGATGATTTTCTATTAGACTCATAGTTTCTTAATTCAAAGCTGGGAGCGAACTAAACCGAGAAAGCTGAGAATCGTTAGACTCAAGCATGATATAACCAGGAACTCCCGGTCGTACTTCTTCATTCGCGTTGTCAAAACTTAGTCTGACTCGCAGCAAACCGCTAGCAGGGTCAACAATCGGCGCGACAAAAACGACTTTACCTTCACCATTCCAGCTCTCGTCACCAGAATTAAATTCGACGGGATAGACCTGATCATCTTTAAGCAATCGACCCGCAGGTTCGTCGATATTGCAAACTAGAAACACCTTGCTAACATCAACCAACTTCAGCATGGGCTGATTGGCCTCGCAAATTTCGCCTTCATCGAGCATGACATCGACAATCGTACCGTCGAAAGGAGCCGTAAGAGACCGCCTTGCCAGATTTGCTTGCGCGAGTTCGAACTCAACCTTCTCCCTTTGTTCAGCGATTAATAGGCGTTGGTGGTCGGCTTCTGCCGAATTGTATTCTAATTCGGCCCGGTAAAGTTCATCTCGGCTAATAGAGCCCGTCGACTCAAACAATCCCTTGGTCGACGCCAATAAAACACTAAAGGTTTCGCTTTGTGCCTTGGATGCTTGTAATTCGGATTTATCCTTGTGAATCAAATCCCGACGTTTTAACTCCAAAGCTTCAATTTTGTTTTCAAGATCGACCAGTATCTGGCCAGCCTTAACTTTCCGCCCTTCACGATAGTATATATCGACGATCCTACCGGGCACGGTAAAGCTTAACATTGCGTCTTTATGAGGTTCAGTGACACATCCATAGCGAATCATTTCAGCACTAACTCTTGCGGAAAATGAGGCAATCACCAGGCTAATTACAACAAACAGAAATAACCCCTTCAAACGGGGCACAGCAACATCTGACATTTTTAAAACCTACTACTTTTCAAGTTCAAAATTCTGGAGCAAGGTACCCTCGGATAATGCGGCACCTATCAATGCCTTCTGCAGGTTAACTCTACTTTCCAGTTCTAGTTCTAAAACTCTGTTCAGACGTTCTTCAATTTCGAAGAGATCACGACTGTTACTCTGACCAGCTTCAAATTTAGCTAATTCAAAATCGAGCAATTTCTTATTCGTCCCTACCACTCCAGTCAATTCAGCAACTTGCATTCTTGCACTTGATAAATTATTTAACGCGGTGTCAACGCTGTTATGGATAGCAATTTCTGCAGCTTTAATTTCAAGCAGGGCCTGATGCTTTCGCAATCTTGCCGCACTTAGCTCCCCTTTTCCTCGCTTGTTACCCTGCAACGCCATTCTGTATTCAACGCCAACGTACACAGACTCGTGATCACCATCCCACACATCATCCCATGACTGCCCAAAAGACTCAGCTAAGCCATTCAAGCCATAGCTTGCTACCAAATCCAATTGTGGTAATTTGTTATTTTTTGCAAACTGGATCCTAACATCTTCTCTCTCAGCTCGAAGTAAACCTGCGACGTATTCGGGTCTGTAAAGATAGGCATTTGCCAACATTGAAGCACGATCGAATCTAATTGAACCTGGTTCTGTCATGGCAGAAAAATCAACTTTAAATTTTCTGTCCTGCGGCATGCCTGCTATGAAATTCCGTAATTGGCCAGTCACTGCAAACAGATTTTGATCCGCCGCCAACATCTGAACCCGACGTTGCGCTAATGCTGACTCAGCATCAAGTACATTGGCCTGACCACTGCGCCCAAATCGAGCTCGTTCTTTTTCGTCAACCAATATTCCCTCAGCAATTTCAACAGAACGAACTCTCAACTCCTTTCGCTTCTCTGCCATATAGACGTCCCAGTAGACTGAAACTGCATCAGAAACAGTTTGAAACAACGACTGCCTAAAAGTTTCTTTTGCGATGCCCTGATCCTTCCTTGCAACCAAGAGGGGCGACTCGACCCCTCTCCATCCTGCTCCTCTGAGCAGTGGCTGGGTAACCGAAAGGCCAAAATAGTTCTTTTCTTCTTCACCCCTTATCGGTGTTGGCTGTATGTTGTTTTCGATATCGCGATAAGTATATGAGGCGCGTACTCTACCTCCAGTCGGCACAACTGTCTCGACCGCAAGACTGTAATCATGATTTCTTTCAATAAAAGTTGGCGCAAAAGACCTGCGGAATTCCTCCTCGGTAGTATTGGGCGTATCACTATCGGTGTACTGGTACGAGGCCGTTAGCTCCGGCTCATAAATACCACTAACACTATCTACGCCCGACTTCGCTATCGCCCATTCCATTTTTTGATAAGCAATCCGATCATTTTTAATCGCGACCAACTTAACAAAATCTCGCAAGGGCAAAGTCTCCTTAGATACTGAGAGCGCGATAGATTCATCATCAGCGCTAATGAACATGTCGGACGCAGCGCCGAGACTCTCAAGCGTGAGATCCGCACTCGTGCCTCTGTTCATTCTAACTTCACTTTTACCGTCGCCAAAAGTAAAAACATTGGTTACAGAATCACCCATTCTACGAAAGATACCGGGAGCCTTTTCACTAGTTTCCATCACTCTATCGTCAGCAACATCTATGATATCTACAATCTCAATGGCATCAACAACGTCAACAACGTCAACAACATCGGCAATTTCCTGCTCTGCTTTCATTTCCGGCTCAGAAGCTTCAGCAACCTCCGATACGATGTCGTATGTTTCTTCGACAATGGCATCAGTTTCATCCCCAACTACAATTTCGGTCTCGGCTTCCATCGTGTCATCTGGAACATCTACAGATTCATCTCGACTAAACATCTTCGAGACCGAACTCCCGACGCGCTTGAAAAACCCAGGCTTAGGCGAAACTCCGACCTCAGCCATTTCAGACCCAGCAATGCTAGTATCGACGATCTCTGCGACTTCTGGTTCCGAGCCTAAATTTTCATCAGCGACTTCTACAACATCTTCCTCAACAACCAAATCCACGAGCTCGATGGATGGCGATGTTACAACAGCAATCATTTGTTGCTGGAACGTTGACGACTCATCCTCCGCCTGCTCTCCATGTGAATATGCGAGATACATTTGGTCCGGAAAAAAATCATTCCCAGCTTTGAGTGTCGCTGAGCTAAGCAACATCATTGTCAGCACCGCTAACGTTTCTTTCTTATTATTCACTGTCCCACTCCTCAACCTCAACCCAGAAAAAGGTTCAGTTGTTCTCGCTAGATGAAAATTCATAAAATCAAATCTGCAATTTACACATATTTGACGCAACCCATTTGAGCACTGTCGAAATTTAGTTCCCAGATAACTCATCCTCGCTAACCCCAAACAATTTGTTCAGATATATCGCTGACGGCGACGCCGCAAGTATCAAAATAGTTGGACGCAGCTGCAGAGTCGGCGGCTCCCCCTCAACATCACTTTGAGTTTCCACATCCTCCTCACTTGCAATCACATAGCCATTGAATGAGTCAGTGGCGCCGGAACCGCCGCCTAGGCCACCACCACCAAAATCCAATTCAATGCTGTAAACATTAGCGCCAAAGGGGTTCTCCGTAATGGAACCGGAGATCTGAGTGAGAGATGACAATATCACTCCTTCGATTTCTGCTGTTCGGAATTCAGGCGCTCGCTCCACATCAAGATTTCCCGGTACTAATGTAACCGCGCTAGTATTGTTAGTGTCATCAGTATCTCGTGCATCTAGTGTTGTTATTGAGGAAGCGATATCAAATTCACCGAAGGAATCAATAAACGCTTCTAGCATCAGGGTTTTACTTTCTCCGGCATTCAGATCCACCGCCCAAAACCCTTTGGCGGCATCATAGTCTCCAGCGCCATCATCAGAACGGTAAACCAATCCGTCTCCAAGAGTGAGCAACACTTGCGCTCGAATCGAATCAGTTCCGGGATTATTTATTACTGTTGAAACCTGGACAAAATCACCCGCGAGCGGAACCTCGTTGTCAACCGTTAGCATGAGGCTTAAGTCCACATCGCTGACAGGCGCTGTGATCAAAACAACAGGGTTATCACTGCCCTCATCTGGATCTTCAACAAAGTAGCGAAACGAGTCAAAACCTGCTTGAAAGCTCACTGGAGGGGTATAAAGCACTAAGTCATCTGTCAAAACATCCGGAGTGCCTTGGTCATCTACAACAATGGTACCACCCAAAGTACTCGTGGCATCTACACTTGCGATCCTGAGCATGTCGTCTTCAGGGTCACGATCGTTTGCCAATACATCAATTAACTGAGACGTACCTGGGGTGACTGCAACAAAATCATCGCCGCCTATTGGATCCTTGTTTTCTGAGATATCAAAGAACACCAGATTAGCCTCGTCCTGATTAATCCAAGCTCCCAATACGTTATCAAGCGACGCCTCTTCAAAATAGAGAGGGGTCGCCTCGACATTAAGGCTCCGCTCTGATCCTGTAGATGACTCGGTCCAAATAAGCTCCAAATGCCTATCTGTTCTATATTCTCCTCGTAACTGAAGGAAACCAGTTAGCTCTCCATTTGCAGAAAGACTGTAAGCAGGCCCACTACCGCTCAACTGGACACTATCAATCTGGTAGGAGCCCTGACTAGCAATATCACCCGCTACAAGAAAGTAGCTCCCTCGTTCAAGTATCAGAAGCAGCTCTCCTTCTGGCAATGAACCACCGAAAATACCATTCTCTGCAAAACCTTGATCGGCGATGGAAGTACTAACGATGCTTCCTTGAACACCTGCGTCATCGCTACTTTCACCGCCGCCACAAGATACCAGCAAAAGGGTTGACAGAACCAAGGAGGTTTTTACAAAATTCAACATAAACACTTAATGACCGTTGCCAAGCTATGGGATACTCGAAGGACGATGATAGTAACATTCAAAAAGAACGATTGCCTGAAAAACAGCCAACTATAGACCATCGGGCGGGCCTAGCGAAACCATGACACAAAAGACTTATAGCCAGATCAATCAAACCAAAGCGGTGGGAACCCGATAGCAAAGCGTTATTTGGCAGGGAAGGCTTGTTCACCTAGTACTATTTGCCGGCAAAGACTAATTAAGTGCTTTTCAGACTATTCTTCGAACTTTCAAATCGAGTCAGATCTAGTTCACTCCGAACTGCTTGGCTTAATTCTGACGCCATATCATCGACAGGAATTCCCATAGCATCCGCAATTCTGACCATTCGCTGGAAATTCGCAGCTACGCCAGCGGTATCCACTAAAACTGCTGCGCCAGCAGAACCCAACAACGCTTCTCTTGCTAGAGCCAGAGAAGGTTCATCCCTCAGAGCGAAAGCCTCGGCAAATTGCATCAATTGCGCCCCGTACTCAACACCCGTCCCTGCAGCTGAAACAACACCATTCACACCCTGTAAATCAACTTCTGTTTCTGTAACCTGCGCACTCACACGGAGCATCGTTGCATGAGCATTAGTTCAGTAAAAGCACTCATTAATAGCGGAAACTCTGCCAGCAATCAATTCGATTTGCATGCGGTTAATCGCTCGATTTTCTGGCGAATCAAAATTCATCATGCCTTCAAAGGAAAGATACTGCGCATTTGAAATCATGATCCAATCTCGCACTGCATTGGGGACTGCAGAGAATGCTCGCACAACATTTGCACTTTTGTCGCCCCATAAATCAGCTTCATCGCCAACCGCCCCGTTATCAGGCAACATAGGGACAAAACCAGTACCCTCTTGAGCAAGCGCAGGCATATAACCATCGGGCTCTCCTGCCACAGGAGCAGGCAATTCTTCCAAGGACAACCCAAGTGCTCGGTGAAATTCGTCAATACTTAGCATTGCCACCGCAAGGCCGGCCAATTCTACATAGGCTCCCTTTGACAGTCCCTTCGCTACATTGCCATCCACCCATGCTTTAGTGATGCGAGTCTGGTCAGTGATGACTCGATGTACAGCATCAATGGCCACTTTACTTAAACTATCGCTATGCCTGTGTTCTCCAGCAAAGCTATAGGGCGACAGCGCTTGTTTCCTATTTGCACAAAAATCGCAACTAAGCGCGTTTCTCACTTCATTGGCGATAGCAACCCGCTCCGCACCAGTCCACCAATTTCCGGGGGACGATAAGTTTTGCCAAAATTGGGCATGCGCTGCAGAAATATCCTCACGAATTGCATAAGTTGAATTGTCGTAACGAAAATAACTCACATCATCTCTCCCTTGTTTGCACACAGTCTTATGACCATACATTGCGACGGTCAATAAGCAAGACGAGCCCCCCATAAACATGCGCTCTCACAGAATAGAATGCCACTTTAGGCGCGTTTGAACGCCTCGAACCAAGCTTCCTTCAGATTACCGAATTGACCCGAGAAACAATTGCTGTTTTATTTACACCCTGAAGAGATCACACAAATAAAAGAGGGTGGAATTATGTCTATTTCAATAGACCCAGATACTGGACTAAAAATATTTAATACTCGCGCTGCTAAATCCAGCGAAAAAATTTCAGGCAGCGGCTACGCCATCATTGAAGATGAAGCCCTTAAAACTCTGCCGCCCGCACCCGTCGGCGCAGTCTTTAACGCACAAGAACAAGCAAAGTATCGAGAGTTTAAGGAAGCCCGCCAGGGCGCTGCTGATTACATGTCGATGGAAGGAGAATTCAGCAAGTATCTTGAGGACGTCTATTCCGCAGATCCTGTTGCTCGCGAGTCTCTTGACGATGAATGTGAAATTTTAATTGTGGGCGCTGGCTTTGCCGGACTACTGCTTTGGCACAAATTACAGAAAGCCGGTTTTAAAGATGTCCGCTTCTGCGAAAAAGGCGGTGATGTCGGCGGCACCTGGTACTGGAACCGGTATCCGGGCATCGCTTGCGATGTTGAGGCATATAGTTACTTACCTCTACTTGAAGAGATGGAGTACATCCCAACCATGAAGTTTGCTTCTGGTTTTGAGATCATGGAGTACTGCCAAAAAATAGCTGAGAAATTCCGTTTTTACGATCACTGCCTATTTCACACAACTGTAGAAAAAACTGACTGGGACGAAACAACAGGACGATGGACTGTCACCACAGATCGTGGCGACAAGATGAAGGCACGAATTGTAATCCTCGCTAACGGCATATTAACGACACCCAAACTTGCTCGAATCGAGGGTATGGAAACTTTCAAAGGCGACACCTTTCATACTTCTCGCTGGGACTATCGCGTTGATTTGAAAGACAAAAGAGTTGGTATCATCGGTTCTGGCGCAACCGCCGTTCAAACAGTGCCTGAACTTTCAAAAATCGCAAAAGAACTTTATGTATTTCAGCGCACACCTTCCTCCATTGACGTTCGCGATCAAAGAGCCACAACAGCTGAAGAAATTGAAACATGGAAAAAAGAACCTGGCTGGGCAAAAGCCAGAAGAGCAAGGTTTGCAAAAATCTCAGGTGGCCGTACCGCGATGAAAGCTAATGACGACTACCTCGCCGGCAAGGTCGATACATTTAAAGAGAACAAGCAACACAAAACAAAACTGAGCGCTGAGGAGATGGTTGAGAAACAGCTTGAGTCCAGTTTTCGTATTATGGAACAAATTCGGTCAAGGGTCGACGTAACGGTCGACGATCCGACCACTGCCGCAGCAATGAAACCCTACTACCCGTACGGCTGTAAACGCCCGACTTTTCATGACGAATACCTCACAACTTTCAATAAACCTCACGTTACACTAGTAGACACCGCTCCGAGGGGCGTGTCGCAAATTAACGAACGAGGCGTCGTGCATGAAGGTGCAGAATATCCGTTAGATGTACTGATCTACGCGACTGGGTTCCGTTGGATGGCGACTTCAACGTTTAACATGATAACCGGTGTAAACGGCAAAACTCTCAGCGACAAATGGGAAAATGAAGGAACCAGCACATTCTTGGGGCTACACAGTAATGGTTTCCCTAATCTCTTTATTGTATCCGGTCCACAGGGCGGAGGCGGCAGCTTCAACTTCACGAATGCGATCGAAGAGCATGCTGACTACATTGCATGGATGTTAACCACCATGCGCGACAATAACCACAATGTAGTTGACGTTAAAAAAGAACCGGAAGCGGTTTACAGTGAACACTGTAAACAAGCTGACACCAGCACAGCACCGCTTCGGGATTGTGTGTCTTATTATAACGGAGATGGAACTGCGGAACCTGGCAGCCTCGCGTATTACGGCGGCGGACAATGGCACAAGTTCCGAATTAAGGCCCAAGAGACACTCGAGCCCTATATTTTCAGTAACATTGGCGAAAAATAGCGCTTAAGCTGAAATTCCTGCATCGATGACGAGCTCAGTACCTGTTACGTACTGAGATTCGTCACTTGCAAGAAACAACACACCATTAGCAATATCTAACGGCTGTCCCAATACGCCGGTGGGTACCGCCATTGCTGCCATCCCGTCGACATCAACGGCATTTTCACCTTCAGGTAAAAACTCCGGGTTCACTTTGGTCCAAATTGGTGTATTAATAATGCCAGGGTGAACAGAATTGACACGAATGTTCCAACGACTCTGACCGCACTCAAGCGCGACACCTTTGGTAAATAATCTAACGCCACCTTTAGTTGCATTGTAAGCGGCGAGGCTAGCGGCACCTTTAAGACCCGCGACCGAAGACATATTGATTATCGAGCCACCACCGGTATCACGCATCAACGGTATTGAGTGCTTAACACCAAGAAACACACCGTCCAGATTAATAGCTTGCTGGCGTTGCCAGTCTGTTAACGGCATATCCACAATACTGCCGCCAATTGCAATACCCGCATTGTTAACCAGAATATCCAGTCGCCCATGTTGTGTTTTGACTGTCTCTACCACATTCTGCCATTGCAACTCATCGGTAACATCGTGCAGAAGAAACTCAGCTTTACCACCGGAACCAATAATACTGGCCGCGACCTCCGTACCTAGGTCTACTTGAACATCAGTAATGATAACAATCGCTCCCTCCTCTGCTAAACGCTCAGCACATGCACGCCCAATTCCGGATGCACCTCCGGTAATGATTGCAACTTTTCCTTCTACTCGGTTAGACATTTTGACCCCTGAAAGCACACGGTTAATTTGGCAGTATCCTAACAAGCTTGCGCAAGCTCTGCACTGAAATCCAAGAAGGCAGACTTAGGTAATATGAAAATCAGCTCGGTGCTGCATCTGTAATTCTAACGCTGGCACAAATCGCAACTGCCTGGTCGGCATCGACAATTTTCACTGGGTAGATCGTGCCTAAAGCGCCAAATTATACCTTTACAGGTTCGCCCCAGAAAAAACGCGGGACAACACCACCGGCCCAATCTCTGAGCCAGATCATGCACGAATACTCATCTTCGCGTAAAACCGTCGGCACGTGGAGGTGCATTAGCTTCAACTCGTCGAGTGGCATACTTTTATTAAACCTATTTCTGATCACAGATTATTTCCACTGTCGAATTTATTTACAACCACAACCTTATGATAGTCGCAGAATTTACTTGGGGAAACTTAAGTGATTGATACTAAATAACAAATGTTAATTGGCATGTTTTTTGCTTTCTTCAAATAGTATAAAGAAAGTAACCAGTACCAAACGCGCGCTTCTGGAGCACAACTCAATAATTCGTAACTTGAGTACAGGCATTATTCTATCCAAGGGGAGAGAAGTAGTGAGCATTCCATTTTTCAAAATAAATCAGCTGGCAATAGCGATCCTCGTCGTTGCCCCAGTTTTTGGCGCTCAGGCTGCGTTAATCTCACTCGACCTTAGCGCGAGTGCTTTAGCAGCTACTGGTGAAGACCCCGCAATTAATCTCGTTGACGGGCCTTCTTCCGTTAGCGTCGACGCCTATGCTGATGTTTTTACTGCCTTAGGTCATGCATCCGGCGACAGCGATGGCATCTTCAATAGTAGTGCAAACGGCTCAGGATCCTTCGAATCAAGCGCTACTTTTCTTCAGTCTTACACCGTCACAAATGATCCATTCGAACAACTTTTTGATTTTACATTCTCAATTGAAAATGGCAGCCTCCGTGTCGGCTGTGACGATAGTTATGGCGGAGATGGAGACGGTGATAGTGCCGCCACTTGCGTCGGCACATCAGCGGCATCCTATAATGCAAAAATACGACTGAATGGCGTTTCCATCTGGGATAGTTTCGCTAAACTCGATTTTAATGGCACCAATACAGACGAAGATTTTGAAGGAGCGATGCTCGGCTCTTACTTCGGCGGGTCTGATTATTTCTTTGGGAGCGAAGAGAGCTATACGCTCGACCTTGGCTCTTTCTCTGGAGGTCAAATGTTCAATCTAGAGTACGAAGTTACCGTAACTGCATCCGGTATTGGCGCTGCAGGTCTGGCACTATTCGGCGACCCCAACGGGTTTGGACAGGGAGGCAGCCCTTTCAACACTGCAATCCTGCCAGAACCCGGTAGCCTAGGTCTTATCGCTGCTGGACTGGGACTGCTTGGCCTAAGCAGAAGAAGAAAAACGTCTCATTAAGCACCCGAACACAGGCACTCATGCAGAACAACAGGTATGCTGCGCCTCAGAACCCGTACTTCCGAAACGCCTGAATCATGCCCTCATACAAGCCACATGACTGTAGCTAGCACCAAGCTCCCAAGCGGACACTATGTGTTTTGATTCCTTGCTTAGCATCACAACATCACAGTATCCGCGCTCGGAAACAGTTTACCAACGCTCAACTTCTCTTTCTATTTGATCACCATACTGCGCCAGCGCATCCGCCTGAAGATTTGGCAAACTATAATGGGGGAACAGGTCTTCAGAGCCTTCGTAATCTCTGAGTACTTGCCTCGCAACCGTCACCTTGTGCACTTCTGTTGGACCATCGGCGATACCCATAACAAACGAACCGATCAACATACCCGTCAACGGTAGCTCATTTGATACACCCAAAGAACCGTGAATCTGCAAACTACGTGCAACAACATCATGGTAAACCTTCGGCATTAGCGCCTTAATTGCAGCGATATCTTTCCGTACTTTCATGTAGTCGTTATATTGATCTATGCGCCAAGCTGTACGAAGTACCAGCAAGCGAAACTGCTCCATCTCAATCCACGAATCAGCAATTTTGTCCTGCACCATCTGCTTGTCTGCGAGCACTTCGCCCTTAGTGGTTCGAGATAAAGCGCGTTCACACATCATATCAAACGCCTTTTTTATCTGCCCCATGGTTCGCATGGCATGGTGAACTCGACCGCCACCTAACCGAGTTTGCGCAACGGCGAATGCCTGACCTCGGCCTCCGACGATATTGGACTTTGGTATACGACAGTCTGTATAGCGAATATAAGCGTGGGAACCCTCTCCCGGCGCTTCATCACCTACACCGACGTTACGCACAATTTCTACGCCTGGTGTATCTGTTGGGACAACAAACATTGTCATGCTGGAATGTTTTGGCGCGTCTGGATCTGTCACGGTCATCACAATAAGAAAACTAGCGTAACGTGCACTGGAGGAAAACCATTTCTCTCCATTGATAACGAAGTCATCACCATCTTCAACTGCCATGCACCTAAAAGATGTTGGATCTGAACCACCCTGGGGTTCAGTCATTGAATAGCTCGAAGATATTTCGCCTTCGAGCAAGGGCTTGAGGTATTTTTCCTTCAGTTCTTCGGAACCATAGTGAGCTAGTATTTCTGCATTGCCCGTGTCTGGAGCCTGACAACCAAAAACTACTGGCGCGAACCGTGAGCGGCCAAGTATTTCGTTCAACAATGCCAGCTTTAACTGACCAAAACCTAACCCACCTAATTCGGGCCCAAGGTGACAAGCCCACATGCCTCGCTCTTTTACTTCAGCCTGCAATGGTCGGACCAAACGAATAAAGTCTGGATCATCATACTCTTTAGTGGCCCCCAGAACGTGATCAAGCGGCTCAACTTTCTTTTTAACGAAGTCATCTGCCCAATCCAATACACCCTGATATTCTACATCTGTATCAAATCCCCAACTCATATCTTTCTCCTTTCTGGTTAGAATATGCAAAACCATTCAGCCTGATTGTCTGCCCATCGCACATGGAAGACAAGTCTGAGGGTAGCCAAGTTACACGCTAAAATTGACACATGGCCAGTATTGACCATGTGTCAAATGTTGCGAACAAATGGGAGCTAGTTGTAGGGTCTAATTCATTTGCAGAAAGAGCGATTTTTCAGGCGCAAACTATCCCGCCGACTATGGTGCGCCGAGAAAGTCCATTTTGCCAACCTCGACACCATTTTGGCGCAAGATGTTGTAAGCGGTTGCTGCGTGAAAATATATGTTTGGGATCGCCATTGCCATGACAAACTCTGTACCAGATAGATCGATTCCCGCGTCCCCAATTGGCAGATGAATTGAGCGTTCTTCAGCGCCAGCAAGCTTTGTTTTGTCGAATGCTTCGATAAACTCGATAGTGGACTGGATTCGAGCCTGTAATTCAGCGAAGGATTCTTCCGTATCCTCAACCGAAGGTACTTCTTGTTCCCCTGACTGGCAAATGACCCTGCGCACTGTATCCGTTACCATCTGGACTTGTCTCTTCAACGGGTGCATGTCTGCTATTAATCTCGCATTAACCAGAACAACCGGGTCAATACCTTTCGCCTGCGCATAATCAGCACCTTTCTGTAAGATATTGCTCAAGGCTTTGAGCGTTCGAGTGAGATTCGGTACCAGAATGTTTTCAACAGTCAGTGTCATTTTACTTCCTTAGGTTTTTGATTCGACAAAACGTCAACCAGCTAATCGCCTTACCCAGCATAAAGCTGATATCGGCCGATCTCATAAGATTGGGGTCGTTCGATCAAATATCAATAGGCTTGAGATGAACCACATGCAAGACTTACAATCTGTTTGCTGTTTCATTTAATAAACCCCAGAAGATTAGAGGAAGCCCAACATGTCTGACCTTTTACCCAAAGCAGTTAACATTTTTGATGACACCATGCGCGAAGGTCTGCAAATTGAAAGTCCCGACATTCCAATTAGCGAGAAGCTACGATTGTTAGACGCTATCGGCGAGATGGGCGCAAAACGCGTCACCGTTGGGTCGTTTGCTCACCCAAAGTGGACGCCATCAATGGCGAGCATTGACGAACTCGTTGAGGCTTTTGAGCCCAAGCCAGGTATCACCTACACGGCTGCTGTATTCAACAAACGCGGATACGATCGTGCTGACGCCTACTTTCCAAAAATCGATGTCCGTATGAAAACTTTTGGTTCACATGTCGAATTGTGCGACACGTTCGCGCGACGAAACTACAACCGCACACAAGCTGAAATGATCCAAGCGCTAGACGCTTCTGTTGTAAACGCAAAAAAGGAAAATGTAGAATTTGCTTCTATTGCATTAGGCAATCCATTCGGTTCAAATTTCGAAGGTCAGTTCTCTCTAGCGCAAGCCATGGATCTGTTCGATTTGATGGTTTCTAAGTGGCACGCAGCTGGCATCAAGGTCAATCGAGTATCCTTCCTTGATGCGATGGGTTGGAATATGCCGCACACAGTGCGTGAACTGATCTCAAGCATTCGAGATAAATACCCCGAAGTTGAAACGTTTCACATGCATCTTCACAATACGCGCGGCGTCACGATCGCAAGCTTTTACGAAGCCTTACTGTTAGGTGCTACGGATTTTGATACCTCGCTAGGCGGCATGGGTGGCTGTCCGTACTGCGGCAATGGCAGAGCTGCTGGGCATGTGCCTACCGAAGATTTTGTCAATATGTGTCATGAAATGGGTATTGAGACGGGTTACAACCTTGATAAAGTCATTACTGCAGCGCGCATCGCAGAAGAAGTTGTGGGGCACTCATTATGGGGGCACGTTTCTAAAAGCGGACCGATGCCAAGGGATAAACACCTATACCCGGCAGACATGCCGTTTGTTGAGAGTTTTGCAGAAGCCGCCCATTTTCAGGATGGATCAGGCGTATACAAAGGGCAAATTTCACCATGGCGCGAAGGCGATGCAATGACACGCGCCAGTAAAACCGAATAGAAAATGCTAAGTGCTTTTGACACAGTACACCAGATAGCCAAGGCCTTTGAACCGGTCTTTGGCTATTAAGCTAAGCAGCAATCATAACCTCAGCAGATTCCCCCTTCCTCAGTAAAGTTGAGCAAAAAAAGAACCCAGATTCTTTGACAACTCCATCACCCAAAGAAATCTTCTGAACCTATCTCATTCCATTCCCGACTGATTTTTGTTCAAACGTGCATCTAAGATTGGGCTCTCATCTGAATTTGAGTCATGGCTTGTTACTAAAACTTGCACTATCGATCTTCGATCTAAGGAAATAATATGATGAAGGGTGCTCAGCAGTTTGAAACTGTGATCATCGGCACAGGATTTTCAGGTTTGCTTGCAGCAATCAATTTGAAGAAAAAGAGTTCTGATGACTTTATCTTGCTAGAAAGAGAATCTGACATTGGCGGTACCTGGCAGAATAACGCTTATCCGGGAACCGAGGTGGATATTCCTATGGGCCTTTATTCTTTTTCATTCATGCCATACAAATTCACAAAACGATATGCACCCCAAAGTGAATTGCTTAAGCATACGAATTACATCATAGACAAATTTGATATTAGAAAACTCATTAGAACAAACCAGACTGTCACGACAATAACTTACGAAGAACACGAGTGCTTGTGGCAAATCGAGGTTAAATCAGGCGAACGTTATACCGCCCGCTTCATTATCGATACCAGCGGCGTGTTGGCCAACCCGAATACTCCTCATATAGAAGGAGCAGAATCATTTCAGGGTGAAAAGCTTCATACCGCCGAATGAGAACATAGTGTTTCCTACGAAAGGAAAAACGTCGGCGTTATTGGCTCGGGCTGTTCAGCTACTCAAGTCGTCCCCGCCTTTGCTGACAAAGTTACTAAGCTGACAGTCTTTATAGGGACATCTGAGTGGATACTGCCACGCTAGGATAGAAACTACAGTCCTATTGAACAGACAATGATGAACCTTCCAGGAATACGCCAACTCAATCGCGCCATCATATTTGCTATTCATGAGGTACGATTTATCGGCTTTAAAAATATTTCTACAAATTAAGTCTAAGAAAGAATCTCAAAAAACATATCGACAACGATTTATTGCGACAACTCAGGCACAGGTCACAGCTCTCAATTAGGTTACGTGGAGACAATGGTCAATTATGCAGTTGAACTATTTGTGCTGTAAAACGGGACAAAAACACTAAAGCCATTGACGTAAGAAGCGACGTTCAACGTAAATATGTGACGAACATGAAAGACGCAATGAAATCAACAGTCTGGCAAAACGGCGGCTGATCATCTTTCTATCGAAAGGGCAAGACTGGCGAGGTAACTAGCCTATCCCCGGAATCAGTGGTCAAGTTTATCTCTTCGCGAAAATGGTTTTGCTTGAAAGACTATCATTTACTGAAGCAAGCTCTAAGTTAGCTTTCCGTCTTTTCTCGCTTCAATAGCCGCCTTGAAATCTGCAAACGATCGATAGAATCTATTTGGCGGAACTAAATTCTATTTCGAGCATACCAACATTGCACACGGATCTTGACCGGTTATTGTAATCCCCCCCCGTTGCTACACCGTTGGTTTTTTACGAAGCGGACTCCAGCCATCGTTGCTGCTTGCTTTGTTGTCACTTACCGTGTTCCCACTTGCCTTGCGGTTACTTCCTTTACCAGCGCTTTTCGTGTTTCTAGCACGCTGCTTTGGCGCAGGACTCTTTGCAGTGGCATGTTTGCTGGTTCTTTTTTTGGTACCGACAGCCTTGCCTGATTTCTTGACCTTATCTGGGCCTTTATAAGCCGCCTTCAGCCCCTTAATCGATCGGGGTTCGAAGCGAATCTTAAGGTAACGCTCGATACTGGAGTTTTTGTTCCAGTCAACACGGTCAACTAGCATAACCGCTTTGCCTTCCTTGCCGGCACGCCCTGTTCTTCCAACCCTATGCACATGGTCATCGCCCGAGTGGGCAACCGCGTAATTAATCACCAGATCAACATCCGTGACATCAAGGCCACGGGCTGCGACGTCAGTCGCCACCAACACCTGCAACTTGCCATCACGGAAGCGGTTCAAGACTTGCTTACGGTCACTCTGCGAGATATCACCATGCAGGTACCCTACCTTCAACTCGGTCTTGGCTAGATGTTGGCCAACCGCAGTACATTGCGCTCGGGTTTTACAAAAGACAAAAACTTTTTCAGCCTGTTCTTCTTCAACCAAAGCTAGGATTAACTTTTGTTTGTGCAGATCATCGTCGGCCAAAATCATTTGTTGTGTAATTTGGCTATGACCTTCTTTAAATGAGTCAACCTCAATTGAAACTGGGTTGTCCAAAATAGAGGCAATTCGACCAAAGTTTCGATGCTTCAATGTTGCTGAGAACAACAGACTCTGCCGCTCCTGCCTACATGACTTGGCGATGGTGTTCATATCCTCAGTAAAACCCATGTCGAGCATCCGGTCCGCCTCATCAAGCACCAAAAACTCAAGATCGTGGAAATCGATTGAGCCTTTCTCAAGGTGTTCTACCAACCGACCGGGCGTTGCGATTATCACCTCGGGATTCTTACGCAACGATGAAATCTGGTATTTAAAAGCTTCGCCACCGATGATAATGCCGCATTTGATCGGCGTGAATTTTGCGAGCTTCTCGAAGGTCTTTACAGTTTGGAGTGCAAGCTCCCGCGTCGGCAGAAGAATCAGCCCCCGCGTGCCGCCACGTGGCGTATCGATTCGGAGCATTCGATCCAGCATAGGCAACAGGAACGCGGCAGTTTTACCACTGCCGGTTTTCGCCGACACCATAACATCCCGCCCCTCAAGAACGGCCGGTATAGCTCTGCTTTGAACCTCAGTGGCCTCACTGAAGCCCAGCGTATCGAGCGCCTTGAACAGCTGCTTGTGTAGAGGTAGTTCCAGTAATGAAGTCAGGTTTAGGTCCTTTTTTAAGTTTAGTAGACGAGACACATCATCTTATCCTGTCCAGCCCATCACCTCGTCATTAGAGGGATAAAAATTGAATTATTAGCTAATTATCATGATTAAAGACCATATCAAGTCCAATTACCCCGTGGGGTAACCCCATATGAAGCACAGCTCGAAGCCCAAACTCACTGCGGCATAGGTCCCAATCCCATTCTCGTATCTACTAAGCGTACTGGCGCACTACCAATAAATTCGTTGCCGGTATCACCGCTAAAATAGCCAGAGATATCTACAACAAGATCCGATGGCGTACTGCTATAAAAACAAATATCTCCGTCGCTCCCTATTGGCGCAATGACATTGTTGGCTACAACTTGACCTGCTGTAAAATTGAGGCTTGAAGCCAGCGGCCTTTCTGAAGTACAAGGCCAGACAGTCGCAAAGCCGGCTCCGCTCGGGTCTACGATTGTAACGTTGAGCGCTACTGCCGATGCGGTTGTGGGAATGAGTTGCTCGAGCGCTTCAATTGTTACAGTGGCGCCGTGAATCGGTATGTTTAATTGCGTAGAGGGCAATAGCGGCGCACCAGCAATTCGGGTATCCAAAAGTCGCTTTGGTGCCGCGGCGGTAAACGAAGATCCAGTAGCGGTATCAAACCAACCGGTAAGATCAACAACAAGGTCAGTCTGCGCCGATGAGAAGAAGCAGACCTTTCCTTCAATACTTATAGGTGCAACAACGCCATTTGCCACTATCTTGCCGGACTTAAAGTTTACATTAGAGGTGAATGGTCTGAGGATGTCGCATGGATAGACAGTCAGAAACCCAGCTGAGTCAGGAGAAACAACCGTTACGTTCAATGCAACTGCACTGATCATACTCGGTACCCCTGTCGAGGATCCGGCGGCATCAACAATGGGGATGTTCGTGACTGTCAATTGTAATGCCAGATCCGGACCAATTTGCGCAGGCACGCCGGTGGCAATCCCAGTTCCATCCCGGGTGTCAGAAATTCGCTTGGGAGTGGCTGCGGTAAAAGCACTGCCCTCAAACCAACCGGATATATCGACGACGAGATCTGTTTCGGCAGAAGTGTACAGGCATACCGAACCATCAGAACCAATAGGTGCGATTACCCCGTTTGGTACAACTGAACCACTAATGAAGTTCAGGTTAGAACTGAGCGGACGATCGACACCACAAGGCCAAACGGTCAAAAATCCAGATCCCAACGGATTAACGACAGTAACATTTAGTGCGGCCGCAGTGGCTGTATCTGGCACGATGTTGCTCTGTCCCGAAGGATCGATGACCTCCTGACCGACGATAGGCAAGGCGATAAACTGTCTTGATAGCAATCTAAAACTGCCTCCGATATTTGGATCAAGCGGTGAATTGTCCGCGGCGTCGAGGATGCCGTCGCCATCGTCATCACTGTCTTCATTGTTGCCTATACCGTCACCATCAGTATCTACAGATTCGGTCACATCTAACGGAAAAGCATCGATGCTATCCGGCACGGTATCGTTATCGTCGTCCAAGTCATCTCTATCTACAATACCATCGCCATCAGTGTCGATGAGGGTTGTCGCTCTGATGCTGGTAACATTGACAAAAATATCAGCCGTCACAGCGTTCACATAATTGATGGTAGGCGTGGAATCAAAAGGAGATCGAAAATTAACCCTTGGCAGCGCAGCAATAGCATCAACAACCTGCATACCATTCCCGATGACACGCCCAAACACGGTGAACCCACCATTTTGGTTATCCAGATTTACTGAATTATTCCCTAAATTTACAAACCAT
>JBLHWY010000051.1:0-37040 GCA_047629195.1 Candidatus Azotimanducaceae bacterium
AGTCTGCCTATAAGCGGTGTGCCGGTAAATGGTGCGCCAATCAGTGTCGACATCAGGGCGTCGCCATTGGCGAAACGCATTGCAGAGCAACGATCTATTGATCTCAGCAAAATTCAGGGTTCAGGTCCAGGTGGCCGAATAATCCAGGCAGATGTGGAAAAGGCGTCTGCCGCGGGTGCGCAGGTAAACGGAGCGGTAGCAGGTTCAATCGTGCCGGTTAAAGGCATGCGAAAAACGATCGCGCAGCGAATGCATCAAAGCCTTCAAACTAGTGCCCAATTAACCATGGACATGTCGGCCGTGATGGAGGATGCGGTCAAGCTGCGAGCGCAGTTGATCCGGGAATGGGACGGTGTCGCGCGTCCAACATTTACGGATATTGTGATTAAAGCGACTGCCAAAGCGCTCCATAAACACCCTTTGATGAACAGTCAGTTCGATGATGCTGGTATTCAATTACTTAACGATATTCATGTGGGTCTTGCTGTTTCTCTACCTGCTGGGTTAGTTGTGCCAGTCGTCAGGCATGCCGATAAATTGAGTTTGAAGGAAATTGCGATTGAGTCAGCAAGACTTGCAGCCTGTGCCCGCGACGGCACGCTTGGTTTGGATGATTATGCAGGTGGTACCTTCACAATCTCGGCGTTGGGCATGTTCGGTGTAGATTCATTTACGCCGATTATCAATCAGCCCCAATCCGGTATTCTAGGTGTCAATCGCATTCTTGATGGGATCAAATGGGAAGGTGAAACCCCTGTTAGGCAAAAGCAAATGAACCTATCGCTTACCTGGGATCATCGAGTATTGGACGGCGCGCCGGCAGCGGAATTTTTGCAAACCGTGGTCGAGTATTTATCTGAACCCTATCGGCTGTTGGTGTAAATATGAATGAATACGATGTTGTTGTAATTGGTGCTGGTCCAGGTGGTTACACGGCTGCTATCAGAGCTTCTCAGCTGGGTTTGAAGACAACGCTAATAGAAAAGGCTGAACTCGGCGGAACCTGCCTAAACTGGGGGTGCATCCCGACTAAGTCTTTGTTGCACTCCGCTGATATCGTTCGGACACTGCGAACTGCCGACGACCTCGGTATTAAGACCGGGAAGGTCAGTATCGATTTGGCCAAGATGGTGGGGGCTTCAAGGCAAGCTGCTAGCCGTCTTAATCAAGGTGTCGGTCAATTGATGAAGAAATACAAAATTGACATTCAGGTTGGTGAAGCAAAGCTGCTGGAACCTGGACTGGTTGCGGTAAATGGCAGTGAATGCTTTGCTGACAATATTATTGTGGCGACAGGTGCGCGGGCAAGAACATTGGATAAGCTGGTGCCGGATGGAAAAGTGGTTTGGAATGCAGTAAGCGCCATGACACCTAAAAAGTTACCTGACGATCTGCTGATTATTGGCGCAGGTGCCATCGGCGTAGAATTTGCGAGTTTCTATAATACGCTAGGTTGCAACGTGACTCTGGTTGAGATGCTTGAAGAAATCCTGCCGAGTGAGGATGCTGAGATTGCCGCCACGGCGAGAGCTTGCTTTGAAAGCCTTGGTATAAAAGTGATTACGGGCGCACAAGTTAGTCATATTACGGTAGGCAAGAAACTCAAGTGCCTAATCAACGATATACCCTTCGAATTCGACAATGTTATTTCTTCAGTGGGTGTAACAGGTAATGTTGAAGACCTTGGGCTTGAAACTCTGGGTGTGGAAACTGAGCGTGGATTCATTTCTGTGAATCAATCTCAGCAGACTAACGTTGCAGGCGTCTATGCGATAGGCGATGTCGCAGGGGCGCCATGTCTGGCTCACAAAGCAAGTCATGAAGGTGTCATTGCTATTGAGGCCATAGCTGGACTAAATCCCCATCCACTCAAGCTGCAACAGATTCCAGCCTGTACTTATAGCTATCCTCAGATTGCTAGTATCGGTTTGAATGAAGCAGCATGTACTGGGCGGGATATTCGGGTCGGTCGTTTCCCGTTGTTTGCGAATGGTAAAGCCGTGGCGGTTGGGGAAACCGAGGGGATGATAAAGACAATCTTTGATCTTGGCACGGGTGAGTTGTTGGGAGCTCATATGGTGGGGTCTGGCGTGTCAGAGATGATTCAGGGGTATGCGATTGCAATGCAAATGGAGAGCACAGAAGTTGAGCTGATGAATACCATTTTCCCACATCCAACTATTTCTGAGAGTATGCATGAAGCCGTCCTTGATGCATGGAGTAGAACGCTTAGTCTCTAGATTAATCACCGCGCTGTATAAGTGGCAGAACTAAATGGCGCCTACTTAGGCACTACTAAACTTTGGTCGGTCAGTGTATCGCTGCCGGAAAAGCGTGCTTCATTTCCATCAGCTAACTTGCGGCCTTCTGAATGCGGCACGCCGGTCCCAGCCTCACTTGGTCGAAAACCCCTGTGGGTCGTTCTTACGACCTTCGACGCTGCGCTGATACGCTCGTTGAGAACGGGCCGCGTTCGGATGATGCCCCCTTTGCCTCTACCGGCATCATCGAAATAGCGATAACAACATCGTTTGGGCTTAAAAAAATCCCATAGCGGTCAGATGCAGTTCCTAGTCTTGAGACCTTGCTTGATCTTTTTATCAAAGAATTATAGCGTCTGCAGTAAATCAAATGCTTCGAGTTCGTTGATTGAATTGAGTGAATTTTCAAGCAACGTTGCTGCCATCAGTTTGCCTCTTTCGTTACCAAGATCCAAAACGCTACAGATGACTACTGCATAGCAAAGGAAATAAAGCGCGCACTGACGGTAGCGGTTTCTACAATCTTCCAGCGAATAATTGATGCCGTCCGACGTCAAATTTTCATGATAAATATGAACCCAGTCTTTAGCATTGCGTACATCACTTTTTAGACTCTGCGTGATGAAGTAGGCAAGATCGTGCTCCGGTGCAGATTGACAAGTCGCCTGAAAATCCACCAATGCAATATGATCGTCAGCAAAAAATACATTGTCGAGTCTTAGATCGCCGTGAACGATACAAAGCGGGAATCGACATATTTGATCGAGTAATGATCCAACTTTTTTGTGCATACTAACTGCTCGGTCGAAGACGTCATTGGTCACCAGGTGAGGGAAATTTTCATGGACGGCTGGCCAGCCCGCCTCGAAGCCAGCACTCATACCCTGTACCTGTGCTTCGCTATTATGAACGTTAGCGCGCTCGGGATTCCACGTGCTGCGATGAAACGTCGCGAGCGTCTTGACGACGAGCTCTGCTTCATCCACAGAGCAACCAGTGATCTGATCACCCAAGCGGTAATTTTTTAGCTCTTCCAGCAACAAGATAAAATTATCACTATTGTGATCATAGTCTGCATGTAGACAGGTAGGTGCCCTGACCGGAACCAGGTCGCCAATCTGGGTATAGAACTGATATTCACGAAGGTACATAGCGTACATATTAGCGACAGTACGATTCTCAATTGCCGCAGCCGGAAATTTGGCAATGATCGTTGTCGTTCCCGCGTCTGTATACAATGTTACCCGGGTGACCAGGCCTATGACGCCGATGCCTTCGCCTAACGGTTCAACGGTGAAATCGTTCACGTTATAGCCAAGCGATTCACTGAGCCATGCTTTAGTCAACTGGTCAGGTTGCGAGGGAAATTTATTCATGGTGTACCTTTCTATTTATTGTTGTTTTTGAAAGTTTAGGTTTATCTCTAGCGTCCCGAGCATGATGCCGGGTTGGTGTTGGAATGAATTGTTTGGCGCATAGTTAAATTGTCCAATTCTGCTGAGCAATACGTTCCATGCTTCGAGTTGTTCGAGGCGTGACAGGTTGGCACCTGGACAAACCCGCGCACCTTGTGAGAATGCCAAATGGCGGGACCCGGCTTTTCTGTCAAGTTTGAGTTCGTTAGGATCTTCCCATTCCGTCGGGTCGATGTTTGCCGCCGCCCAACGCATGTGTAGGAATGATCCTTTAGGCACCGTAACGCCCTGGAATATTTCATCCTTGCTGGTTGTGCGCGTAGACAGACCCTGCGTCGGTGCGCGAAGCCGCATCGCTTCCTCGGTGAATGCCCTGACTTTGCTTCTGTCATCTTTCAGTGTCTGCCAAACAGACGGGTTTTCTATCAATAACTGTACCTGCTCAGCGAGGGCGTATTGCGTCGTTTCAAGACCACCAATTACCATCGCGTAGACAATTCCATTAACTTCAAGGTCGGTGAGTTTTCTTTTTAGCGGCGAATACTCCACCGTGGTTAGAAAACTGATCATGTCTTCCCGAGGTTCCTCTCGGCGAGTCACAATAAGATTGTGGGTGTAGTCTTTGAACTCCTGAAGTACCTCAAGCTGTGATTTGACTTCATCACTTGGCAGTATGGCCCTGTGACCGCTGCCGTGAACGAAGGCCTTGACAGTGCCATCACCGAAATACTTGAGCAACTTCAGGTCTGCTATGGGCCAGCCCAATACATTGGCCATGACCATTTGTGGTAAAGCCTGTGCGAACTCGGAAACGAAGTCGACTTGGTC
This sequence comes from Candidatus Azotimanducaceae bacterium, assembly GCA_047629195.1. Taxonomy (GTDB): domain Bacteria; phylum Pseudomonadota; class Gammaproteobacteria; order Pseudomonadales; family Azotimanducaceae; genus UBA4582. Next base: position 4,505 of record JBLHWY010000051.1, read on the forward strand.
ACGATCAATCCACTGGTCGATCAGAAAATTTGCCACTTTATTGATCATTGATTTATGACGATTTGAACCAGGTCCGACCCATGGGTCGGTCAGTTCTTGGCGATGAGCACGCCACAGTTGGGGGTTAGGTCGTAGCGAAATCATGGCTTGAATCATGGGATTCATCTTCGCTGCGGCTTCAGGTGATTCAGTTAATTGCCGCATCATCAATGAAAGTGCCGGTGGATATCTTTGTTCATCTTTCACCACGCGAGATACATCCTCGTGCCGTGTCAGGATGAAGGCGTCTGTACCTGGCGCGAAACCTTCTCCCGGAATTCGATGCACTGGCGCTTCACTGTGCAGTATGTCGTAGGCCTCATACCAATGTTCTTGGGCACCCGGGCCAAAGAGGTCGACATCAGTCAGATGGTGTGGACAGGACATTTCACTGAGTGCGTGGTTCGGTTTTTTGTTCATGTGTTTCTATCACTTGTTCCCTGACGGAAGCTTTCTGCATTAAGTTCCATTGGCACGATGGATTCTGTTTTTGTACCTTCGTGAACACAAACGCGGTGTATAATCCGCCATTCACTTTCTCTTTTCTCATATTGATCGAGATATCGGCCATGCCATGTGTCTAGTACGTTGGCATCTTTTTGAAACAAATAGCTGACGTTGTACACCTCGCCGGTGGCCGTCAGCCCATCTGGGTTCAGCTCAATGAAATGGTTGAAGATGCAATGTGAAGTTGAACGCCATTTTAAGTGACCTGTCATACAGTACGCCGCAAATTGATGGCCGTTGCCGACAAAACTACCGTGTTCATCGGTCGCGTCGGGCCAATAAGCAGATTTTAGTTTTTCTACATCGAGTCGGTCGATGCCCTGAGAATAACGTTTAGCCACATCTTTTATGGCCTCGATATCGCACAATTGCTTGGCAGTGTAGCTCATATTAGTTCCTATAATGTCAGCCATCCACCGTCCACGGGTAGGTAGATACCCGTGATAAAGGCGCTCATTTCACTGGCAAGAAACACCGCCGCTTTACCTTGCTCCATCGGATCGCCCCAATGGCCAAGCGGTAATCTGGCAATCCTGTTAGAAACAGTATCTGCCAGAGGGTCTCCTGTTTTTGCTGGCGATTGCCCATCGACGGGAGGAGATGTTCCTGCATTGACCCAAGTTGGGCCAGGTGCTAAGGCGTTGACGTTGATACGATGCGGAGCAAGTTCGAGGGCGAGCGACTTTGTCATTTGCGCCACTGCAGCTTTAGAGCCGTCGTAGCTAACACCAACCCCCGGGCTTACCGTTTGCGTGGAAGCAATGTTAATTATACGGCCGCCAGTGTTTTGTTGTTTCATAATGGTCGCTGCCGCTCGACAGCAGTAAAAGACACCGTCCACGTTGACTGACCAGAGAGTTCTCCACATTTCGTCTGTAATTTGTTCGACGGGCCCACCGTAGCCAATATAGACGCCGGCATTGTTAACCAGGATGTCCAGTGAACCAAGTTCGCGAACGGTGCGTGCCATTGCTTCATCGACTGAATTCCGGTCTGTGACATTAAGCGCCATAGCAGCACCACCAATATCAGTGGCTACCTTCCGCGCGCCATCGAGGTTGATATCAGAAACCATGACGCGAGCGCCCGCCATTGCCAGAGCGGTTGATATTGCTCTGCCGATACCTTTTGCGCCTCCAGTGACATGGGCTACTTTTCCGGAAAGATCTATCCATGCATGCGTCTCGTTCGAGCGACTTTCACTGGTCATAAGCTACCCATTTGCTGTATTGATCATGAAAATGGCGGAGTTTGAGTTCGTTATAGTCCGCCAGTCGAATATGTTCCCGGGCCGTTGCTTTCATGCCCGAGTAGACATGGGGTAGGTTTCGCAAATCCTGATTGAAAATCTTGCCTAACATGCCAAGTTCAGGCGCGTCAGTCCAGTCATCATCAGGACCCAACCAGTGAATTTCGGAAACCGGCGTGTAACCTCCGCTTTCTGGAATCGGTGAAAGGAACATACATTCCATGATGCATTCGTCGTGATTGTCGCCATTTGGCCTAAAACGATAATTGATCTGATTGAATGATCCCCAGGGGTGCCAGTTAGGAAAAACGGTAAAAAATATTTGTGATGAAAGTTCTATATCCGGTATCTTTTCTGCGCTTGAGGGAATCAGTTTTGCTAACATTTGCCGTTGCATCTCGGCGCCGACAGCTCGTTGTGGGGCGTGGTCGCCGAGCTTTTCGCGAATCCGGGCCGCCACTTCAGGATCGTTTAAAGTGCTCGCGGCTGATGCTGGTAGTTGTTTGCCTGCGACCCAAAGGCACAGGTGAGGGTTGGCATCTGTGAGTTCGCCTTCGATCCAATCGGCGTTGACAGTAAATCGCCCGGTTTGTCCCTTTGGCGTGGTGACGAGTACCTCATCGTTGTCAATGGTTTCATATATCCATCCATTTAATGGATGTTGTAACTTAGTCGAACCGTCAATGTTTGATACAGGTTCCCACGAGGGTAGTCCGGAGCTTTCAAGGGCGCCACATCGGATTGCGCGAGAGTAGTTTTCGAATGCGTCGTATTTAGTACAGATATCATGCGCACCACCCGTCAGAATCTGCGGGTGCGTCATCAGCACGTGATAGGATTCCATGAAGGCTTCCTGCACAACCTTCCAGTTAGCGCGAACGACTTTGCCGACATGGGCTGCTTTATAGCGTTTGTCATATGGTAACAATTCAAAATGTGAGTCGAAGTCTCCCAGGTGTTCAGCCAAGGCTGTTGCATCGGGGTCAGGATTGATGAAAATAAATCTTCCCCAGCGTTCAAGTTTTACCTCAGGCAGGCTCTCTTTCTCTCTGTCGAGTCCTGCAAAGTCGTACGCGCAGGGGATTTGCTTAAGCGAACCGTCAAGATTCCATGCCCAGCCATGGAAAGGACAGCGCAGTTCTGTTAGTGCGGTACCGCGATTTTCACGTAACTTACGGGCACGATGTAGGCATGCGTTGTAATATGCCTTATATTTATCCTCGCCAGTACGAACGATCAGAAATGACAAGTTTGCAATGTCGTAGGGCACCGTATCCCCAACGTTTGGGAAATCATCTTCATGCGCTGCAACCTGCCAACACTTTTTCCAGAGACGCTCCACCTCAAGGTCGTGGTATTTTCTGGATGTATAGCGTGCTACAGGGACGAGAGTAGGCCCAGGAGGTAAGGGCGCATTAACTTTTAGAGCGTCAGAGATGAATGCAGAATTGGTGTCGGCTTCGAGCAGCTTATTAAAGCTGTCATCCATTGTACGAACAGTTGTCGTTTCAGGCATGGTTTACTCCTTTGTCAGTCCTGGCAGGTCTGGTGTGTTTATTTCATATAGTTCTATGATGTTGCCAAATGGATCCTTGCCATAGATCGCAGCGGCTTCTTGACTAAAGTGCACGACTTTGCCTGCGAAAGTCATCCCTATTACTTTAAGTCGATCATATTCATTGTCTATGTCTGTTACCTGTAAGGCGAAGTGAGGGTAACCAAGATCGCAGGGTCGAGAGCGTCGATCTTCGGGCCGCGGATGCGAGTATTGCCAGAGCTCAACAAAGGCGTTAGGTGCTTTTAACATTGCCATTCGAGCTTCAGCATCGGTCAAGCCAATGGCGGCATCCACCAGTTCGTTGTTTTTGAAGGCACTAGTCTGGACCACCTTAAAATCAAATGCCTGTTGGTAAAAAGACACTGCTGTATCCAGATTGTCGACACTGATGGCAACGTGATGAATGCCGACTATCATGATGCTAATTCCCGCTGGCGTGGGTTATTTACACGAGCTGCACCTAACTCAAGTTCCATCGATGGATAAAAATTTTTGAGCTCATGGCGATTCAGCATATTGATTACCTCTCATAGAATAGAATCCCAGCAAAACGCGGCTGCGTCCGTATTGAGTATCCACTAGCGAGGAGGTAATCCCTTTTCAGCTCGAAGCTTATTCATGCGTTCAACGTCTCCCGGAAGTCGCTCACCTAGATCTGCTTCGTCGACCGCACCTGTCATGTGAGCGCCAGCATTCTTGCTGTTGTACATGATTTTCTTGGTCGGTGTCACCGCCAGAATGATTCTCAGGGGTGAATCTAACAGGTTATAGAAAAATTCCTCCCCAGCCGCGTTGTTGGGGTTTAGCTTCTGAGATAATGCGGTATAAAACCATTTCTTGGTTTCGTCATCCTGAAACAGTTCGCCCTTGCCTTTAAAAGTAATGGCCCCGCCGGGCATGTCGGGTGATGCATTCGGTCTGTAGCCATTGCTACTCACGTTGACCGAGACTCTGTTGTCACGTCTAATTGCAGCTGTGCGATGTCGGTGTTCGGCGAATGTGATCCAGATTTTTCCGTCATGCCAGACAAAAGCATGGGTGACACCGACCGGCCATCCATCCTTGGTTGCCCACATGAGGACGCATTCCATTGAGTTGTCCATTATTTGGTCAATTTCGTCGTCGGTGAACGGGTAGATGGAGACAATTTCGTGGTCGTGAGTTTGTGCCATGATGAATCTTTCCTTAGGAATCGAAGTACTAGTTACACCACATCAGCTTAAAACAATCAAGTGTGATTGTTTTAAGATGTCCGTGTCGCCTTTGCGATTGAAGGGCTCAAGTGGTTTTCCAGCGCCGGCGCCATCACCGTTTTGGCAGATGTTTGCTCGGCGAACTGAAAAGTTAATCAATCGCGGCTTTGTTTCCTGCGTAGAGATAAGTATCCAACACTGCGTGAAAGTGCCTAATACGAACTTCCTGATAATTCCCTAAGGTCTGGCGCCCTTTCTTTGAGGCTTTGATACCTGCCCACTGACGTTTGAAATTATCGCTGTCTTGATCGAGTACGTGACTCAAACCTGTGCGGTTGAAAGTATCAAGCGAAGTGTAGGGTTCATCGATATCGAGATATTCAACTGGTGCGGGGGATGGTCTGGGTCCCTTATCCGGCAAAGGCTGTAAGAGCATAACGTCGTGTATGCAACGATCAACGCCCAGAGGTCTAAAGCGGTATATCAAAGGAATGACGATGCCAGGAAAAAAACAGGCGTTAGGGAACAGATGGTATTCAATACTATCGAGCATTTCGCTATTCGAATATCGGGACAGGTCTACCGACAGACTTTCAGACATATTTTTGCGCAGGATGTCAGCATGGGCCTGTCTTGCGCTTTGACCCTCTGGCAGTTCACTGGAATCATGTCCAAAGAATTCAAATAACGCCTTCTCGGTATAGGACTTTTCGAAATGTGGATTGCCTGATGATAAGTTCTGTAAAAATCGGGTTACGTGCGGGCTGAATATGTCATATTGGGTGTTTGCCCAACTTGACGTTCGCAGTGCTTCAGGATGAGTCGCAAGGACATGAAATGCTTCGAGGAAAGCTTCCATACACATTTTCCAGTTACCCGGCAGGATTTTCTGGGTATGCAGTGAAATGAATCTGTCTTCTAATGGCCATTCTGCAAAGTGTTCAGGCAGAACCTGCAAATAATCTTTTAACGGTTGTGCCCCTGCGTCAAGATTGATAAACACAAACCCACCCCAGTTATCACACGGAATTTCTGTCAGTCCGAAATCCGCATCGTCAATATGAGGAAAGTCCCAACGGCAAGGAATGTCTCTAAGCGCGCCATCCAGATGCCACGACATGCCATGGAAAGGACAGCGCAAAAATTGTTTTCCTTTACCCTGTTCGCCGGTATCAAAGAATTGCATACCGCGATGTGGACAGGAGTTAATAAAAGCGCGCAGTTTCTGATCTTCACCTCTAACCACAAATATGGAATCGTCACAAATATCGTAAACGTGGTAGTCACCGGGATTGGGCACGTGTTCCTCACGGCAGGCCCATTGCCAAGTTTTCTGCCAAACATTTTTTATTTCTGTTTGATAAAAAGTTTCGTCCGTATACCTAGATAGGCGGATGTCATCACTGCCAAGATAGACATAGCGACTTTCTTTGAGCGCTGCGGGAGGATTGTCGCTATCCAGTGTGAGCGTTTCCTGTGTCGATGGCCCTGGACATCGTGCCTCTCCGGGTGAAAGGTTCTGATCAGAAGCCGCATAGATATCAAATTGGTCATTTCCCATATGTCAGTATCCCTTAGGTTTCAGTAATTGATTTTTCATTGAGCCGGTTTCCGTGATTCTTTTTCTATCATCAAATACCGAATATCCAAAACAGTCAACATTGATTGTTTTATGGTATTCTATTTTGAAATTTGGCAAATGATGGAAATCAACCTATGACGTCTAATGATCAGGAAGAAATTAGCAGGGCTGCCACCTGTCCAATCCATGAGGTCTCACCAATGCACCCTGCGCTGTTAAAAGCGCCGTGGGGTATTAATCGGCGCTTAAGACGGGAAGCACCTGTATTTAAGGATCCGGCATCTGGTATCTATTTTGTCTCTCGCTATGACGATGTGCTTCGCATCGCAAAGGATCACGGTACATTTTCTAGCAAGATGCTGTCGGCAAACCGTGGACTAGGCGGAAACGAAGATCCTGAGATTACAGAGGTTCTTAAAAGCGGTTATCCGCAAGTGGCGACTATGCTAACTCAGGATCCTCCTTTGCAAAAAAGGTACCGGAAGTTTGTCGACGGGGCATTCTCACCAGCGAGCCTCAAGGTGCTGGAACCCTTCATGGAACAAACAGCGAATGAGCTGATAGATCAGTTCATCGACGATGGCCACTGCGAGTTTCTATCTGCCTTCGGCGTGCAATTGCCATTGCGAGTTATCGTCGCGCAATTGGGCGCACCAGCATCTGATATGCATAAGTTCCGTAAATGGACCGAGGCATTCATCGGTAACCTTTCAGGTCAGTTGGATCGTGATGGACTACTTGCTGCAGCGAAAGATATGGTGGAATTTCAGCACTATTTCGTGGCAAGGATGAGTGAACGCCGTGAAAATCCGACCGACGACATTCTCTCGAAAGTCGTGAATGCCAGTATTGATGGCGAGAAATCTTTGGGCGAAGGGGAATGTTTATCGATGATCTCTCAGATTATGGTGGCCGGTAATGAGACGACATCTGCAACTCTAACAGAAGCCATGTGGTTGCTCGTACAGAATCCTGATCAGTATGAAATACTGCGCAATGACCCATCACCTGACATGATATCAAGGCTCGTTGAAGAAGCACTGAGGATCTCGAGCCCATCGTCTAACATGTTCAGGCGGACTACCTGTGATGTGGAGATGCATGGAGAAAAGATACCCGAGAATTCAATTCTGTTTGCGCGATTTGCATCCGCTAATCAGGATGAAAATCAATTTCCGGAGCCCGAGAAGTTCGATTTGCGTCGAGATAACCTTAAAGAGCAGGTCGCGTTTGGCAAGGGTGTTCATCACTGCCTCGGTGCCGCACTGAGTCGTCGGGAGATGAACATTAGTTTTAAGGTCATCCTTGATCGATTGGAAAACTTCCGCTTAATCGAAGGTGCAAGCAAGCCAGAATTTTCTGCGAATGCACTGTTGCATGGTCTCTCGGGGCTTGAGCTTGCCTTCGATAAGATTGGCTAATCAGATTTCTCGATTTAGGTTTTCTCCAAATAGATAAGCACAAGAATCAAAATTAGACACAGGATAGTGAGTATGAGTGTACTTGATACGTTTAGTCTGAAAGGACAGGTTGCGGTTGTTACAGGTAGTGGTCGAGGGATTGGTGAAGCGATCGCCATTGGTCTTGCGGAAGCAGGGGCGAAGCTCGTGCTGGCGGCACGCCGAACTGAAGAAATTGAGGCGGTAGCAGAAAAGATAAGAAATTTAGGCGGTGAGGCAATTGCTGTGACAACCGATGTGATGGTACCAGAGCAGGTCACTCAGCTTGCAGAAACCGCTGTCACGACATTCGGTTCGCTTGATTGCTGGATTAGTAATGCGGGTGGCGCAGATGATCGAGTCGCAAGAACATTGCTCGAACTGCCTGAACGGCAATGGGACTTTCAACTCAACCTGAATTTGAAGGCGGTCTGGACTGGCGCCCAAGCAGCAGCAAAGGTCATGAAAAATAGTGGTGGCGGTACGATCATCAACATCTCTTCTGCCGCGGCAGGGCGCGCATCGCCATTCAATGGTCCTTATGCTATCGCTAAATCCGGTGTCGATAATATGACCCAGACGCTTTCATCCGAACTCGCTCGATACAATATCAGGGTTAATGGCATATCCCCCGGACCGATACCTACAGAGGTATTTAAAGAGTTTCTAAACATCACCGATGACGATGTGCCAGAAATGGGTAAAAAGTTGGGTATTCCTCTAGGCCGATTAGGGACTCCGGAAGATATTGCACCCGCCGCAGTGTTTCTGGCGTCAGACGCCTCCCGGTGGATGACAGGTGAGACCATTACCATCAAAGGTGGACACAGTAGATGACTGGTATTCGCGGCTCCAGTGGGCCGCGTCGGAATGCGGCCCACCTATCCCAACCTCGCTGGGTGGGAAGCCCTTAAGCTCTGATTACCCTGCCTGGTCTTGCGCCAGTATCCTGGTCATTCTCACGGGTCTTCACGCCATTGACGAAGGTGGCAAGATAGCCTTCCGCCGATTGTAGAATACGACTACCACCCGCGGGTAAATCATGCACAACCTCGAGTTTGCCAAGGCTAAGATGCTCAAGATCAATCAAGTTGATATCCGCGCGCATGCCGACTTCGAGACTGCCTCGATCATACAGACCAAACAGCTGGGCGTTGTCGTAAGTTTGCTTGGCAACCATGAGTTCGATGGGCATTTTGGGACCACGAGTTCGGTCTCGAACCCAGTGCGTCAATTGGTAGGTCGGTCCGACGGCATCGAAGATCAAGTTTACGTGAGCGCCTGCATCTGACAATCCTATGACGGTATTGGGATGTTGGATCATCTCTTCCATAACACTGAAACTGCCATCGACAAAATTGGCGCCGAGTAGAATAGCGAATTGATCGCCATCGCCAGCAGTCAAGTAGTCGTAGATAAAATCATTGACCTCTTTACCGGCAGCTGCAGCCAGCGCGCCCATATTGCCCGAAGCTTCTGGCTCATAATTAATCGGTAACTCGATCGGAAACATTCCGGGTGCGGCCATCGCTAAAAGTCCATAGAGATTAGCCATGGTGCCTGGTTGATCCGGTGCGATGTCCTTATCCGAGAGTATCGCGGCTTTAACTTCAGGCTTCTTCATTTCTGCCAACAACTGGTCAAAAGGAAGATCAACCAGTTGCAAGTAGGTCTCGCGTCTCTGGAACATGTGATAAGCCTGCAGGCTAGTCACAAAACCGATGGGCCGTGTGGCTATTTGTGGCTTGATCATCAGGCCTTCAGCATTCGCTCGCTCAACAATTTCAAGACAATTGCGCCATTGGTCCGGTCGATTGCCATTCTGCACCAGGGTAAATGAACAGCTTCTGCCACTTTCTCGAGCGATATCTGCAAACAACTCAACTTCTTGCTCGGTCGTCCAGTGTTCAGGACCGGCCATGTCACCAACAACACCAGCAGGCACTGCTTGGAAGATTCCTTTGCCAGCGGCTTTCATCGCTCGCCCTATCGCCATTAACTCTTCTTTTTCCGCAAAGGTTCCTGGAATAGGTTCTCCAAGCACAGATCGATGACCAATGGTTCGAGAAGTCGAAAATCCTATGGCCCCTGCATTGAGGCCTTCTTCAACAATCTTGCACATCGCTGCCAAATCTTCGGGGGTGGCATCCTCATGACGCAATGCGCGTTCACCCATCACGTAGTTTCTCACCGCGCTGTGAGGAATCAGACCACCAACATCCAGCGTATATTTGCGTTTACCCAAGTAGTCGAGATACTCAGGGTATGTCTCCCATTCCCCCCATTCGATACCCTCATACAACGCAGTACCCGGGATATCCTCCACACCTTCCATGAGTTCGATCATGCGTTTCTCGCCGCCGGGAGGACAGGGCGCAAAGCCAACACCGCAGTTACCCATCACGACACTGGTGACACCATGGCTGAACGAAGGATCCAACTTGTCGTCCCAGCTCACCTGGCCATCAAAATGTGTATGCACATCAACCCAACCAGGGGTGACATAGGCGCCTTCTGCATTGATCGTTTCTTTGGCTTCGCCTTCAGCATCACCAACAGCGACAATCTTTCCGTCGCTTATCGCAATACTACCGGCGTAAGGCTTGTCACCTCTGCCATCAACAATTGTCGCATTCTTAATCAGGTAATCGTACATTCCTCACTCCGTGTCTTTTATCTGTTTAGCACCGACTTTTGTTGTAGATTGACATCGAACGCGTTGAAAGTACAGGTAGAGAAAATGGGCGCGCAGGGCTGAGCGAATAGTGAATAGTGAAGGGTGAAGGGTGAAGGGTACAAGCAGATTCCTACTTCCTAAACGTTCTGTTACTTGAATCTTTTTCTTCCAAAACCTCCTGTGATTTCAAACCTACCTCTGCGTGCTTGAAGGTAGTGCCCTGCAGCGACATTGTGGACAGAGAACGACCTACCATCCAGAAATTTGATCCCTTGCAAGAGACTTTTAGAGCCTTTCGCGGACTTTAAGGACTGGTCCAGAGTTTGCAGTTCATCGTAGCAGTAGTTGAAATTTATATCGTCGCAGCTCTGGAACTACATGAACAATAAGAAATTAATTTACGCGCTAGCGGTTGCTAGCCTTTTGATCACAATCGATGCCAAAGCAATTGACCTAGGCGTCTTGTTTGACACGAACCTAGATCAATTTATGGTTGACGTGAGCACTCATGATGATTTTGGCCAACGCGCACTTGAAGCCAAAATTTCCAGCATCGAAGAAACAGATGGGCAATTCTCACCTAAGCTGTATGGGTACTTGGCCGAACTCAGTAACGTCAAACGAACCAGCAAAAATCACGAAGAAGCACTGGATCTTTATCTGCGGATGCAAACGTTGACGCATTGGGTCGACGGGGTTAACTCACCTTTGCAACTAGAGGCAATACGTCTACAAAGCGACAGCTTAGTCGCGTTGGGACAAGTGGATGAAGCCGACCAAATTGAGCGCTTTCACTTCTCGGTTTCCGAGAAAAATTATGAAGGCGAGGCGCTCCTGCCGTTTTTGAACCGAATGGCTGATTGGCAACGTGCCACACAACGCTATGGCAATGCGCTAAAACACTACAATCGAGCTTTGGAAGTAATACAACAGGCAGATCTAGATGGCGCTGCTGACGCCAGAATACTCAATGCAATCGCACTCACCGAACATCTGGCAAAAAAGTGCTGTGCTAGTGAAACATTATTCAAGGCCCTGCAAAGCCAGAGAGAAAGTGCATTTGCAGATGAGTTTTCAAAGAGAGCAGCGAAGCTCAATTTGGCTGACTTTTATTCGCTCAGTAGAAACACAGGCGCGAATTTACTCTACTCTGAGCTACAAAACGTGTCCGTTGCTTTACTGGGGCCTGGAAACAAAAAAATCTATGCATTAGCAATAGAGAGAGCAAGAAATTTACCTGCGCGCGCGCCCAGCAGTAAAGTTTACTATCCATCGAAGTCGCAAGAAATTAAATTCAATGGTGCGAAGCACGCGTCAAAAACTGCCGCGGCCAGTACCGGAAAACCTCTTCGATTATGCGCAACTCAAGTTCCAGATGAAGGATTCGTAGACGTTGTAATACGTGTTTCACCAGATGGGAGACCTCACGACTTGAAGATTACCGGTGTAGCGCCAATCAAAGCAAAAAGATACTTGCGTGCTGTACTACTTGATAGCCGCTACAGGCCAGAATTTAGAGATGGAGTAGCCATCGAGCAAGCGCTGGAATTTCGGCAATACTTCGGCAAATCAAAACCAATGCAAATGCATCAAGTTGCTGGCTGGCACGACATCCTGGCCGAGCACGCGTGCCAACTCCTAGCATCACGCTAAACCCCTAATCAAACCAAAAATAAACCAAGACACGCATGTTCCATCCAACACGCACAGATCTTTGCGCTGATCTCTTGTCCTAATTATCAATCTTTGTGATAACGGGTTTAATGTGACAGATCTGGGTGGAAATAAGGCCGAAAGAAAAAAGATAATTAGAGAAGATTAGGCAGGAAGTTCTAGGCGGGGCATGACAACGTGATCAGATTAATGTCATCAATAACGCGGGTAGTTAATTGATTAAGCTAAAGAAGGTCGCCTACGTATCCAGTTTTGCTGGATCGCTTTCGCATATTCGATCAGTGCCTCACTGGATCCCATTGCGCGCTGCCAGGTATTTTTGCGAGGCATATGATCAAAAAACCAATGTTCAGTATTAGTGTGGTTGTTTTTTAAGCATTGTGACACGTCGTATTGGATGCTCCGGCGCATGTAGGACTGGTGGGCCGCGGTCCATCGAATCAAATTGATATAGTCGTCTAGCGATGTATCGGAAAATGGATTCTTCTTCAAGCTTGTTTGGTTGATTGCACCCACAAACTCTTGTTTGTGCTGTTTGTTACAGCGCCGCTTAATTGACGTGAAATCGCTGTCTTCAATATCATCGGCGGTTCCTGCCCGCACTGGGTTCAAGTCAACATAAACCATACATGCGAGCACGGAGGCTTCATCGAGTAGCGCCTGAGACTTAAATCGTCCTTCCCAGAATCTGCCTTTGCAAAAGTCTTCTTTATTCGCAAGTCGGGCTAACGGTTCATTAATAAAGCGCATAAACCAGGACAGAGAACTTAATCGAGAGCGAATTTCCGCCAATCTAGATTCATCATTGAGCAAAGCAGTTTTGCGGACAATTTGAACATCGGCGTGCCGTTTATGAACCTTGCGGCCTGGGCAGAGCTTCAGCCATCGGTCTGCGACCTCTTCATCAGAAAGGTTAGCCGTGTTCATCCGCAGGACAATATGATAGTGATTGCTCATCACGGCATAGGCGTAAACTGAAACAGTGAAAACTTCGCTCAGTTCCAAAATTCTGTTCTCAATCCAGTCCCGTCGGTGAGAAAAATCTTTACCAGTTGCTTCGTCAGTACCAAATAAAAATGCCCGTCGAACACAGCGAGAACAAACGTGGTAGGTGCCTCCGTCAGGATCAATTAAATGGCTTCTTGGGTAAGTCATGGCAACATAATAACTGAGTCGTAAGAAGTAGATGTAGGAGAAAAGCTTCAAACGTTGTGAGAAATAGATGGAACGTAGGTGCCGTGTTTCGTGGTGTTTCGTGCCGTGTATTTCGTGTAATTTTTCTTAGAATTTGTTGGCTATTGGGCAAAGCTTAAAAATCAGTGCTCGGCGGCGATCGCCGAGCACTTTAGGTGGGTGCCTTAGAAGTTATATGCCACCTCGGCAAAGACCTGACGACCACGCCCGATGCCAACAAGCTGATCATCGCCAGTCGCTGGTCGGAATGGCGCTGGTCCGGCGAACGTTAGATACTGTTCGTCGGTGAGGTTTCTGGCAATAACCGAGATTCGCCATTTTTCACCAGGCATGTAAAGCGAAATGTTCAGATCGACTTGAGTAAAGCTTTCCTGCACAAGATCGCCCAAAGGATTAGTCACGGCATCAAAGGGTTCAATTGATGCACCACCGACAATATACTCACTTTTGTAAGAGAAGTTCGGGCTGACTCGCAGCACTAACGAATCACTGATGTTCGTTTCCCAATTAATACCGATATTGCCAGAGAGATCCGGAGAGAAACCTCCTTCACGACCTTTCAAGTTTGCACCGGATGCGATGATTAGATCACCAGTCAGTTCAGTATCTAGGAATGCCCAGGAACCTGTTACTGAGAGACCGGGTATGGGTGTTACCCAGATAAAGTCAACATCCAAACCACGGGTGGTGAGCTCACCTGCGTTAGTGGTGTCAAACGCGAAAATGGCTGGATCAAAGTTCTGTACCTGCTGATTCTCGAACAAATAACTATAAGCTGTGAGATTTAGCGTCAAGGTTCGATCGAGCAGCAAAGATCTAAAACCGATTTCCCCACCTTCAGATTCTTCTGATGCGAAACGCAATACGTCACCGGATGCCTCTCGAACAGCCGGATCTGGGTCATTTAGGTTAAGCACAAGACCACCAGTTGGCAGCGTGTTGTTGTCTATACCTCCGGACTTGAAGCCTGTCTTGTAAGCTCCATAAATTGAGATGTCGTCATTAACCGCATAGCTCAAGACTAACTCCGGTGATACGTTATCATCCTGAAATTCGACATCTCCTGATTGGAATCCCGATGAAATAGCCGTTAGACCTAGCGCTGCAACGCCAGCGTGAATGAAGGGGAATCCAACTGAAGTGCTTTTTTCTTCATCAGTCCATCGCAGACCACCCGACAGTTCCCACCGTTCTGATAATTGGTATTGCGCACTAACAAAGACAGACAGGGCGTTAGCCTTAATTGGCCGGACAGCCAGCCAATCAAAGGTGAATCCGGTGACGGGATCAGGTCCAAAGCCAAACGCCCCGAGTAGGGAGGGGTTGAAGGCATTTTGTGAGGTCTTGTGACCAATGTCTCTATCTTCCCAGAAAGCACCGATCTGGTAATTGAATGCCCCGTCGTAATTACTGGCAAGCCTGATTTCGAGTGTTTTTTGTTTGAGTGTATTGAGAAACGGCGCAGGCAATCCCGCTGCACTGCCGTCCGGATTTTGCCCAGTGGAATTAAAAGTGTCATTATACTCGTTGTCTAAGTCCACATAACCTACCAATGCGGTGAGATCCAAGGTGTCGGTGAGTGCATAGTCCACCTGTAAGCGAGCAAAAAAAGTATCTGTATCATTGTATGCTTGGGAGATGTCACGGCCTTCACCTGGGGAACCGGTGGGTACCGAATTGATCAACGCATTACCGTCTGGACCAACGAATTTGCCATCACCGATATTGCAATCGTGTGTTGGTAGGAACAAATCTATGCCAGGCGTACCACCAAAGGCACCGCCCAGTAAAACGGAAGGATCAGGTAGACCGTCACCACCGCAAAAGATATCCAGATTACTATTTAGTGATTCTGAGCGCTGTCTGTTGTAGTTGAGCTTTAAGTTAGCGACTAGGCCGTCGTTAGGTTGCCAATGGAGAGTCACCCTAGATACAAGGTTTTTCAACCCTCGTTCCGGATTAGCTGTTGGATTACCAGGTGCGATTTCGACGAATTTATCAGAGTCTTGAATCTCTGCTGCAACCCTCACGCCCAGCGTGTCGCTGATCGGCCCAGATACAAAGCCGCCCAAGGTGGTACCTTCTTCCTGACTCTCATAGGAAGTTTTAGCGCCATAATCCCACTCCGCAGTTGGATTAGCTGAACGCAACGAGAGAACTCCCGCAGATGCAGCTTTGCCGAAGTAGAGAGATTGTGGTCCTTTTAATAGGGCAATCTGTTCAACGTCAAAGAAGGCGCTTTGTAGTAATCTCTGAGTGCTGACTGAAATCCCGTCGTAGTTGAGTGCAACCGCGGAATCAAACGCATTCGAGATAAAGGATGAGCCGACACCACGTAGGGTGATTTGTGCACCAGAACCGGATCCTCCAACAGAAACGTTAAGCGCAGGAATTCGACTGACTAAGTCTGTTGCCTCGTCTATGCGAAAGGCATTCATTGCATCCTCGCCTATGGTTGTTACGGCGACAGGTACATCTTGCAATGATTCCTTATAGTTACGAGCAACTACCGTGACGACTTCCATATCATTGTCCGCATCCTCGTTTTCGGCTAACGATAGAGTGGGTAGAGCAAACAGTGTTGAAGTTGTGGAGATAAAGATGAGTGTGCGAATTATCGATCTGTTGTCAAACAGACATTCTCTAAGACATAGATATTTCATATTCTTCCCTCTTTTTTAATCTTGTCGATCCCGATTTTATTTGCTTTAAGTTTGGGGTTTGACTCCGTGGTTCTGCTTGAAACTATTCCGCTCCATATCGGACGGATTTCCGACCATGCCTAGGTTAGATCGGGTAATAGTGCAGAGAAAAAAAGGGGATCGCAAGATAAAACAGTCAGAACATCCGGTTTTTTGTCCTCGAACCCGCCTCATGCTATATCGCCACTGAAAAATTCTGTTTAAAGTTAATGCCTTAGCAAAAATGTTTGATCAATTGGGCTTTAATGCCGTTTTAAGTGTTAGTTTTGAGAAAACTAAACTCAAGACGCGCACGTTCCATCTAATACGCACAAACCTTTGCGCTGATCTCTTATATCGCTTATCAAAATTCGGGACAGCAGATTTAATATGATATATATGGGTAAAACTCTGGCGGAAAGGAGAAGAAAGGATAGTTAACTAAGGCTCGAAAGAAAGGTTTGTTTGGGAGTCTGATAACAGGGTCAGAATAACCTCATTAACAACTATGGCGGCTAATTGATTAGGTTAACGAAAATTGTAGACGTATCCTGCTTTGCTGGATCGTTTTTGCTGTTTCGATGAGCGCTTCATCCGACCCCACTGCGCGCTGGGGTGTATTTTGTTGAACAAGGACTAGAAGCTTTACAGCACATTGCCTCGGGCAAAGTTGAAGGAAAAGTCGTGGTACGCATAAGCTGACAGGTGCGAATGTATTGAACGCGCCAGCTCTGCCAGTTTGTTCTAGGAACAGTGACACCTAAGTTCCAATTAGTTGCCTGTAAATTTGGCTTCGCGCCTTTCTAGGAACGAAGCCACACCTTCCTGATGATCATCTGAGGCAAAACATTCCGCCATAGCTTGCGTGTGTCTTGTCATGTGTTCATTCACATCGCCGCCAAGGCCGTTGTATACCAGAGACTTGATTCGTCTTTGAGAGAAAGGTGAGTTTTTTGCAATTCGGCTCGCCAACGCATGAGCGCGTTCCTGAAGTTCAATCGAAGGCACAAGTTCATCGATGTAACCAATGTCCAGCGCGTCCTGTGCAGACAGCACATCGCCGGTATACAGCAACTTCATCGCTCGCTGAATTCCAATCAGTCTTGGCAGTAACCAGCTACCGGCTCCAGTGTCAGGTACGAGACCTCGATGTGAAAAGTTCCAAGAGAATCGAGCAGACTCTCCGCATAAACGAATGTCGCACTGAGACGTGAATTCGGCACCCATTCCAAAGGCCGGACCATCAATTGCAGCAATGACCGGTATTGGGCATTCAACTATTGGCCACCATTTATCTTTTTCTTCCGCGGTTCCTCGTAAGCCTCGCTGTTTACCTGGAATGGTTGAAAGGTCGGACAAGTCAGTGCCTGCGCAAAAAGAGCCAGGCACGCCCGTTATGATCAAAACCTTGGCATCAGGGTCTGCACCAGCTGCGGCGACCATTGAGATAAAGTCACCGAGGAGTGCAAAAGTCATGGCGTTGCGCTTCTCTGGTCGATTAATCGTCAGAGTCGCGACGCCTTCGGTAACTGTATAGATTAAAAACTCACTCATAAGACTCCTTTCATTGGGAACTGCCCAAACGTTTATAGTACCTGCGTTAGCCGGTCGATGCATCGTCGGCAAAAACTAACGCAACGATGAAATGGCCCACCCAGGAGATTCGTTGAAAGCAACAAATATTGCAGGTTAGAAAAGATCTGCGCAGCAAAACCTTATTTGGGTCATCGGATTAAGCTGCGCCGCTCAGATCAGTGCGACAGCAAATTGAGGCAAGGGCACCACTAAGTTGAGCTAAAGCTTGACGCCGCATGTTTGGCATTGACGGCTCCATTTTTCCGCTGTGTGGAGGGCTGCGCCATGTGGATAGTGATGTCACCGTTCCTGCGGCGAGCTAGCGCATACTGGATCATCTCGCTGCACGACCACGCCCTGCAGGTTAGCCTGCCTCAGGGCAGCTGTATTGTGACAGTTGCCTCGATAAGCCCTCGTTGTCCATCACGATCAAGCCAGGTTTCGACTTCTGCCAGACTTGCGCCGTTCTCTTCGAATCTTCTCGTGACTTTGCCGTTAGATACAATATGGTCGCCATCAAGTATCAATGGGTTTGGGAAGCGGATAAACATTCTGCGGATGCAGTTTTCACCTGCCCACGATTGAAGCATGTTAACCATATACCCGACGCCTAGTGGACCCTGATTGATGCATCGTTCGCCGATGCCAAGTTGCGCAACACTTTTCCTATCCCAGTGAAGCGGATTGGGATCGCGTAATATCGCCGCCATGGTTTGCATACGTTCAGCGCTGACTGATGCCATTGTCCACGGTGGAACCTGATCACCTTCTCTGACAATCATGTTAACCCCCTGCGGTAGTGCCATATGACGGTGCTGCTGGCCATAGGTGAGCCCTTGTGACCAACAGTGAAGTCAAACACTATCCGATCATAAATAAGTCCAGAATCTTCTGGTTTGTCGTTGTGGCGAGTTACCTCTGAAATTTTACCTTTCACATCGTAGTCAAGGTTTTCCCTTAGCGGTTCAAACAACTGCCAATCGTAACTTTCGATGGCGATCGACATGTCACTATCGGCCAAACCGAGGGAGAACATTTCAGCAATCGTTGTACCCGACCCTAAAATTGGGAGGTGAAATAACGCAATTGGATGAACCGCGCCACTTTGCATCAGTTCTGCACCAGTACATGCCGTCAGGAGAAAGTTTTCCCAGTGTTCAATGGTGTATTTTCCACCTCGGAAATTGTGGCCCTTTGCGTGCTTGACCTGATCGAAGCTAATGGGTCCTATCAAGCTGATTCCTCTGAATAATCGTTGGTTTGGTATGTTTAACAAACAATACCAAAATGTCAAGTCTGACTAGATGTCTAATGCTTGTTGCTTCGGGGCATTTCCCGTACAGTTAGACAACTAAGATGTAGGGAGAAGTAGTGATGCCAAGAGTAGAAGAAGTAGGCGGTTTGTCAGGATTTGCAGGCGTCTATGCGCACTGTCCGGATCTTTTCGAGGGATTCATGTATCGCTACGGGTTGTTGTGGTCACACAGTCGCTTGGATCCAACCCTAAAAGATCTAGTAAGACTTAAGTCTGCCAACCTCAATAAGTGCCGTTACTGAATTCCCGCTCGATCTTCTGCGGCGCAGAAGAACGGTATGTCGGAACAAATGATCAGCGATATGTTGAATCATCGGGAGTCAAAACTAGATGAGCGGATTAAGCTTGCGCTGGATTTGACTGAAGACTTTGTGATCAATCATGCCCACGGTATTGATGATGATTTTATGGCGCGATTGAAGGGGTGTTTTAGTGAAGCTGAAATCGTTGAGCTGACCATAGGTATCGGCATATGGGATTCCATACACAAATTTAACAACGTGTTTGATATCCATCCGCCAGTGGAGAATGGAATTTTTACGACCGATCCACCGGATGTTCCTGCTGCAATGCGTGGGCATATCAAACAACCGGGGAATAAGTATTAGGCAAACGAGGCTTTGAGAGCGGGCTAGTAACCCTCGAGAATTGAAGCTAACTCGACGTTTTCAAGCTTTCTGTAAGCACTGTCAATCCAATTTCGCATGATTTCAGGTCCCCGCCCGGTACCTAACTCAAGTTGGGTTTGATGCAAGATTGGAGAAATGCGATGGACTATGGCTACCATGCCAATGTCGAACTCGCGCCTTAGTTCATTTTTCGGGATGTTGATACCCAACTGAGCAAGGGATTTCCGATAATGCTCAATCATCTCATCCAGTTTCTCATCAGGCGTGTTGGCTGGTAATGCTGTACTAAGAAAATAAGCAAGCTCGAGTCCGTAAGATCCGGACATCGCTGTTTGCCAATCGAGCAGCAACATCTCTCCGGCATTGTCATCGAAGCACAGGTTATCGACCCTGAAGTCGCCATGGAGGAAAGTTCTAGGACCTTTCCCGAGTCGTTCCGTGAGTTGTGTGCCATTTTTCTTTAACCAGTCGTGCAATCGAAGCTGGTTTTCAGATAGCTTCTCTCGATTTTCTTTGAGGTACTTATTGGCAGACTGCAAATAGCCCATATGAACGAGTTTGGAGGAGAACTCAACAGGGGTGACCCACGACAGTGAGTTCAATTCTTCACTATTCCAGAATTGTGCATGAAGCGAAGCCATACTGTTCAGTGCTATTTTAATGTCGTTGTCGCTGCACCCGGCAGCTTGATCACCAAGCCGGTAGTGACTCACATCTTCTATAAGTAATACGTAACTGCGTGGCATGAGTCCAAAGATCCATTGGGCGATGACGCCTATGACTGCAATTAGTGCGATGGGCATACGATTTAGAGATTTAAGTCTTTCGAGCACAACGCCGGGGTCGTCAGCGGCGCTCAATGCTCCGTAGTAGAAGCGTGGCGTGCGGATGTTGAGCTTGTCTTTCAGCGTGCTGTAGAACCGAATCTCCTTTTCGTAGACACCAAGGCTTTGGCCTAGTACTCGATTTTTTAGCGCTGTTGGGATCTTGAGAACGACTGTAGTTGGAGGTTGGGTAGTTGGAGGTTGGGTAGTTGGAGGTTGGGTAGTTGGAGGTTGGGTAGTTGGAAGTTCGGTCGTTGTAGTTTGGGTGGTAGAGTTGCTGTTGACCTCTGGCGAATACGTCAACGAGAGAATTGCAATTTCTCCGAGAAAACCTGTTTCTTCGCCCACCACACGTTGGGTGAAGCTAACGATTTTACCACTGTCGAGAAGCCCGGCTTCTCGCATAGCTGAGGTCAGCCATTCAGCAGTAATGTCAGTCAGACAAAATGGAACGTCGTTAAGTATCCTCAGAAGCTAATCCCCTTTAGTCGTTTAACCTGCAGCGATAGGCATGATTCGTTCACTCAATTGGTCAAGCCTATCAAGGCCTTCGGGACCCGCAAAAAAGAACGCTGGTATCATGATTCTGTCGACGCCAATTGACGCCATCTGTTCAATGCCTTCTTCGGGGTTAGCCATCTGTGAGCCAAAAATGGCGCTAAATTCAATTGATTCAGGATCGCGGCCTGCCTTTTCAGCAGCCTGCCGAACTCGATTTAGCAGAGCAGAGAGTTGGTCTATGTCACCTTCGCCGGGGAAGTAGCCATCGGCAATGCGCACTGCTCGAGAAATTGCAGCATCTGAATCACCGCCGACAATAATAGGGATGGAACCGTTGACGGGTCTTGGACTGCAGGTCGCAGGTTCAAAATCAACAAAGTTACCGTGAAATTCGGCGTGAGGTCCCTGCCATAGAGCTTGCATGGCTTCAATATACTCGTCATTGCGTGCGCCACGCTTTTCCCAGGGAACGCCTAGTGCGTCAAACTCCTCTTTCATCCAGCCAACCCCTAGGCCCAGTTCCACACGTCCTCCTGATAATTGATCTAGTGTCGCGAGTTCCTTTGCGAGAATCAGTGGATTACGTTGAGGTACAATCAAGATGCAGGTGCCGAGGCGAAGTGTCGGTGCCGCTGCCGCAGCAAACGCCAGCCATATCAAAGGATCCGGGATGGGTGTTTCTGGTTCAGCAGGGATTTTACCGTCGGCGGTATAAGGGTATTTCGATGCGATGGCATCCGGCATGATAACGTGTTCACCACCCCAGACAGATTCAAAACCAGCTGCTTCAACACGCTTGCAGAGTGCAAGGGCGGAAGGGCCATCAATACTTATACTGCTGGCGAAGGCCAAACCTACTTTCATGTTCTTTTCCCTTTGTCTTATTTAGCGCCAAAACTCGGCGATTTAGAATCTTTTTCGGTCGAGGTTGGATATCTGTTTTTGTTTTGTTATGTTGTGAAACAGTCATCAGTGATTGTTTTGTATTTAGCGCTTGATCGTCTTAAAGGTCAAGTGTCTTTCTTACCGAGGTTGCTGAACTCGCATGTGGCAATCATGTGGCAATGACGGCCAAGTTGATCTATTTTTGAGCAGGCACAAAAAATGAAACTTAAATTATGATTCCAGCAACGATTGAAGATGTAACGCCCGAATTCCTGACGGGAATATTTGGTGTGAAGATCGAGTCGATAGAGACTAACCAGATTGGGCAGGGGGTTGGGTTGATGGGGGACATCTATCGGATGGGACTTACGTCGTTCGATGCAAATCAGCGTGTCCCCTCGAGTGTGGTGGTGAAGTTGCCCTCCGCATTTGAGGCCAACCGTGCTCAAGGTGTTGCGCTTGGTATGTTTGAAGCAGAGATAAAATTCTACAACGAACTAGCCCCATCGGTTCCGGTTGGAGTGCCAAAGATTTACCACACTGATATTAATCCAGGTACTGCTGAGTTTGTCATCGTGATGGAAGACCTCAGTCGCTATGATTTAGTCGCCCAGGTTGATGGCATGTCTGCAGGCCAGGCACACGCTGCTGTTGAGGTGTTGGCCAAAATTCATGCTGTGTGGTGGGACAAAGTGAAAACGCCGGATCTTGAGTGGATCCCATCTATGATTAGTCCGCGAATAGAGTATGTCGACCAGTTGTTGACTCAGATTTATCCACAGTTTGCAGAAGGGTTCGGTCAGTATCTGCCGCCTGGGGGGCTCGAACTCTACCAGCAGTTTGCGGGTAACTACCTGAATATCAACAAAACAATTTCAGCTCGAAGCCCCTGGACGCTAGCTCATCAGGATTATCGCGTAGAAAATTTGCTGTTTGCGCCCGGTGAAGCGGTTGTGCTTGACTGGCAGGGAATAGGGCGAGGACCAGGTGCTTATGACCTCGCGTATCTCCTTAGTGGTTCAATGACGATTGACAGCCGACGTGAGCATGAAGCTGCGTTGGTTCATACCTATTGCGTATCCCTGGAGGCAGCTGGCATTGCCGGTTACTCCGAAGAGAGTGCCTGGGATGACTATGGCTTTGCCCAATTGATGGGTGGGCTCGCGGTGGCGATGGTCACCGCAGGCACGTTGGATTTGAGCAACGAAAGAGGAATTCAATTGGTCGCGATCATGGCTGAACGTCATGTTCAGGCAGCGTTGGACCACGATGGTCCTGCGAGGCTGGCGGAAATATTAAAAAATAATCAGGAGTAATCATGTCAATAGCCGAGTCAGTGTCACACACGAACCCTTCTCTGCAGGGTAATAATGAGCCAGTTTACGATGAGATAACGACAGTCGAGATGGAAGTGATAGGTGCTGTGCCAGCTGATATTTCAGGGAGTTTTTTAAGGGTAGGTCCAAATCCTTATTATGTGCCTGATGAGGCGCGATACCACATCTTTGATGGTGACGGGATGATTCACGGAATCCATTTAAATGGCGGGAAGGCCACTTACCGGAATCGTTTTATTCAAACAAAGGGGCTCACTGAAGAGCGGGAAAAAGGCGAATGGATATATCCTGGTTTGAACATGTTTGGTGAATACATCGCGCGTGGTGAGATGCCTGGTACAAAAAATACCGGAAATACGGCAATGGTCTTCCACCAGGGGCAGCTCTACGCAATGATGGAAGGCGGTACGCCTTATCGTATGTCTTTGCCTGACCTTGAGACGGAGGGAGAGCACGATTTCGACGGTACCGTGACCCATAATTTCACAGCGCACCCTAAGGTGGATGCAAAAACCGGTGAGATGATGACGTTTGGTTATGGGCTTGAGCCCCCATTTCTTTCCTATTCGGTGGTGGGGCAGGATGGACGTGCGTCACACTCTACAGAAATAACTATTCCAAAGCCGATCATGATGCACGACTGTGCGATTACCGAAAATTACACTGTTTTCCCAGATCTTCCTCTCGTCTTCGATTTCGACAAAATGATGAGTGGCGGTGGTCTGGTTGGGTGGGAACCTGAGAACGGGTGTCGAATTGGTATCGTGCCTCGTCGTGGTGATGATGCTTCTATTCGTTGGTTTGAGATCGAGGAGAGCTTCCTCTTTCATGTTGCCAATGCGTTTGAGGAGGGAGATGAGGTTGTCTTCCAGGCTTGTCGATCAAACCGAGGTGGCATCGTGACAGAAGAGGGTGCAGACGTGCGGGACCAGCTAGGACAGCTGCACGAATGGCGATTTAATATGAACACAGGTGAAATCAAATCGAAGGCAATTGACCGGGAATACCATTGCGACTTCCCTCGTATCAACGATGACTATGTTGGCTACAAGAATCGATATACCTATGCTGCACGCTTTCGAGTTGAAGACATGCCGACCTTCGATGGCGAAATGAAATATGACAATGAAACCGGCACCATCGAGATGCATTACTTCGGAGACGACGCAGAATCAGGTGAGGCTGTGTTTGTGCCCAGGATTGGGGCCGCGAGCGAAGATGATGGTTATGTGATTTGCTTTGTTTACGACCGGAAAACTGGCAGTAGCGAATGTCAAATTCTTGATGCCCAGAAGTGGGCGGCTGATCCTGTCGCTCGAATCAAAATTCCGCAGCGAGTACCACACGGGTTTCATGCGGCTTGGGTCTCGCACTCATAAGGCTGGGAGTGTCGGTTTAGGCAAGCATTCTTCAGAGTGGTAAATTTGGAACGATAAACTTAGAGCGATAAATAAAAAGTCACCTTTGACTGTTTTTTAGCTTCTGACTATGATTCTGTTCTAAACAGAATCAACTGATAATTCCATGGAGCACTCGAAATGACATTTGCGTTGACTTACGCTGAACAATATCCGGAACAGATCGCCATCAGAGACGAGCAAAAGTCACTGTTGTGGTCTGAGGTCGATGATATTCTAAATCGAATCGTAAATGGATTGCAGAACCTTGATCTGGGACCTGAAATGCGAGTAGCCGTTTTTGCGGAAAACTCTGTGGAAACGGCGTTAGCAAATCTCGGTGGACTGGTCTCAGGCGCATCGGTGGTGCCAGTCAATTTTCATCTCACTGCAGATGAAGTTGCCTACATACTAGAGGATTCTGGAGCGCGGGTATTGTTCGTGGGGCCAGAAACCGCAGGTCGAGGCGTCGAGGCTGCGACAAAGTCGAAGTTACACTCGGTCATTGGCTGGTGCGACAAAACTGACAGGAGTGGCAACGAAGGGGTTCTGGATTGGTCGCAATGGCTAGCAGGCAATAGTGCTGACCAGCCTGACCACAGTGTCCCGCCCAGACCAAATCTGTTGTATACCTCGGGAACAACTGGGCGCCCCAAGGGCACTGAGCTGCCCCCTACCATGTTCGCGGGTGGAGCAACTATTGAGGAGCATTTAGCGCTATTCCGAGAACGCACGTTGGCACGTATGCCTGCCGGCAGTGGCCTCGGCGCGCAGTTAGTCGTTGGGCCTATGTATCACACGGGACCGCTGAGCGCGACTAGGCAGCTTATTGCCGGCGTTCCCTCTGTCATCCTGAGTCGTTTTGATGCTGAAAAAACGCTTGCGGCCATCGAGCAGTTCAAGATCGAGTCAACGCTGATGGTGCCGACGCATTTTGTGCGGTTATTGGCCCTACCTGAAGATGTGCGGGGAAAATATGATATCAGCTCCATGAAGAGTGTTAGTCATACGGGCTCTAAGTGTCCCGTCGATGTCAAGCGAGCCATGATTGAGTGGTTTGGGCCCGTGTTCCTAGACGCCTATGGTGCCAGTGAAGTGGGAACAACCTGTATGATTACCTCGGAAGAATGGCTTGCGCACCCCGGTTCTGTCGGTAGGGCTGTTCCGCCTTTTACTGCTATGATTTTTGATGATGACAACAATGCGCTGCCAGCGAACGCGGAAGGACGCCTGTTTTTCAAAGATGCCACGGGTCGTGGTGTCATTTATCACAATGATCCGGAAAAGTCGGCAGAAGCACACCTTGCACCCGGCATTTTCACGCTAGGAGAAATAGCCTATGTTGATGATGAAGGTTACGTCTATATCACCGACCGCTTCAGCGACATGGTGGTATCAGGTGGTGTGAATATTTATCCAGCTGAAGCCGAGCAAGTGTTGATTGAACATCCTGCAGTATTGGATGTGGCTTGTATTGGTGTTCCAAACACTGATATGGGTGAAGAATTGAAAGGGTTAGTGATCCCCAATCCTGATGAAAGCCTGCCCTCCGCTGACGTGATGATAGCCTGGTGTCGCGAGCGGTTGTCTCACTATAAGTGTCCGAGGACACTTGAGTATGTTGATGATCTTGGGCGGAACACCATGGGTAAGATTAATAAGCGTAAGTTGCGTGCGCCATACTGGCAAGACAGTTAGAACAAAGTGCACTAATTTAAAGACAAAAAAAAGCTCGGCAATAACCGAGCTTTTTTTAGAGATAGCTTACATCTCGTAAGTGAATTCGAGACCATAAATACTACCCTGGTTCAAATTACCAGGAGCAAACAAGTCAGCGATGGGAATACCGACTTCAACTTGGTTGTCCGTCATGTTACGACCAAAAGCAACCAGAGAGTAATTGTCAGTATGATAACCGATGGATGCAGTGAGGTCTTCAGAGGCCTGTCTGCGACCAAAATCGGTATTGAGCAAATCCTCACTCTCATCAACCTCTGAGTACTTAGCAAAAAGTTCCACGTGACCGGAGCCAACTTCAATGATATAGCTTGCGCCCAATCCCAGAGTATAATCAGGTGTATCGCGAGGTCTCAGACCTGTCGCATCTGAAGTGCTCTGATCTGCATCAGTTAAATCGAGATCAGTTTCAAAACTGCCGTATTCAGCATCCAAGTAACCGTAGTTTAAGAATAATCGCAGGCGTTCTGTCGCTTGGAATTCCGTTTCTAACTCAATACCTCGATAGTTCGCATCAGATACATTGTTAAAAATGGTTGCAACAGTATTGGTGACCGGATCAAAGGCGATTGACGACTCTTGTTTGTCCGTAAAGTCATTGTAGAACGCAATAACATTAAGTTTTAGACGTCCATTCATCATTAAGCTCTTATAACCTAGCTCATATGACTTCGCGAACTCAGGGTCATACTGATCTCGTACAAAATCTGCAATATTCTGGTTAGTACCAAAGAACCCACCAGAATGGAATCCTTCTGAGTAGGTGCCAAATATGATTGCTTGGTCATTTAATTGATAAGTGATCCCAGCTTTAGGAGAAGTCTCTGTCCATTCGTTGCTTAGGTCAGCGAAGGCTGGATAAGCAAACGCATCTTGTCTTTCTACTGTGGTCAAATAACCCTGACCAGCAATGAAGTCTTTCTTTTCGCGAGTCCAGCGCAAACCTAAGGTCAAGGTCCAATCTTCAGCAAACTGCCAGTCGCCCTGTGCGAACACTGCGTAGGAAGTAGTTTCCTGAGTTTCATAAAGAACTTGTACCAGATCGGAATCTAGACCAGGATAATCTGGAATGCCGGTGTCGCAGAATAAGCCAATAGCACCTGCCTGACAGAGTCCCCAATAAGTAACCCCTGGAGCTGGCGGTGGCGCAAATGCAAATAGGCCGCCTAGCCGGTTTTGCCAGAAAGATCCGCCTGTACGCCAATCACGATCAAATTCGCTATTGAAGTAATAGAGGCCAGACGTGAAGCTAAAGTTGTCATAACTACCATCTATTCTAAATTCCTGACTCAGCTGGTCAAAGTCATTGAACTTCTCGATCGTGATAAACGGTGCTGCTGAGCCATCAAAATCGAAGATACCGTACTCAGTGAGCTCGCGATAACCGGTAGTCGATACCGCGGTTAGATTCTCGTTTATATCGTATCTCATATTCAGTGTATATGCAGTGGTGTCGAGATCTGCCGCGTTCTTTGTATCGTTCTCAGATACGCTAGGGGTGTCTAGCGTGGTTCTACAAGCGTCAGGGAAGCTGAACAGCTGAGTAGCATCACACATTTGAAAGCCGCCGCTGAAATCTGAATCGCGAAGTCCGCTGGGCGGAGCTGCTACACCCGGTGCCAAATTAAAATTGGTGTTGTAGGCGCTTAGGTCACTCCCATCCAGAAACTTCTCGATGGTGAACAGAGCTTCAAATTGGTCATTCGGTGTATACAGAAATGTTGCGCCATAACTCTTATAGTCAGTCTCACCGTTTTTGCCGCCGATAGTGATGTTCTCAGTATATCCGTCGTCTTGAATGTAGGTGCCGAAGAGTTTGAGTGCAAGCTTATCTTCGACAAGCGAAGTATTGACGACCGCCCGGAGCTCTCTCTGGCCATTTTGACCGGCAGTTGCTTTTAGGCGTGCGCCGAATTCACCCGTAGGCCGACTTCGGATGACGTGAATCACACCACCAACCGTATTCTTGCCAAACAACGTACCTTGAGGACCACGTAATATCTCAATACGCTCTAGGTCAAAATTCTCAAGCACTTGCCCTGCTAGTGAGCCCAGATAAATGCCATCAATCATGACACCAATAGGGGCATCCAAGGAGTTGTCATCCGTACGGCTTGGGCTAATGCCTCGCATGGCGATGACAGCACCCCCGCCACCTCGAGCGCCATCCTCACCAATCTGTACGTTAGGCGCAAATCCATTGAGGTCTGTGATGTCTCTGATCGTCGAATTTTTCAGCTCTTTAGTCAGGGCCGTTATTGCTATAGGGACCGTTTGGGCCGATTCTTCTATTTTTCGAGCGGTGACAGTCACCACTTCAAGGGCGCGAATTTCCCTTTCAGCAGCCCACGTTGGTACCGATGCCGCTGTAGCTACAAGTGTAATTATTGACGCCAGCCGCGCACGTCGATTTGTCCATTCGATCATTGTGTTTCCCCTCTTGCTTGAATCTTGGTTGTATGTACTTTTATATGTACTTTTTGTATGTCTACTTTTTCAACCTTGTTCTTTTCTCTTCTTTTTTGGATCTTGCGTCCATTTTTTTTCTGCTCTATCGATCAGTCAATCTAAAAAAATCAGGACTGACTGTTTTTTTTATATGTTATGTGGACTAACTAGTCAAGCTTATAACCGCATATAGGTATATATATATGCGGTTAACTCGTCTTCCGTCTATTTCGCAGGTAAATCGATTGGGGATTGGGTCTTTTCAGATGGTAGAGGGCTAGACTTATAATCGTGGGGAGGTTTCTCACTGTTTTGATCAACCCAAGCGTAAAACACCTCAGTTGGGTGATGCCC
Source organism: Candidatus Azotimanducaceae bacterium (assembly GCA_047629195.1). GTDB lineage: Bacteria > Pseudomonadota > Gammaproteobacteria > Pseudomonadales > Azotimanducaceae > UBA4582. The sequence goes on from JBLHWY010000051.1 coordinate 33,300, forward strand.
TAAATGTTTTCTGGTTGACTGTTTGGCGTTTGGTGTTGAATATTGGTAGCCAAAGGGGAGCTCAAGCCACGTCGCATGGCTGTCTTTAGAGGAGTGGTTAGGAATATGGTCAGGTGTTCGAGGAGCTAAATTTCATTGCTCATGATAGAGGCGCTGGGGGTTGTGTAGCGTCTCTATCTATAATTGCGATCGGTTAGACTATTTCGCTAGGGGGGGCGATGATAGGCTAACTCAAGTTGTCTTGTTTAATTTTCTTCGGCGTCAAGAATCTCGTAAATCCGTTTATGGAAGAACCAGCGTCCTTCCTGCCTTGCGTAGTCATCGCTGTACTTGCCCGTAATCTTGCGCTTTGAACCGTCCTTGCCATGTAAGTACTCCTGCTGGTACCAGGTACCTGTTGCGTAATCCCCCTTTACGAGGATAGGCCCAGCTGAAGCGAAGAACCCGACAAAGGAAAATCCACTCATGGCTTGCTCCCAGATGGGGAAAAAATTGTCGAGGCCTTGTATCTCACCAGCCCCAGGCAAGCTCCAGCTAGCATCTGCGAGCCAATTTGATTTCCATGCCTCACCGTCAAAACGCATGACAGCATCGTTATAGGATTCCACTAATTCTCGAATCGCCAACCTATCTTCTACGGGACCTTCACTAATCATTTTAATATAACCTCAATTCTATCGACTTGGTTTTAGGTCGAACCATAGTATAGTTATTGCCTGTCAACAAGCTGAGATTAGGTAGTAGCAGACAATGGGCAACAAAAACCAAACTCTGGGATGCGACGGCTGAATGTGGCCAACAATACACCTTAGCCTCAAACACTGATTTACGATGGCAGCTTTAGTTCTATAGAAAAATTTAGTTCACGATCCCAAATTCAATAAAAATATGAGAGAAATCATGACAGGAAGACTTGAGAACAAGGTCGTCGCAATTACAGGCGCAGCGAGTGGATTCGGTGAAGCGGCAGCGATTCGTTTTGTTGCGGAAGGTGCTAGAGTCATGCTTGGCGACATTCAGGAAGATGCCGGTCAAAGGGTTGCCGATAGTCTCGGAGACGCAGCATGCTTCGTCTCCTGCAATGTGTCTTCCGAAGAAGAAGTGGCGAACTTGATCGATTCCGCAGTCTCGGAATTCGGTCAACTTGATGTGATGTACAATAATGCTGGTATTGTGGGTGCCGCAGGTCCTATCGCATCAACCGTGACTGACGAATGGAAGTTTACGATCGACATCCTCTTGAACGGCGTTTACTACGGTTGCAAGCACGCCGCCAGAGTCATGATTCCTCGTGGCCGAGGCTCCATTATCAGTATGTCCAGTTCGGCAGGTATCATGGGTGGACTAGGTCCTCATGCTTATGCGACTGCGAAGCATGCTGTTATTGGGTTAACCAAAAACATTGCTTGCGAACTGGCGCAGTATGGCATCCGGGCAAACGCTATTTCTCCGGCAGGTATGGCAACGCCAATGGTTGCCGCGCTGAGTGGTGACCCTTCGGCGATAGAAGAAACTAAAAAAAGGCTAGCTGCAAACTCTCCACTAAAAGGTCGCGCTGGACTTGCAGATGATGTGGTCAACGCTGCGTTATGGCTTGCCAGCGATGAATCGGGTTATACCTCTGGCCATACTCTTACCACGGACGCGGGCCTCACCATCGGTTCGAATAATCCAACGCCGTTTGCTGAATATCAGCCTATTATTCGTGAAGCGGGTCGTCGTGGATTGGATGAGTAGCCATAATGGATATGTGCTTCAGAGCTGATGTTGCGGAAGCGTGGAGTTCAAGTGAATATAGGCACACCGATGTGCTGATAGGTATGATGGCCAAAGTGAAACTAAAATTAACTTTTTAAATGCTTAGTGCGCAATTAGAAAGTACCTTTATTTGATTTTAAGCTTGGCTGCAAATGAATTTTCTGGTGCCATTTTTCCAAGGCCATGTTCTTTGCGTGCTAGTTCAAGTAAACTAAAAACAATCACTACTGACTGTTTATTTTAGAAGGTAAATTAAATGTCCGAAATGTTTAAGAACCTGGATCCGGAGACCATGCCGCGTTCTCCGGGCGTGACTTACCAGGAGCTGTTGGATCAAGATTCTCACGACGTGCCCGCTGTCCTTAGGCTGCAATCGCCGAAAGATTTAGGTTTGACTGAATATCCTGTCAGTCGGTACATCACAGCGGAATATCACGAGAAGGAAGTGGAACGCTTGTGGAAAAAGGTTTGGCAATTTACCTGCCGTGAAGAAGACATACCAGAACCGGGTGATCACTACCGCTATGACATTGCTGGCATATCATTTCTCATCGTACGGACGGAAGCTGGCGAAATTAAGGCGTACCCAAATGCCTGTCTACACCGTGGCCGCATGCTGAAAGAGTTCGATGGCAACGCGGCGGAATTAAGGTGTCCATTTCATGGGTTTGCCTGGCACCTGGACGGCTGCTTAAAAGACATCCCGTCACGGTGGGACTTTCCTCAGATAAAGGACGAAGAGTTTTCATTGCCAGAACTGCCGGTTGCGATTTGGGCAGGCTTCGTTTTTATTAACCCTGATCAGAGTTGCGCGCCTTTCGATGACTTTATATCGGACCTTGCCGGCCAATTTGAGCGTTGGGATTTAGGGGCCTTGTACAAGGAAGCCCATGTCGCAAAAATCATGCCTTGCAACTGGAAGATTGCCCAGGAGGCATTCTGCGAGGCTTACCATGTTAATGCTACGCACCCACAGATCCTGCGTGGAATTGGCGATGCCAATAGCCAGGTAGACGTTTGGGAAAACTGTGCCAGAGTGATTACGCCCGGTATTACGCCAAGTCCACTTTTAGATTATGAAATTACCGATGAAGATTTACTGCGGGCAATGATGGATTTACCTCCAGAGGCAGAGATCCCTAAAGTACCGGCAGGGATGAATGCACGAGCGTTTATGGCGGCGATGAGCAGAGACGCTTTGCGACCTGCCGCTGGGGTCAAGGTTGACGAGTATTGCGACGCAGAAATCGTGGATAGCATCGACTACACCCAGTTTCCGAACTTTCACCCTTGGGGTGCTTTTAACCGAATCGTGTATCGGTTCCGACCTAACGGAAACGATCACCGGTCAGCAATTATGGAGTGTATACAGCTTGCGCCGTTTAGTGGTGAGCGACCACCAGCGGCGAAAGTACATTGGCTAAAAGAGGATGAAAAGTGGTCGAGCGCACTTGGTTTTCTCGGCAAGGTGTTCGATCAGGATTCCTTCAATATGCCAAAAGTCCAGATGGGACTTGAATCCACTTACAAAACTGGCATAACGTTATCCGGGTATCAGGAAAGCAAGGTTCGTTGGTTACATCAAAAATTCACAGAATGGGTAGGTGAGTAATAATGGCAGCTCTTTATCATCCGTTTGACAGGGACCACCTGTATGAAGTGACTGAGAATGGCACTATTCTTGTGACTGCAGGTGAAAGGAAAGGCTTGTTTACTGATCAAGGGATTTATATTTCTGGCGAGCTAAGACACGCAGATCCACAGGTCTGTGTTTGGGTGGGTAACAATCCCGACCCTGCGACTCAGTTGTCAAAACCAAGAGTCGCGGGCCGCGAAATTTAACGAAAAAGAGGTTTTCTAAGAAACAGCAATGATATTGGCGCCCTGATTTTTCGGCGTAGAATCATCGCAATTGCGAATGGTCTCTGCCACCTGAAACATTGGCTGCTTAAGCATGTTTTTGAGTTCTTCGTTAGCACCAAC
>JBLHWY010000052.1:0-36983 GCA_047629195.1 Candidatus Azotimanducaceae bacterium
GCCTGCGACCCGCGTAGAACTGTCCCGTCTGGCAGGCTTACCTCTAAGCTTGAGCTCAATGATTCAGGATGGCTACTCAGGCTCAGTTCGCGAAACTTCGGTTCCGGCGGCGAACTGATCAAAGCACCGACGTTCTTACGCCGACGCCCCAACCACGACACCAGCGTTCCGAACTTCAGACCTTCGCGGCGGCAAAAAGCCGCCTGAGTTAACCCGCTTTGATCATAGCGATCTAAAATCGAGGACCACTCTGCTGCACCACGGATACGACGCCCCTGACGATCAGACTTGTCCGACTCCACACATACCTCTGTTTCAATTGATTCCATCCACACAGAATACCACGCTTCTGCATTATGGATAGGAGGTCGTCACTCGGACGCTTACCGATAGTGTTTCCCCGGTTCGAAACGAACAATGGCTGAACCTGCCTGCCTTGCCGCTTCGACAGCAAGATGAATCGCCTTCATGTCGTCGGTTTCTCCATCACCCAAAGCACCAAAATCAGTAACGTCAAAGATTTGCGCGCCCGCAAATGTCGGCGTTGTTATGGCCAACTGAAATCCCAGCCGGTATTCCGAAATTCCCATCGGAGTGGCCCTAACTTCAATACGATCACCCGCCGCAATGTTCGCGATTCGTGCCTCCAGGCGTATGGGCTCCTTACCTAGACCTGCCTCCACCTCGCGTATGGTTTCACCCGCCGCGATGATTTCAACTTTAACTCCGTCTCCCGAAAGCAGCTCAACCCATGCCATGGCTAACTGATAATCGCCAGATTCGGCAGCAATATATTCCCACTTCTTAGCCGTCGCTAGAGGTGCTTGATCAACCGCCATAACGAAACCTGCCTCAGATGCCTCAATTGCAGTCAACTCTCGTCCTCCTAACAAGGTAGGCATCTCAGTGTTCTGGCTAGAATACGCTATGGAGCTAAAGCAGGCCACTAATAATATGAGCGCTATTTTAAATGAGTTCATACTTACTGTTCGGGAGTTGATTTTGCAGCACTTGCTTTATCCACTTTGCAACTAGGCGGATAATCGAAGCGCAGGGTCGATGTGCTATCGGTGCTCACGTGCTTCGAAAGCCCAGTAGAAATGCCGTTACGGGTCGAATTTCCAAACACCCAGCCGGTACTGGAATCAGAGAGGCGAATGATTTCAGCATTCAAGTTCCTCCAATCGCTACCATCTAGGTAAATATCCTCTCCACCAAGTTTATCGTGAAAGTTCAACCATTCGTTGCCTTCAAAATAGATATCCTCAGCGGACATATTACCAAAGACATAGTTTCGGTCTAACTGACAGTTAATTATCTTAGGGTTAATTGCGGCAGTTAGTCGCATTCTACCTACAGAATTTCTACCGAAGTAAGTGTTCTCTAGAATTAAGCCCCGAGCGCGTACTGGATGAAAAATTTCAGTGAACTCGGTTATTAAGTAGAATCCGTCGAAGTGACAATCGAGGAAATGCCCACCAGTCCGAATACGTGTAGTGGCGTCTGAACCACCAACGGCAATATTCTTACAATTCCTGATGAGCGTATTGCGATTATAGAGTTCTTCGTTGATCGCGACACCATTCACTGCGGTTCCAGCTGGAAGCGATTCGAGTGATATATCAAATGTACCGTCTTCTTTCTTTTCGCTTAATGTGGTAATTTGCGACATACCCAACATTTCAGTCTGACCTTCGGCCCAGATACTTACCCAGTCGCCGATTTTAAATAGGTGACTAAAGTCACCCATCTCGAGATTGAGCGTGTTGGCCTCGATCGATACAATATCTTGCCTTCTCATGAAAAATGCTAAGACGTCGTCATACATAGCATTTCCATGCCACTCGCTATCCTCAATTTTAAACCCCCATCGGTTATGGCCGGTCACCGAATAGGCGCCTCTCCAACCCCAGAAGAGCTCTGTTTCAGGGTTCTCCATAAGCAAGTCGACATTGGAAAACGTGATCGGCCCTACGTTATTTTTCGGCTGTATACCCAAGTGCGGCATCATCCTACAAAGCAAATTACTAACCATAACACGAGAGGAATACGAAACCTCGATACTGAACTCCCCCCGATGCCCATACAATGGATGCGGGACTACAATTTCAGTGGCTCCCTTGTTCAAACTATGGCGAAGGGAAGGCAGAGATTTTTCTAAAACGTTCAAGCGAACCTTTCTAGGGTTCCTGTCAATAGTCTCAGAGGACGAAAGGTGTAGGTGCTTCCCTGTTCCCCTACGAGCAATTGGACTTTCAGGTATAAAGGAAAAAGCAAAGAAGACCTTTTCACGATTTTCCGGGTGCACACCCACATACGGCATTTCATAGCGATCTGGAACTGTTAAATCAACGGTTCGCTCTTCTATGTTTATATCATCAATGATTCCCTGATAATACGGCATGGGATCGTAAGTCATCACAAACCCATCGACTTGAATGTTCTCAGAGTGCTTCACAAAAGCCAATCGATCTGGTGGATGCAAAACAACGGTCGCACCATTACCTTCAACCTTGATGTTGCTAGTGTCGACCAGCTCGATGAGATTTTCAATTTCTAGGCCATATGAACCAATGGAGCGATAGATCTTTGATCCATCGAAGCGAACAATCCCACCGCCTGCTTCGACCGCAGCACTGACAGCTGCTTGAATCGCAGAAAAATCGTCCGTCACACCATCCCCGACCGCACCGTAAGCTGGGTCGTGGATATCAAAAACTGGAAGACTACCATCAAAGATCGGTGTACTTGCTGCGATTTGATAGCCAGCGCGATAACTACCTCCGTTCGGAGTCATCTTAACAGTCAAGACGTCTCCAGCCGAAAGCCCTTCGATTCTATTTTCAAAACGAGTGACTGTGTCAGAGGGCGCCAGAAATGACTTAATCAGTTCGGTGTTATTTTTTAATATTTCAATGAGTACATTATCGCCTGAGAGCACCTCCACCCAAGCCATACCGACCTGATAATCTCCCGCCTCTTTTACTTGATGGGTCCACTCACCAGCCTGTTCAGTCTTCACTTGAGCCACGGTCGCCAGTGGTTTCAAAATATCCTTAGCCACTTGAAGCTCAACCTTGCCATCGCCATCAGATGGCTTTTTAGGTTGAGGGATGACATCACGATAACGGGTGCTTAGCCGTAGCTCGTCAAAGGAGACTCCACTATCACTGGTAGTAACTATCAAGCGATCAAGCATAATACCCGCGTTAATGTTTGTGCTCAGCTGCCAATCTTTCCTCGCGGATGGCTCTTTCAGGTATTTCGCCTCGGGATCAGAGAGATCGTAAAATGACATAAATAAAGTATCGGGAGTGCCGGGTAAGAATTTAGCGACGACTAAGTAGGTTGTGCCCGCCTGCCATAAGCCCGGAGTTGAGATCGCTTTCGACTCTGAAAGGTTATGTAAGCCTGTTTCGACACTACCATCAGGATTTACCTTAAGTGGCATCCAGCGATTTTGTGCCGAATCTCCAAATTCAAACTGGAAAGACGAATCGCTTGCTGTTTGAGCAAAAAAACTGAAGTAGTAAGGACTCTCATTGAGGTTTAGGGCATGCCCCTGAAGGTTCCATGTTGAACGACGAGGACCAGAGCTCAGCGTCCGATTGCCTTCAGTATAATCAGAAGTCAGCTTGGCTCCGAGTGACTCGCCCATACCAGTATTGGTGCTCCTCAATTCGTGCCCTCCAAGGGAATCATCATCAGTCCAGTCAGAAGATGCCGATCCGAGAGTTATGCCATCAATATACATGCTATATTCGAGAGATTCTCGAATATTTGGCGAACCACTTAATAAGTTAGTCAGTATCGAAAATGCTGTGATTAGAAAACAGGGCTTTATCATAATTACTTGCTTTTGAATTTGGGTTTGAAAATTACTTTTGAATAAATTTAACGGGCTTAGAAAGTTCAGAGCGTCGTCCACTTGCGTCTATAGATGCTAGCACGTAATAGCGAACACCACTCGGAGAGGCATCGGCATCGACATACTTTGTCTTGCTGGTGTCGACTAGTTGAAAGAAAGGACCGGCAGAGCTACTACTGAAATATAGTCTGTATGATTGAACTCCTGACTGGCTCATCTCGTCCCAACTTAGGCTCACGCCATTCATACCGCCAGATACGACACTGAACCCCGTAGGCACAGGCGGTTTAGCGACCGTGCGTGTGCTCACGGTCAACTTTGGTCGATCCATCGGGTTGATGGATTCACTCGAAGCATAACTGGCCAAGTTATCTTGCTCCGACCTCAAAACAATAGACAAAGTGCCGTCTCGTTGCAGTTCATCAATAACAGCCTCCGTGATATCTAATGTCACCCATTCGCCAACTGCGGGTAAGGGAAACGAGAGTAGTCGAGTTCCAGCGGTGGGCTTGTTGTTCCAGTTTAGGCTGTATTCCTTCCAGCTATCATCACTCACTAAGAAAACTGCATATTGACCGTGGGATCCGCTTAGTGCTGACAGCTTCAAGGATAAGGTCGCCTTGGCGACATCGCTTTCAAGCGAAGATAAATCAAAGCGAAGGTAGGACTCACGAGCGAAGTCAGGAGCTTCTGATGCTTTACTGCTCAAATTCACACTCGCACCGTAATTACGGTTCGCATAAACGCCCGCTTGAACAAACGCATCTGATTCAACGGAAAAAACAGTTCCCTCTGGGCTAGCAGACTCCTCATTGCTACGTGGGGACTCATTACCATTCACATCGACTACAGAGACAACGTAGTAATAGCGACTGCCCACTTCTACGTTGGTATCCACATAGTGGCTATCAATAGTTCTTCCGAGGTACACACAAGGCTCACCTGAATACTCGCTTCGATAAATCGTGTAGACTCCTGCCTCGTCCACATCAGACCAATCCAAATGAACACTTCCGTTGCCCGCCATTGCGGTTAAGCGAGGAGCAACTGGCACTGGGACTGACTCGCTTGCTCCACCCTGCTTCGAGTTGTAATCATCAGGCTTACGATACTCGACTTTTGAGGATTCATCCACATCTACGTAACGACTAAACCCGCTTCTCAAGTTGTTGACCCGCGAATCTCCAAAGATAAAGGCATTGCTCGAATCCGTTAATTTGAGAATGGTGTGGTCCACATTTTTCCAATCCAAGCTATTTAAGTAGATATCCTCGGCACCTCCATTGCCATAAACATACAGTCCATCAAGCTCAGTGTTAATAATAATAGGGTTGATCGCACCAGTCAGCCGAACGCGGTTCCAACGATTACTGCCAAGATCGCAATTCTCGATAATTAAGTCTCTAGCGCGAACTGGCTTAAAAAGCTCGTCGAACTCAGTAATTATATAAACCCCATTCAAATCGGAATCCAGGAAATGCCCCCCAGTGCGTAAACGTGTTCCTGCAACCGACGCGCCTTCTGGATAATTCTTACAGTTTCGAATCAGCGTATTACGATTATATAGTTCTTCGTTAATGGCAACGTCTTCCACGGATGTTCCAGCAGGCAGCGAGTCTAGCCTAACATACAGCTGTTTGTCTGCAGTTGTTGTTATTTCGACAATCCGAGACATGCCGCGGAGCTCGGACTGATCTTTTGTCCATATACTTACCCAATCTCCCACTTCAAAAAGGTGGGCACAATCGTGGTAGTAGAGTCCAAAGTTCAATTTCACTTTATCAGCAGTGACGTCGACGATCTCTTGCCGACGAGTGTACAAAGCCAAAATGTCGTCATACATCGCATTTCCATGCCACTCTCCATCTTCGATCAATAAACCCCACCGATTGTGGCCAACAATGGAGTAGCCGCCTCTCCAACTCCAAAACAGCTCGGTGCGTGGCGCCTCCATGAGTAGATCGACGTTGCTCAAAGTAATCGGCCCCAAATTATCGTTAACACCAATACCTAAGTGAGGCATCATAGAGAATAGTAAATTGCTAAGCTTAACTCGATAGGAGCCTTCCACATCTAAGCTGAACAATCCCTTATGCCCCAAATCGAGATCCGGAACAATCATCTCAGTCGCACCATTATTCTGAGCATTCACTAAAACCCGCCTAGACTTTGCAGCGTAAGAATCGTCTTTAGTTCCTTCGCGACTTCCATTTTCTGCGTAGATACGTATCTTTTGCGGATCACCATCGATCAACTCAGTTGATGCTACATGCAGATGTTCCCCGGCCCAACCTGCACGCGAATTCGGCTCATTAGGTATAAAAGTAAAGGCAAAGAAACCTCCTAAACTTGGATGTGTCGTCTTACCGACTTTTGGCTCATGATAGCGACGTGGCACTGTAATATCTACGGTCAAATCGGTAAGATTGATCGCATCGATCGTCCCTTGGTAATATGGGATAGGATCGTAGGCAACCCGTAGTCCGTCTATCTGAATATTTTGGCTGTTATGAATCAAAGCGAATCTATCTGGCGGGTGTAAAACTAAATTCGCGCCATTTCCCTTGATTAGGATATTCGCAGTGTTTTCTAACTGTAAAACCGATTCGATAAGATCCTCGGTTGAACCAATTGCGCGATAAGTTCGACTGCCGTCAAACTCTACAATACCGCCTCCAGCTGCTTTTGCTGCCTCAACAGCCGCTTGAATTGCGAAGAAGTCATCCGTAACTCCATCGCCGACAGCTCCAAATTCAGGCGCATGTACATCGAAGACTGGTAACCCATTGAAAATCGGAGTGCCTAAGGCGATATGGTAAGCAGCACGATAGAATCCTCCACTGGGACGCATTCTTACAGTCACCGTGTCACCTGCAAGGAGACCCTCGATTCTATCTTCAAAGCGCGTCACCTGCCCGACCTGCGCAACCACAGCCTGCAGCACCTCTTTCTTGTTCTTAAAGATCTCAACTCGCACATTATCGCCAGAGGCGACCTCTACCCAAGCCATGCCGACTTGGTAATTACCCGCTTCTGGTATGCGATAAGTCCAGCTGCGCATTTTAGATGTGAATGGCTGCTCCACTTGATAATGCATCGCCCGAGTGGATGGGTGCGGCATTACATCAGCGTAACTGCTGCCTATTTCAACTGCGTGCATCCCTTCGCCGTGATCCTCCGCATTAAAACTAAACAGAACCGATGCAGATAATGACGCACTTGCGACTACCAGTAGAGAGACTATACGAAAGATGAACTCCGGGGAAGTAAGCAGTCGAGACGACTGCGTAAAGTTGGTTTTAACGTTCAATCATGGCCTTCCATTCGGGAGCGATGTCAAATAAACCCGACTATCGCATTACAAGATATCACTAAGCTAAGCTCTATATAAAGTTATCTTGGTGCGATATCAATCGAAGAACTCTGATGAATCGAGAGACGATTTAATACTGCCTGGGAATCCTGCTCGATAATCCCCCCATCGAGCTGAGAGTCACCCATAATCGTGACTCCACTGCCAGGGCCAATTTTAAGGAACTTTTCTGGAGCATTAGTCCATTGCACACTATTGAAAAGTATATCCTCTGCATTCTTGTGACAGACTACCGTGGTGTTATCTATTATACAGTCCTGAAAAGTTACCCCTATTGGCCAACTCAGTGTCAGCGTCGAATTTTGACTGCTAATAAACGTGTCTTTCACCATCACATTCCGCGATCGAGGAGTGCCCCAGAAGCCATCAAACTCGACATGAAACGCAAAATCATCGAAGTGATTATTCTCAAAATGAATGTCTGTCGCGCGAAAGCGATTACTTGCATACTCGGTGCCCACATCGGTGGTACGGCAATCACGAATCAGTGTGTTACGATTTAGGACTTCTTCATTAATGAGTATGTCTTCTGCGCCCGCACCCGAAGGAATCGTCTCTAAAGTAAGGAAAAACTCATTCTTTTCACGAACATCACGTTTCTCAATAAGACGGCTCATCCCACGTAGCTTCGTTTGATCTTGATTCCAAACGCTTACCCAGTCACCCGGATACCATGTCTCTATATCTTTATGATCACGGAAAACTGGCTCCATATGAAGGGTTCTTCCATCTACTCCAAGAACTCGATGGCTACGGCTATAAATGGCAAACGTGTCGTCATACATCGCCGCCCCATCCATATCTGCTCCCTCTATCGTTAGGCCGAATCGACTGTTCTTAATGTGCAGCCCATCTCGCCAAGAAGCTAAAAGCTCAGTCTCAGGATGCTTCATCTGTAGGTCAGTATTATAAAGCGTAACTGGCCCGTAATTTTGACGAATACTCAACCAAAAATAGGGCACACAATACCAACGAGTATTACTTATTTTTATCCGACTACTTGAGTGAATATATGATGTTCCATCATGATGCCCATATAAAATGTGAGGCACCACAAATTCAGTGGCTCCTTCATCCTTAGCCCGCTGCACTCTTTTTAACATCCCCGCATTTGGAGAGTCACTGCCCTTCGCATTCCCAGGCACCTGAATACGCAAATGGCGATCACTTGTGAGCGGAGTCACCGAATCAATATAGATATTATTACCGTCACCAGACCGGGCACCTTTAAACTCTGGAATAAAAGAACGTCCGAAAAACGGACCATCAAAAACAGTTTCACCAGTCTGAGGAACAGGATAGCGGTCTGGCACAACAATATCGATCGTCATATTCTCAACATTTATATCAGTGATCTCTCCCTGATAATATGGCAGCGGATCATAAGCGACAAACAGACCATCCAAGTGAATGTTGCGCGAAGAGTCAATCTGCACTAAGCCGTCGGGCGGATGCAAAATCAAGGTCGCTCCGTTACCCTCAATTTTTACGTTAAATGCATTCTTCAAAGGAAAGACAAACTCTTGTTCTAAATCATCGCGACCAATACACCTGTAAGATCGATTAGGCTCAAAGCGTATCACCCCTGCTCCTGCGCGCCGAGCCGCTTCAACAGCAAGATGAATCGCAGCCATATCGTCACTGACCCCATTTCCCAGAGCACCAAAGTCAGCTACATTGAAAATCTTCGCTTCTGGAAAAGTCGGAGTCGTTATAGCCAGCTGGTATCCGAGCCTGTATTGAGCATCCCCCATAGGGGTCGCCTTGACTGCAATACGGTCACCCTGCTCGACATCAGGGACTCGTGTTTCCATACGCGTCGGCAATTTACTCGCAGGCACTACCATTTCACGAATCATATTACCTCTGCATGTGATTTCGACTTTGACACTTTCGCCTGATAAGACCTCTACCCACGCCATACCTAGCTGGTAGTCGCCAGCTTCAGCAGCCGTATAAACCCAGACTTCAGTATCTCCTGTAGCCGACTGATCTACGGACTTCACAATACCAGCTTGAGCTTTCTCCCCAGCCAGCAGCTTGAAAGCTCCTTGGGATACGAAAAGACCAGTCGAGCTAACTAGCTTCGAGGCAATTAATTCTTCTGCTAAGGTTGCGTGGCTTCCAAGCAGCGCAGATAAAATGAGGTAGGGGAAAAGAACTGCTGATTTCATAATTGCTATAATTAAAATATTTCATACTATCGCTAGTCTTTTTTTAGAGTCCTAGCAAGTGTAAAGCTTTGATCTTGCCCTAGTAATCGCCAGATATACGATTATCATTTTACTTATGCAGATTAACAGAAATAAAATAGTGGGAGACGATTACCAAACATCACCAGACTTGATGCCTCGGCAGCCAAACAAGAGCTTAATCGACGGGCTGAAAGTGTTACAATTTGCAATCTCCTATCCACAGGGAGTCGGAGTTAATACAATCGCCACTGAATTGGGGATTGATACCACTAAAGTGCATCGACTGCTCAGGACACTAGCTGCAGGCGGCTACCTTAGGCAAATCAAAGGCCGCAAATACGTGCCTGACGCAGCAATAGCAGTCCTCGCAGCTCAAGCAATGCAAGGTGCAGGGTTCGTAGATCACGTTTATCCAATACTGGATGAATTACATAAATCAACCGGCATGTTAGTTGCCTATGGAATGCTATGGAACCGGCAAGTGACGTATCTCTATCACGCAAAACCAGGCATCAAAGCAGGCATGGGCTTAGCTGGCCATACTCTGGTTGACGCCACGCAATCAAGACTTGGCTTAGCCATGCTGGCGAGACTCTCGCAGGGGGAGCTCGAGCTCAGATACACGAAAAAAGAGATACCCGGCTTTAGCTCATTCAAGGAACTTCTAGGCAAACTTAAAATGATCCAAGAAAATGGCTACATATACGAAAAAACGAACACAAAGGGCGACAAAACGGTTGCCATTTGCTTCGAAAAGAAACCTGCAATTTCGATAGCCATCGCAGGTAAAATAAATAAGAGCAAGGTAGACTTTTGGGTCAAGCGCCTACGAGATATCGAGACGCGTATCGAGACGCCACGCATGCTGTAACTTAAAATTAAAACGCGTCACCAACATCGACTTGTGCTGACAAAAACTTCCGATCAATGGCTCTTAAACGCATCTACTGGGAAAGCCCCAAGCCCTCCAAAACTGCAGGGAGGATGACTTCTCGGTTCCCGATATCATCCGGATGCACGCCATCCGGAACACGTTTAGCAAAGGCCCGAGGATCTTTATTTTTAAATTCCAACCAGATCGAATTCACATCAATTAGTTTAAGTTTTTGTTCTGCGGCGAAATCACGAACCATTTGGTAATGATCTGGCAGTGAACCTCTGAAATAAGGGTCATCTGCTGTGCGGCTCGCCACTTTGTCACCGAGCGGATTCATCGTCAGCAAAACAACTTCCACTTTTGGGTTTTGCGCTTTTAGAGTAGCGATCATGTAGAGCAGGTTTTCCCGAGCACGATCTACCGGTATTTTACGTGAGACTATAGCATCGTTCATTGAAAATTCAATCAAGATCGTATCGGGATCCAATGGAAGCACCCGCTTCAGAATGTTCGCTCTTCCCCATCCAGAATTAGAACCACCCCTAGCACAGTTATACACTTGAATTAACTTACCGTATTTTTCATTCAAGATCTTTTCCATCTCATCCGCCCAACTGCCTCCCGCTGTTAGACTGGTACCATAAAAGACCAGTGTCTGCGACACTCCGTTGTCTAAATTTTGAATTAACTGGCTCGACTTTTCGCCCCGCACGATGCAACTAAATGCCATCATTAAACTGAAATAAAACGTATACATTTTGAAGTTAAAGTCACCTCTGAAAAGACCGTTTTGACGGCTCAAGTTAGGTTGTTTCGTATTTTTCATAATTAATTGATGCTAGTTCGGTTTGATCCGGTTTTCGAATGGTTGGAGTGACTGATTTTTAGATTTGATTAGTTCGTTTATCCGTTTTTTCTGGGCGTTTTCGCTCACTTTGAGGCCTATCGGCGCAGGAATACAGTGCGGTCCATATTGTAAACAAGGTGACTCAGCGCGTTGTGTTGATGGGCTCGCACTAGACCGATCGTTCGCAGCTGGTCCATTGCCATTGGGCTCATGCGTCCGAAGACCTGTTCACAGCGAACGCGGATACGGCTGCGCAGCTTGTTGGTTGTATGTTCTTCTTCGCTGAGAGGATGACCGCGCGTTGCCTTGAACTGAATGAAGTTCTGGCAGTACTTTTTCAGTAAGTATTCACATCTCGACTCGGACTGGTAGGCGCTGTCTGCGAACACCGCTTCGTCGTCTTTGTCGATTAATTCCTCGAACACTTGCGAATCATGCACGCTCGCTGGCGTCGTCGCGTAGCCACTGACCAGCTTACTCCTCGCATCCACTTTCGCGTGATTTTTGTAACCGTAGTGCACCTCGTGGTTCTTCTTTGCCCAGCTAGCATCGCAGTCCTTTTGGCGCCCTACAGCGGTGTTTGGATCTAACTCTGCGGGGCACTCTCCTTCTTTGATTTGTGCATTTTGTTCACGAGTGTTGCGCTGGCGTGGAGCTGCAACAAAACTGGCGTCCACGATACTACCTTCTTTAGCCAACATACCTTGCCCCTCAAGGAGTTGACCGAAGCGCTCAAATATCTTGCGACTCCCGTGGCGACCGTCCTGCTCTAATGACTGTCTAAAGTCCCAGATCGTCTTTGCATCTGGAACACTATCACCAGGCTGTAAGTCAAGAAGCTGCATGAAGCTGAAGCGATCCATAATCTGAAACTCCGCTTCGTCGTCACTCAATGCGTAATACTTCTGCAGCACCAAAACCTTTAGCATCAGCACGACATCAAAGGGTGGGCGCCCGCCCTTTCTTAGGTCGCGCACGTCATGGCCCAACAGTGTTTCCAAATCCACTCGAAAGAGCTCCCAATCGATCACCGCATTGAGCTTATTGATGCCCTTGACTGTGCGCATCACCTCCTGCTGGTGAGCAATCATGCTGAACAAGTCATTATCTTTCTTCGGATTGCGGCATTTTATGTTTGAACAATAGATACTAGTCAAACGCTATAAAAATTAGAAATATAGAGATTCAACTGTTAAGGAGAGGTTTCCAGAGGTGCCCTTAGTAAATAACCTCGGGACAAACCCAGAGGGATTATAGAGATCATCAAAATTAGATGAGACAACGATATTGGAAAGATTGCATAAGAGTATACATACCGCTATGTAAGCAGCATGCGTCATCACCGGAAGTTTTTAGTTTTTTTGGAATCTGCCATTATTCGACAACTACTCTTCGGCACTGACTTCACGATCCCACCCGCTAAGTTTCACCAAATCAATACTCTCAGGGCGCTCAGTTCGATTATAAATAAGATACAATGCGGGTTCGCCCGGATCGACAGTGAGCTTGCGGACGAGACGGCGACGCCACCGCCCCTCGTCATCTCGGGAGGCCACAAGCACTGGCTGATAGATCCCTCCAGGAGAATTCATTTTAACTAACCTTGAAGCCCCAGACTCCAGCTCAAGCTTAGGACCGCCCAAACTTAGACCCAACCGATCGTCAGTAATATTATAGATCAGCACTTTATCCCGAGGAAGCGACTCTAGAGACGTTTCGATTGGTATGATCGCATAGCCACGATTCGCGATACCGAAGAATAAAAACGTCATATGCCGGGCGCCTTGCGGTATCTGGACATTTGCTAAGGGTTTTCGAACAATTTCACCCGTTGCATCTTTGGACTCAGTGAAAAAAGTTAGATTAGAGGGTCCCGTGTATCTATATATTTTACTGAGAGTCGCCTCGGGAAGTTTTATCTCTTGGCTGGAGTCGGTAGCACCTGGCAAATAAGCGATCTGATGAATCGGGTCTTCCTCAATCAATTCGTAGAAGCCAGATTCCTCATCATACCTAGTCTTCAATTCGTTCAGACTGCCACTCGAGTCATCTCCAGCCATTTGACGAACAATTGCTGGGCTAGAATTACTAGGCCAAACAAAGATTTGAAAAGGAATTGAAACCCGCTCCTCTACCGACAAGGCAGATAGCGACGTGGTTGCTAATAGTAAGCAAAATACTCCTTTAAATTTCCTCATAGAATTCACATTTCATCCTCTACTATCCAACGAAAGTCGACGACCACAAATCGACGTCCGAAAGTTTGGTTGGTCACACTGAGTGGACTGAGTCCCGCAGCCGCAGCCAAGCTTGAGTCAACTGGTGTCTCGGGCGCGTTGGTGACATCATCTAGGAAGTCAGGTAGTCGTTGCACGATGGCCTCACACCGTGCGCTAATAACCTCCCCCGTAAGTGCGCTTTCGACTTCGCCATATCCGCGAATACTGAAGGTATCAGAGCGTGCGGATAGGACACTCCCTAGCCGCGCGAGAATATCGGCCTGAGTTAGCCAACCCGGCAGTCTGTCTAAGCGCCAACCAACCTCTGCTTCAGTTTCCACATTTGGAGCACCCGTTTCGATTGTCGCTAAATCAGACAAGCCCTCATTCATCCCCGCTTTCGCTATGGCAGACGCCAGTGTTCCGCTCAATCGGAATGCGTTCGTCGACTCGGATAGAATACCATCCCGTCGTGGCATTCGGTTTACAAAATCAGATACGCTGACAAACGGCCCACGCAATTTCACTTCTCCTACAATACTTGCGGAAAGTTCATTAATCTGAGTAAGATTTAAATCACGATACCCAGCGTAGGTCTCAAAATCGTCACCTTCAGGACTATCTGGAGCCGCGCCACTCAGTGGATTATCCACACGTAGTATCGGTGAACTAGGGTTGGCTTGATCATCCGCATCCACTATCGTCCCATCTGCAAGCTCCACTTGGCTGCCCAAAAAAGAACCCAAGAGAGCACTCCACGCTTGGATCGAAGTGCTGTTCACATTGAAAGCTCCATCTACTAAGAGCTCTACCGCCGACTGATTATAATCAGCGACAGGTGCTAGCGAATTCCCACTAATAGGAACTATCCGGCTGTTTCCATCAGTCACCCCCACACCATTAGAGACGTCTGATAGAGTCGAAAAAAAGAAGCGATCCCAGAGCACTTCATTCAAACTATACGAATAATCATAGTGGACGCCCGCAAATTTAAAATATCTGGGATAAGAACTATTACCAAAATCACGACTCAACTGATCCAACGCAATGGCTGGATCGGCAGCACTACTACCAACGGCATAAGCGGGAATAAGATTACCAAAACGAGAGGATTTCACACGCTCTTCTAGATTACTCACATCACCAATATTGTATAGTGGTGCGTGCATTAATTGTCCAATAGAGTGCAGTCGAAAACGATCAGGTGCACTCTGAAAAAGCACTGCTTTCTCTGAGTAGTCTGCCGAATATTGCCCAGAGCCAGCGGTTACGTTTTTACCGAAATCATATGGCTGAAAACCTCGATCCATCGCACTGCCTCCTGCCCCAGCACCCTTATGTAAGCTACCAACAAACGAAGGATTTGAGGTGTTCGCATTACTGGTAATGTTGATATCCTCATAAATCATGGGCATCGGCCCTGACGTTCGAGCCCGAGGATTAAAGTTGCGCAACCAGTTACGCGACTCAGGCCTAACATACATGGGATTCCAAGTTTGTTCATTATCTGCGAATACTCGCATAAGCTTTACACCATAAGCATAGGACTTAGCGGGATCAGAAAATGGCTGACTCGCGCTAGGATTTGAGGCCATTGGCAAGGCAGGGCTCCCCCAGCTGCCACCACTAAAGTCACGCACAAGTGGAGTGTCTGCAATATAAACGGCCTCTTGAATAACTTCTTCACCCGTTACGCCGGCTCTGGAGAGTTTTAGCGCATGTGTCCGGAAATTCTGTTGTCTCCAACCAAATTTAACGACTTCGCCAGGAGGAGGTGACACCTGCACACCTGGCAAAGTCCTGTAGAGCGCCATTCCCGGAGTATATCCAGCCTCAACTACAGGCGTGGCACTTGAGCCAAAGTTAGATGCCGTATGCGATGAAAGTTCCCCAAAGACCAAAGCCTCGCCAGGCTCAATGACCTCAGTGGTGAACTGAAATTCGAGCGGATCACTGGAAGAGATATCAATCTCCTGTTGGCCCGAGCCAGAATTATCATCAACAAATAGATCCCAGCCAGACATAAAACTATTAAAGTCATCCATCCCCCCCCCGTTAATTCGCACCATTCCAATGGATACCGTATACGTTTCCCCCGCCAAGGGTTGATTATAAGGATTCCAAATGGTCACGGCAGGAAAATAATTAATCCTGACTTCACCCGTGGCAGTATCGTAGCTAGGTATAAAGTATACTTGGAACCCAGTAAGGACAGGGTGAATCCCCGCTTGGTTAGTATCAGCCGCCACAACAGGCAAAGTTCCACCAACAGGCTGGACTTCAACCCAAGATCGTAACTGCTCCCATGATGCCCCACCAGGATCGAGCGGATTGGGGGCACCACCTGAAGCGGGAGGGAATATCAAGCCCGTGGGCTTGTCGCCAAGATCATAGAGGCCCGCCGTCAGATCCTGCTTCAAGCCTCCCCTACTGGTATCCGCTAAAACACCATAACTCACATAACTCAAATCGTGAAAGAGTCGGTCAACCGCACCTGCTCCAGATGTGCCAGCAAGATTATTTGCACTTACCTTAAACAAGCCACGACTACTTGCCCGATCAATCCCAGCACTTGCCGTATCAGTCAGCCAACTAAGCCCATTGATCGCCGACAGCCCAAAATGTTGAGGGTATAAAGCTTCATCCACAACGCTCACAGCTACTTCAGGAATGGCGACTTTTGCTTTTGCTCCCTCATCGCCGACCCAATACGCGTAGCGCCCAGTGCTGGCACCTAGTCCAGCAATCTCATTCTTTCCCACGGTCACAGGGTTCACCCCAGAAACTAGCTCAACAGACTGCGTAAAGCTAACCGTCGACAAGTCATCAAGTAAATTAAGTTCTCGATCTACCTGCCCGCCCGAGGCGAGCCAACTCCTAAATTGGCTATTCCGAAAGCCATCGGCATCCACTTTCGTTTCCCATACTCCAGTCCAAAACTGACGTTCAGAAGGCACGCCATCGGTAGCTAAGGATCCAGTGATCGGATCGAAATCATCAACATCATACGGATCACTGTCCAAGCGAACTCCACTTGCTGACACACGTTGATCCGGCCCCATTTCTTTCTGTAAGCGGCCCAGTGCAAGCTGCATACTGAGTAAAGCATTTTGACGCACTTCCAACTGCGTTAGCGCGCCCTTCGACAGACTAGACTCGACGTGAACCATCGCTGTAATTGAGAGTAAAAGAACCAGCACAAAGGCCATCAAACTAAGCGCTAGAACCAAGGCAAAGCCAGATCGCTGACAGGTCGCGAATGTGGTAAGCCCACCAGTCTTTCGTAAAAAAAATAAATGCATTGAGGTAAGTAGTGAAGACGCAAAATGTATAAAATTTGCGACTATAGCAATATATATTTTGACTATTTTGACGCTTTTGATCATAAACAACTAAAACAAATCAGATCAAGAATAGGTAGCCGAATCGCTTACACAAAGAAACAAGCAAGCTGCAAGCGGGCAATTCAGCCTTACATGCTCACCTCAAAGAGCTTTACGCAAATTAATGAAAAGGCAGCGCAGCATCTCCGACTTTCATCACATCACCCCTTACGTAAGGGCTAAAAAACACCTTAGCCATCCCCGCGTCGAGCTAACAAAAATGCCGAGCCGCGACCATCTGGAGCAAGGGACTCCTGCTCTAGTGCTGATGCGATAATGCCCAACCGTTGAGGTCGTATGAGCCAACAGAGAAACGCAACGACATCACGTCTTCACAAATCAGCTCACTTACACGCCAGCTTGGACCTATGAATCGACAGGTTCAATGCCCGTTCGTCTTGCGCTCTCGAACCTGCACACTGTGCTAGTAACCATAAGTATTCACAACCAAAAGGCCTCATATAGATATCTATATAAGGCCTTAAAAATACGCCCCCTAAACAATCAGAAACGAATATGAATAAAAACCTACTTACGCCGACTTACCATCACCGCACCGAAAGCTAAGAGACCACCTAAGAGTGCATAAGTTGACGGCTCAGGAATTACAATACCTCTCACAGCACTATCCCAATCGGTAGCAATGCGAAGCTCATCAATACGCAAACCACCATCACCGGAACTATTCATAAGTAAACGCAGCGAAGTTAGAGTAACACCACTTGAAACTCCGTCGCCATCTGCCAAGATACTGGGTCAGTAAGCGAAGCGATGTTGCCATCAGCCTCAATCAATGAAAAAATTTCGCCGGTGCACTTCACAACTAATAGATAAGTCGTATCGTCAGCGAAAGCACCCGCAGCTGTGTCACCAACTAAGTAACCGTCGGTATTACCTTCCACAAAAGTGTGCCATTGGAAATCCCAAAATTTCCACGAAAGTTACCACTCGCACCAGAGCCAGTGTAAAAACCTATACACAGATCAGCCTCAGAAGCTCCACCAGTCGTTACACCAGCAAACCCCCTCACCAATTGGATAACGCAGAGAATCTGGCTAGCAAGGTTAACCTCACTCGTAAAGTCGCGTGAATTACCTCTACTAGATTCCGAAAAGACGTGAGTGCTACCATCAGAGAAAGATTAAAAAGAGGACACCCACATTTCAGGGACTGAGAACGCAAAATATCCAACGGCGAGGGAATGGACCAGAGAGACTAGCCAATTCCCACTCAAACGGGCACTAGCGCCCCTCGACAGTAGCAACAGGTGCAGTTAACACTGCTTATCACCAGGGCACGCTCTGATTTCTACAAACGTTGCTTCACGCGGCCTGTTTGCGCCCCCCGTATAAACGCTCACACCCCTTCCCACCTTGGAACCGACCCTGCCCCCGACGCTGCGCGTAGTCCAGCGACTGCCCGGCCTTTCCTGCAATACGGTGGAACAGGCTGCCGCACGCTTCGACATTAGCCGCCCAGTGTTGCGCATCCACTCCGAAGCGATCCAACACACTTTACAAATCGACTGAATCGAACCCGGCATGTCGGCACGAATTGTCCGGCCGGTCCACTCCACCAAACTCAATAGTACTCGATATCCACTCCTGCAAAAGGGCTCGATGCGTCGCTAGAATCCAGTAACCAGGCCGCGTCCAACTGACGCTTCTGTTCGCGCTCGATTTGCCACTGCTGTTCGACCGTAGGCTCGGGCACTTCGCCAAGCAATTTGAGCCGCGTACAGCCGCGCTCAGCCATGACACAATCATAGATACTGGTAAAATGGCTATCTTCCAACCCCTCTGCAATTTTGGCACGTACCGGATTCAGATACACATACGCCATACACGCCAGCATCGCCCCTGCATCCAATAAGCGCTGGAATTCAAAGCGGCTTTACCAAAAGCGACCACGACACCCGTCTTCATGATCCGGACGACATTTTCTGGAAAACCGGATTCATTGACCGTGTTACCGCTCGCCCCAGCGATGCCTGAGGCATCCGAGCCGTTACGATTCGGCTCCGCCAGGACAGGACACTAGATTTTGACGCGATAAATTGTCGCCCGTTCGGATCAGTCGAAACAGGAAAAACTACTCCATACTTCGTTGCCTTTTGTGCAGTTTACTCTAATACTGCATCCCAGTTCACAAGGTTGCTGCTCGATGTTAAGCATAGTAATCCCAACATGGATTATGCTTTCGCTGGTGTTGTGAGCTTTAACATGTTGCATCAGAGAGATCCTTCGCACTCGCAGCTGCCGAATTTGCCTTCAACCGGAATATGGTTGCGGTCGGCTTCTTCGGACGACCGAATTCTTGCGTGAAGGCGGATGTTACGGGCTTTGCAGTATCTACGGTTCTGGCGGTCGCGGTAAATCGTATCGGTATGGACGCTGAAAGGATAGTGGTGGCGGAGAAGAGTGCCGAGTCCGGAGTAAGGATCACCTGTCCACAGCAAGCTAAGGAGTTGTTTCGACAGAGATGATACCCTCAGATTTACTCACGTAAACTTCTACTGACTTGGAGACCTTGCCAGTCGTCGATCGATTACCGATACTAATTGCATCCCTAACTGATATTAAGGCTATCTCTGGGCTTGGGCAGTCGATAAAATGGTTGGCTTCGATTCTTAAATTCCTTGCTCCGATCGAACGTGCGCCAACTCTTAGGCCAGTAAATTTAAAGGCTATATTCGGCAGGCCATCCCAATCAAATCCACTTTCGGAAATTACATTATCGCGGACGACAATTTCGGAAGCATAGAGCCCATTCGGAAATGGCGGCTCATTTTTGAATGCGATAGCATGTGATGAACAACCGACATAACGGTTGTCCTCTACCAGACCTCCTTTAGAACGAAATACAGTTCCGTAACGGCGTATGTTAATGAATTCGCTGTTACGCAGCGCAAAATCTCCACAGGATTTCGATCGATTCCAGATCTGCACGACTTCAATAAGGTGCCCATTGATGCGCATCCCAGTCGGAAGATCATCCGCAAAAACAACCGAGTAGCTACCGTCCTCGCCCTCTCGAACACTCACAACTTGAGTTTCCAGCAAAATAAGCCCTTTAGTAGCCTGAAAAAATGAAACTTCATCACCTGGCTCGAGATTAAAAAACTCTGCATTGCAAACTGCAGTTCGCGGTGTTGCCTTCGAAACAGGCTCGGCAATTGAAGAAGGGCGAGCAAACAAAGCCACACCATCATCACCAATGCCTTCGATGTGCAGAGCTTCCATCCAAGGCCCCACCGCGTGGCCGCGAACATGTATACCGTCTGCGACACCGCTTACAAGGCCGCTCGGGTTTCTGTCCCCAAAAGCCGTTTTACTATGGAGCATGTTAAAGTGAGAGCCTTCGATCGATCGAAAGAACATATTCCCGTAACCATCGGTCTCGATCCCGTAGGCTGTGACCTCATTGGCATTCGGAAAATCTACCAACTGCGGAGAGCCCGCGCGAAACTTGAATACAAATGAATCGCCTAAGGCAAAGTCGTTACGCCTCGCTTCTGAAACAGTGAAAGACCAGGTGCCATCAGAATTCTCTTCAAAATCGGTGCCACGCATAAAGTTAGCCGCTCCATCCTTTAAGCGACCTCGGTGATTAGGATCCATCAATTGAAACACATCATTAGTAATACTATCAGATTGATTAAAATCAGAATAGCCGGGAGCGATGCCAACAGTCATTCGGCGGGACTCAGCATCCACGCCTGTGACAGATCCTTGAATGTATAATTTTTCACTGGGAAAACTACACTTGAAATTAGCGACTATAACCTTTGTGCAGTCATCACCGATAATAAGCCCTTGCTTACGATCAGAAAAATAGATTCGAGCGCCATTGCCATTGATGGTTATATTTGCATCGTCTTTCAAAACGATTAGATGCCCCCTAAAAGAAGAATCTATCCAGTAATCCCCTTCTGCAAAGTCAATCTGTATTTTCCTCCCATTAGAGGCGAGTTCACGAGCTCGTTCTACTGCGAGACTCACAGCATCCGTAAATCTAACTTCGCCACCGATAGAATATTCGACTGAAACCGTCGCATCTGGAGCCTCGATCACAAAGGGAATCGCGGCACTCCAATCCGCTGAAGCCAAACTATTTTGGACTGCCCGGACGCGCCAAAAATAAGAGCCCCGCTGGAAAGGTCTATCGTGAACGTAACGAGGTATGGTAATTGTATCCTCATCCACTAAAGACGTAAACTTGGAATCGCGGGCAATCTGAATCTCATATTCGACCAGCGACTCAATATTGCCCCATGCTTCAGGGTGAGGCGTCCAGCTGAAATTTGGGAACTGGTAGGAATCACTAGAGCCACTCGCAGGATTGAGGGGAACTGGTGTAAATGCGGCTAGCGAGGTAAGGGTAGCTGCAATGCATAATGAGAAAATTGAAATTTTTTTGAACACAGGAATGGTCGGTTAGAAATTAGAGGACACGCATAGATGCTTAGGACGAGGATACTTTTACAACTAAGTACAAATTTACTACATCAACCTCATTAATAAATCTCCGCCGTCAACTTCATTTGCTTTATAAGCAAATAATAACTAGCATTTTTGGTTCTTCACGGAAGTGCGTTTCAGGAGGGTTTTTCGCTATTTTTAATGGATCAGTCTAAAATCGAAAAACTCAATTTACCTGAAACGAAGTATAGCATAGTGATTAGATTGTCAGTGGATCTAAATAAGAATTTATAGGTAGTGATTAAATTACTAACATGATTGTATTTGACATCAATAGCCTACATTTGCTTATTAAGCAATTTATTGCCGAACTGAAATCGTTGCAGTTGAGCTTCAACTTTGTTTCTTCCCCCTTACTTATATGACTAGCCCCGATTTTTTCGTTTTAATCACCTACGGAATCGGCATTCTCGGCCTTGGCGTTTTTCTAGGCCGCCTTGTTAAGAACCCTGAAGATATGTTTGCTGCCGGCGGCGAATCCCCTTGGTGGGTTTCCGGCCTATCCAGCTTCATGACAATGTTCTCCGCCGGGACGTTTGTGGTTTGGGGGGGCATTGCTTATCGACTCGGATTTGTCGCCGTCACGATCAGCATGTGCTATGGGCTCGCCGCTATTGCGATTGGCTGGACTCTCGCCGCAAAATGGCAAAAAACAGGCGTTAGCTCTGCGGCCGAGTTTCTTCAACTACGCTACGGTAACTCCATCGTCCAGTTTTACACTTGGCTGCAGGGCATTATGCAGGTCTTCACATTAGGCGGAGCGATTTATGCTCTCTCCCTCGTGGTCTGCACACTCATTGAGCTGCCAGTCGGCATTGAGGATAGTGCATTCGGCTTCCTGCGAGATGATCTCACGGGGAACCTTTCGGTCACCTGGACTTCTGTTTTCGTAATCGCAGCTGTGATCGCAGTGACTTTGACTGGCGGGCTCTGGGCGGTGCTGCTTACAGACACACTTCAGTTCATTGTATTGACCGTTTCAATATTATTTGTCGTCCCTTTAATCATAAGTGAAGCAGGTGGCCTGAGTACTTTCCTGGACAATGCTAGAAGCACAACGGTCGACGATGCTGGACACACACTGCTAAGTCCGATTGCCGGTGGGTATACATGGTGGTTTCTCTTTGGCTGGTTAGTCATCCACTACGCTAAGATCGGCGGAGAGTGGGCCTTCGTTCAACGTTTCACCTGCGTCCCCAGCCAACGCGATGCAAAGAAGAGTGCCTTTCTCTTCGGAGCTTTGTATCTCGTCAGCCCTCTCTTTTGGATGCTTCCAGCTATTGCATTCCGCACGATTTCTCCGATCCCGGAAAATTTTGAAGGCGAACTCATGGCCTATGTCAGCACAGCAGATTATGCCGCTTTCCCCACCCCGGAGAAAGCCGCACTCGATGCAGGAGACTGGCAAACCGTCGCACCTGAACGCCTCGAACAACTTCGCGATCCAGCCGTCAAACGTTTCTCCGAGCGTGCCTACATCTTAGCCTGCCAAGCAGTGCTCCCTGCAGGAATGATGGGGCTCATGGTCGCAGCCATGATTTCTGCAACCGCCAGTATGGCGACGACTCAGCTAAACGTCTATGCGGGAGCCTTTACGGAACAAGTCTACCAAAGATTTTTTAATAAGAATGCCAACGAAAAGCGCGTCCTACTCGCGGGGCGAATCGCCACTTTTTTACTCGGCTTACTGGCTCTCTCCGGTGCCTTAATCATACCCAGAGCTGGCACCTACGAAGACTACGTGATCGCCCTCACCGCCTCCCTAGTCATTCCACTTGTTTTGCCCACTATTTGGGGCTTGTTTTCAACAAAAGTTGGCCTAAAAGCCGCCTGGACCACCACAACTTTAGGCGTGCTATGCTCGCTTTTTGTAAAATTCGGATTTCAAGGCACAAGCGCTTGGTTCGCAGGCATTGCCTGGGCTGACGGACTCGTCTCACTAGCCAGTATAAATACTGCGGTAACAGCTTGGATGGTAGGCTTGGCTGTCCCAGTTACCACACTAACGGTCTTTCAAATTTGCGCCAAAGAAGAAAATATCGGAAGCAAGCGCGTAAAGAGCCATATAGCCGAAAAAGCAACCCAACCACCGGGCAAAGCGTCTTCACTGCCGGCAACTCTGGTCGGCTGGTCTTTGGTTTTACTGGGTATCCTATTTATGGGTTTAATTCCATTTGGCGCTGAAAAATCAACCGTCGTCGCTATTTTTGCCTTTTTCATGCTGGTATTAGGCTCCCTCACTCTTTTCACGCTCCACCGTATACGGTTAAAAGAAGCATCCATCACCCCCTGAGTTTCATTATAAACAGCACTAAAACCAACTAAACACATTATCCATAATCATGCATAATAGACTATCAACTATCGCTGTTTCGCTAATTTTAGCACTTTCAGCACTATCGCTAAACGCAAAAAGTGATCAGCCAAATATACTGCTCTTCCTAACTGACGACGAGAGTGCATTCGACCGTAGTGCATATGGCTGGTCAAACATACCGACTCCTGCTTTCGATGAAGTGGCCAAAGCAGGCATCTTATTCCAAAACGCTTATAGTTCTGCGCCTTCATGTGGCGCCGCGAGAGCCGCCTTGTTGACGGGGCGCCATTTCTGGCAAAATCAGAATATGGCACTCATTCAAGGCTTTATGCCACTGGAAATACCTGTGATGACAACAATTCTCCAAGAAAACGGCTACTGGATCGGTAATACCACGAAAATGGACGGCCCAGCGTCGCGCCCGCCGGAAGCTCAGGATGGCAGCATGCTTGGCAAACGCTACAACACCGAGAAAATTGAAACGCCAGAAGAAGTGCGCCCTTACGATTACGCCGCAAATTTTGAAGTTTTCCTCAAAGACAGAGAAGATGGGCAACCCTTTTTCTTCTGGGCAGGTGTCATTGAACCCCACTTCCCGTGGGGCAGAGAGAATTATAAACTACTGGAGTCAGAGTATGGTATCTCAATAGACGACCTATTCCTTCCTCCAGCCCTTGAAGACACTCCTGAAAAGCGGAAATGGTGGGGTGGATTCCTTTATGAGATCTGCTATGCAGATACACATTTAAAACGGATGATCGAACATTTAAAGGAAATCGGTGAGCTCGATAACACCATCATTATTGCCACGGCCGATAACGGTGCTTACCTGCCAGTAGATGGAAAATATCTCGGCAAAGCATCGCCCTATGAGTATGGCGTGCACGTTCCACTGGCGATTATGTGGCCAGAAAAAATTCAATCAAGTCGTGTGGTTGAGGACTTCGTCAGTTTTGCTGATATTGCACCAACATTACTGGAAGCTGCCAACATAGAAGTCCCGGTAGGCATGACAGGCGACTCTTTAACCACAATTTTCAATTCTACTGACTCCGGAATGATCGAAAATCGTGACTTCATGCGAACCGGTCTTGAATGGCATGGAGAATTCGACCCCGTGAGTCGCTCTACGCGATCCATTCGAAAGGCCAATTATTCGTATCTTGTGCGCTACAACAACGTCGATGAGCAAGGTGAATTACTTAGCAACGCCGAACTGACGATTCCTGCCTCAGAAGAGTTTTACGATTTAACCACAGATCCATGGCAGCTAAACAATCTCATCGATGATCCCAAGCACAAACAAACTCTAGAGAAAATGCGTCAGTTGTATGTAGACAGTGGCCAATCAATGAACGACCCTCGAGTTACCGGCGAAATGGATCTATTTCGAAAAATGAGGCAGTATGTTCAGAAACGCAAAAAAGACGGCTATAGAGAAACCTCTAGAATGTCTCTGGGAGACTAAACTTGATTGAAGATTGAATTTATAATCACGTAATAGTTAGTTATACTAATTCGAAAAATGTTTAATCCTATACTAAATTCAGATAGCCTTAGCTGAAGAGCGAACCTATCGATCAAGCTGAAGTAGAGAAATAAAAAAAGGAATTAGGAGCTGGCCCTGAACCTTGGACAGGTTTCTACGATTGTTTAGATTTTGTTTGGGGGAGTTCCTGATAGGAAGCCCAAACTGTGGAGATAAGTTGATTGTGGTGGGTGAGGACTGGGTCATGCGGCTTCTTTCATTGCTAAACCCTCACGATATTTCTGCTCAGGACTCACCCCTAAGGGTTGATGCTTGCGAGCATTGTGTTTAGAGAAGAACGCGCTCAAGCCTGAGTAGAGTTCGCTCATCGTTTCATAGCAGCGAATGAAGTTGTCGCCATACTTTGCCGTGCGCCAGAGTCGCTCGATCATGACATTATCCAGTGCGCGACCTTTGCCATCCATACTGATGCGTATATCATGGCTCTTTAAAACCTAGTGACACCTCACTGGTATATTGGCAGCCTTGATCGGTGTTGAAGATTTCGGGCAAGCCTGCGGCTTCCAAAGCTTCCTCTAGGCATTCGATGCAAAACGCGGGATCCAAGCTATTGCTCAGCTTCCAGCTGAGCACATGTCGGCTCGACCAATCAATAACCGCCTTCAGGTAAACATGACTATCGCCCAGAGGAATATAGGTGATACGCGTACTCCAGACATGATTGCTTCGCTTAATCTCAATACCTCTGAGGATATAAGGATACTTTTTGTGCCCTTTGCCTGGAGTCCTCAAACGCGGCTTCGGATAAATCGGTTCGATCCCCATGATTCGCATCAGTCACCTGAGGCGATCACGCCCCAACCTGTAGCCAAGTAACTGTAACTCATCAAGCATACGGCGACTACCATAGGTCGGTTCCTCCAGATAAATCCGGTCGAATACTTGCATCAGCAATTCGTCTTCCATGCTCACCTTTCGCTTAGGTTTATGACAATAGCTTGAACATGGCACGCTGAGCACTTTGCACTGCTTGTTGATACTTATCTTGTTATCCGGCTTAACGAAGCTCATACTCCGTGATTACGACACCGAACTGTTCGCAACTGTCTTTTAAAAAATCCACCTCTACTTGAAGCTGGCGGATCTGCTTGTGTAGTCTGTCGTCTTTTAGCTTCTACTACAACACCTCATCGTTTTTGGCGCTCGTGCCTTCAAAGACGCTACTGCCGTTGTCTTGCAACGCCTTCTTCCACTCTGTCACTTGACTGGGATGAACCTGATAGCGCTTTGCGATTTCATGGATCGGCTGCTGCTCATGCAGAGCCTCCATCGCAACTTTACTTTTGAAATCTGCGGTGTTCCGAGCGCAGCGACATCACGCCATTTACGTCTCTTTTTCATGGGTTGCTTTACTTTATTTAGTAGTCGCAACCTGTCCAACTTTACCAAATCAGCTAACACAGGTGAATTCGCGATTCAGCAAACGATTCTGCGGCTTAGTTCATGCGCATTATTTGTAAGAAATGGTATAGCATCATACGTTAGTGACAACGGATTATATCATTTTGGGAGATGAGTATAATTATTTCGTCGGCAGCCCATTAATTTTTAGTTCGTAAATCGACCAGAAAGGGCCGATGCCACCTGTTTGGACGATCTTGATATAACGACCCATTACGTCTGTTGCGATTTCAGTTAAAGCGGCTCCCTTGCCTACTTTTACGGGAGTGCCGAAATCATCAGGGGTGTTAGACACATAGAGTTCGTATGCTCTAGGGAAATCTCCTTTAGATTTCGTGGTATCAAGTAAAATTGAGTTGATCTTTTGCTCGACGAGCATGTCGATTTCGATCCACATCAGTCCTGATTGACTCATCATAGCACTACTCGACCATCGGCTAGATGGATCCAAATCGATTAATTTAGGAAGTGCACCGCTGTTGAAATTTGATTTAATCTTCCAGTTCACCTTACTCATTTTTTCAATGCTACTAACGATTGCCGTTTGAGCTGCATTGGCTATGGCTGAATTAGAATTCTGTAAGTGTGGGCTCAGGATTTCTTCAACTTGACGATCTGGGATTCCACCGAAACCTTGAATTGTGGTTACCAATTGCGCTTCTGTTTTCGAAACCGCCAATAGTTGCTTAAGAATTGCAATTTTTTCACTGGGAGCCATTGATGCGTCCCTCTCGATTATTTTGCCTACGCCTCTAAGCGCAAGGGAACGACTTCTTTCAGACTGGCTGGATACAGAGACTTTGAGTAAAGTCTGCAATGGAGCAGCGTTCTTCCACTTAGACAGAGCTTTTACCGCCTCTTCTTCTTGCTCAGCTGTTGCCGAACCGATTAGGGAGACGAGATAACGACCACCATCGGGGCTTTGAAATTCGCCAAGAAGTTCTATAAAGGCAGAGCTCTGAGCTGGAGCCGCCTTCTTTGCATAAGCTAGCAAGATGATTGCCAACGCGGCATCATCATTGATTCGGGAACCGAGTTTTTCCATCGGACTAGCGACTCGCGGATTATTGAGAGCCACTTTACACAGTTGCTCAAACTCTTGGATGGTACCGGTCAGCGCGACTGCCTTAAGTGCCTCGGAAGCAACACTTCGATCACTTGAGGGCACAAATTTCATAGCAGTCGGTGCGAGCAAAGGGGTATGGCGTTTACCAAACACTTTGAGCAATTCGCTCTGCACTTTAGTATTTGAGCTACCCAATAGCTCATCTGCTAATGCAGCATCAACATTGCGGGCTCTTAATGCCTCTAAAGTATAGCCTGCGGCCTCTTGCACCTCCTTGTCATCCGAGCCCAAGAATTGAACCAAAGCCGGCACCTGAGCAGCAGTTCCAGCTTTTGCCAGGACATCGATTACCTCCAGTTGAACATTCGGGTTTGTCAGTAACTCCGATAGGATCGAAGCCACATTGGAGGTGCCTCTTTCAGCAATCTCATGTACTAGGACACGGGCACGCTCTGGTGACACTGCCGCCACCTGTTGTGCCAGTTTTTGTGTGAACGAATCGCCAGAGACGAAGCGAGATGCTTGTATCGCTGCAATCGCCATCGCGTCGTCATCGGATACAACGTAACGAACAATTATTTTTTGACTTCCCAATGGATTAGCTACAATCGTTCCAGTCCAAGCCGCTTGTTTGACCATGGATGTTTCACCGTTGCTCAATAGCCATTCGTAGATGTTTAACGCGGAAGTATTCTTAGAACGATTTGCGATCTCGATGAGCACTTCATCACGGGCTACCTTCACTGAAGCACTACCTAAAATGTTCACCAAATCTGATATCTGCTCGGAAGTGGCACAGACTCTTAGTGACTTGAGCGCGGCGATGCGGTACAGCTCTGCACCACTTTTAGCCATCGCGAGTAGAGGATTAATAAACTGATCTCCGTAGAGCGCCATCGCATTGATCATATCCAATTTCGATGTGTCGGCTAATTTCGGCCATACCGCTTTTCTGATCTCCGCAAAACGTGCACCACTTACCTTAGAGGTAATCAGGGTGAGCGCTGCGTGAGAGAGTTTCGGGTTATCTAAGACCTCAGAGGCAACTTGCACTGCTTCCGGAGTGCCTAGCTGTGTGAGAGCGGTGACAGCCAATTGCTTGCTCGCGTCGGTTGCATTGGTGTCTGCTAAGATTTTGCGACAAATACGAATAACTTCGGTCCGTTGGCCATCGTTGTTCGTACCCTTAGCCATATTAAGCAGCTTTAGGCTCGCTTCATAATAGAGTGGACCAGAAAAGTTACTTAGCCGCTCATACAGAGAGATCGGACTATCCTCAACATCTAGATCACCAGCGACATACTGCAGGCCTGCAAGGAAGTGAGTGAGCAAAATTGTATCTTTGTAAACAAGGTCATTGTGTCCGAAGCTGGTGTAAAAGACACGTCCGCTGCCAAACTTTTTCACGTAGGAAACCGGATAGTCAGCGTCATCACGCTTTCGGCCTTTACTTAGTTTTGCTGCTGTTTCTATGTCGGATAGATTCATACTAATGAGCACCCGAACTTCCTCTCTAATGAAATACCCTTCGCGTGAGATGTAGATCTCATCTTTCACATCAAAAATACGTTCACCGATGTGCTCCACACAGCGATGACCGGGCTGTTCTAAGAGGAACGAGTGAGTTTCGCCCGCGGTCCATGGGTGGCCTGCAAATCGATACCCCAGCATTTGGTTAAATTCGTGCCAGCCACCGTCAGAAGCGGCATGGATCCCCATTATGCCACCGCCTTCTTGAGCAAAACGAATCACGTCCGCTTGGATTTGCGGATCGCTAATCGTACTATTCACACCCGTGCCATTGTTGAACACAATGGCATCGAACTTCTTCAATTTTTCGAAACGGTAGTCTTCCTGATCGTCCGACATCACAAATGTATAACCACTGAACTGGTTCTGGATCTCCTCGAAAAATGCTTTACCAAGTGGAGTCGATTTATGGTAATAACCTCTCGAACGACTGAAGACTAAGATCTTTCGCGATTCTTTAGCTGGCACCAAGAGACTTTGAGGCATAGCGGCTCTTATTGACGCCAAGTCCTGTGGGGTGACGATTCTAACGTCGGCCGGATTCTTTTGACTATGCAGGCTAGAGAAGGACACGAGAGTTAAAGCAAGTGATTTCAAGAACATTGAAGTGAGGGAATATTTCATTTCTACGGATTTTACAGAAATTAAACTACAAATAGCTCTGACTACAGGGCGTAGATAGAGCGGGGTGTTGAACTCAAGTAGCGATTCGCGGCCTGATTGTCAGTCTGCCCAGTTTTGTAGTCCCACTTGAAGGACTGGCCAATCCGGTCCGCGATATTACCCAAGCTACAGATCACTGAAGTGGAGGCGCCTACATTTTCATTGCAGATCGGTTTTTGGCGTGTCTTCACACAATCGACGAAATCACGCCTGTGGTTCGGAGAATTATAGACCCGATGCTCTGTGCCTGAAGTCGGATTATTTTTCAAGCAGCCGGGATTTGTCTTAATTGTGCCGCGGTTGACACAAATTGAACCGTTTTCTCCGATAAATTCGACTGCGGTTCCCATGCCTTGAAACTGTGTAATGGGCCCGCGAGTCATTTTTACTCCGTCCTCATAAATATAAGTTAAACGATCTTTGGCCTCTGGCGAGGAGCCTGCGGGTAAGACTTCGACAGGCGTTTCCCCATCGCGGCGCAGGCCCCATTGAGCGATGTCATACATGTGAGCCCCAAAATCGCACTGACCTCCACCGCCGAAATCGGCATAGTACCGCCAACCAGCCCAATTGCCCTTTTGGGGGTTGCTCGGTGCGATCCTAGAATTGTAGGCTTGATACTGCGAAGGACCGATCCAACGATCCCAATCAAAGGTTGTCTGCTTTTCCTCAGCTAGATCATAGATAAATCTAGGTGGGCCGCCAACAGAACAATTTACGGTATGCACCTTTCCAATCCGTCCATTACGAACCATTTCGACTGCAAAGCGGAATTCTCGGCTAGAACGCTGCATACTCCCTGTTTGCAGAACTCTACCATACTGCCGCACTGCATCGACGACTTCGTAAGCCTCCCCCACGGTATGGGTTAAAGGCTTCTCGCAATAAATATCTTTACCTCTCCGGCAGGCATCGACTGTCATTTTAGCATGCCAATGGTCAGGTGTTGTGATAATCACACCATCAATGTCGGGGCGTGCCAACATTTCCTGATAGTCGAGATAGGTGTCGACTCCTTTGACGCCTTGCCTGCCATTTTTGCTAACGAGCGCTTTCTCGTAGAAGGCTTTGCATTCCTTCAAACGATTGACCTCCACATCACTGCAGGCAAGCACCTGAACATCAGGCATGGTAGAAAACCCAGCTCCCAATGCGAATCCCATTTTGCCACAACCAATGTGTCCGAGCGTGATGCGGGAACTCGGTGCGACCGTGCCGTCTCGCCCCAAGGCAGAGGCCGGAATGATGGTTGGGAATCCTAGGAGAGCGCATGCTGTAGCGCTGTTTTTAAGGAAAGCACGACGAGAGAGTTCTTTTGATTTTTGAGTCATTTCAGCGAAAAGGGGTTGCTTAAAAGCGTTAAAAATTAAGTAGGACAAAATAAATTGCTATTATAGTCAAATATAAACTTCGTCTCCTGACTTTAGATTGAAGAACTCCGGCTCACAGACTGCAGTCCAAGGAGTTGCCTCCGAAACAGGTTTTGCAATTGAGGAAGAGCGGGCAAACAAAGCCACATCATCGCCACCGATGCCTTCGATGCGCAGCCCTTCCATCCAAGGGCCCAGTCCATGACCACGAATGTGTACCCCATCATCAACACCACTAAGAAGTCCACACCGATTTCTCTCTCCATAAGCCGTTTCACTATGGTGGTCGGCCTACGCGGATGGTATTACGAACTGATTCTAATTTTTTAAAAATGGCATCATGGACCAGCTGCGAACGATCGGGCTCGTCCGAGCCCATCAACACAACGCGCTGAGTCACCTTTTTTACAATATCGACCGCACTGCATTTCTGCGCCGATAGGTCTCAAAGTGAGCGAAAACGCCCAGGGAAAACGGATAAACGAACTAATCAAATCTAAAAATCAGTCACTCCAACCATTCGAAAACCGAACCAAACCGAACCAGCATCAATTAATTATGAAAAATACGAAACAACCTAACATGAGCCGTCAAAACGGTCTTTTCAGAGGTGCCCCCTAATCAATTACATAGTGCAATGAACAGCAAATTGCTTTATTCTCATTTAGTTCACGTATTTTAACTTTTTGCTATATTTGAAATTTACAAATTAGAAAAAGTGAGCATAGTTGGCTGTTATGGATGATATTACTTCAAAGAAGTTTGGTTTTGATACGCAGGATGTAACCTATGATGTTTGCGTAGTCGGCGGCGGCATGGCTGGCTTATGCGCTGCAATAGCCTCGGCTCGTGGCGGCGCTAAAACCGTATTGGTTCAAGATCGCCCCGTCTTGGGGGGCAATGCTTCTTCGGAGGTTCGCATGTGGATCTGCGGAGCCCACGGTAGAAACAATAAGGAAACTGGCATCTTGGAAGAAATCCAGTTGGAGAATGCCTATCGAAATCCCTTAGCCAATTATTCCATATGGGGTAGCGTGCTTTACGAGAAAGCCTACTTCTGCCCAAACTTGACTCTAATGCTCAATACTACGTGCACTAGTGGTGAATGTGAGAATGGAGTGCTCGGTTACATCTCGGTGTGGCAAATGACTTCTCAAATGATTTTCAATATCTATGCAAAGACATTTATAGACTGCTCGGGAGACTGTATTTTAGCACCCATCACTGGCGCTGAAACACGATGGGGCCGAGAAAGTCGCTATGAGTTCGACGAAGATATTCAACCAAAAAAAGCAGACAGGAAAACGATGGGGAGTTCATTACTTCTGCAAGTTCGCGAGACAGACAAGGCGGCACCTTTCATACCTCCCACATGGGCTTATAAATTTGACGATCCAAAACACTTCGAATCTAGGTTCGGCACCTGCTCGATGGGGCACAATTACTGGTGGTTAGAAATTGGCGGTCTCAACGACACAATCAAGGACGCAGAGAGCATTCGACATGAGTTGATGTGTACCTCCTACGGAATTTGGGATTATTTCAAAAACAGAGGCACTCCCCAACAAAAAGCGGTTTATGAGAATTGGGAGCTAGACTGGATTGGTTCGCTCCCTGGAAAACGCGAAAACAGGCGCTATGTAGGGCCACATATTCTAACACAAAATGATATTAGTGACGGCGGAAAATTTAAGGACATCATTGCTTATGGTGGTTGGACGATGGATGATCATCACCCGGCAGGTCTTCTTTATCCAGGCTCTCCTACTTTGCTCCACCCCGCGCCATCTCCTTACGGTATTCCTTACCGATCACTTTACGCAAAGAATGTTAAAAATCTGCTTTTCGCAGGCCGCAATATTTCGACCACACATGCTGCTCTTTCATCAACACGAGTTATGGCGACAACGTCCGTCATAGGGCAAGCTGCCGGGACCGCTGCGGCCTTGGGTATTTCAAAGAATCTTCTCCCCAGAGAACTCTTTCCAAATCACATTGCTGAGCTTCAAGGCATCTTGATGCAAAACGACTGCTGGCTTCCCGGCATAACCGCAGCAACTAATAGTCTCACTCAGGAAGCGGTGTTAACGGGTAAGCATGACACTCTAGGCGCTCTCCTGAATGGTCACGAACGTCCTACCAAAGAAGCCTCCAATGCGTGGGAGGGAAATTTAGGCGACACCATCGAAATAAAATGGTCATCTCAGCGGAAAATCGGTAATCTACGCATGGTTCTAGATAGTAATATGAACGATAGCAAAAGGATGCCCTGTCGTTACCCTCGCAACAAAACGCTATGCAACATGCCAAAGTCTTTAATAAAGACGCTGAAAGTTGAGTCGCGAAACAAAAGCGGTAAATGGTCGACTCAATATCAAACTGAAAATAACCATCAGCGCCTAATAAACCTGCCGATCCGTTGCGAAACAGATACGATTCGCATCACCCCCTTAGAAACATGGGGGCATGACGTCGCACGTATTTTTAGCATCAGCGCCTCTGACGAAAAAGCGTTCACACAGTTCACCCCCCCCGAAGGCATAACATGGTCTGAGAAAATCTCTGAATTATCGCCAGAAGATTTAGAAGCTCCCGAAAAGGAAGCGGAACTCGCAGAAAGCACACGCACTGCGGTCAGCGCGTAGAAACATGTGGAAGCTATAGCATTAGCGCTATACTACCACTTACTCGACACGCACTTGCACGAACAAACGCCCATCCATTGGCGGAGTGCTGACGGTGATCGTCACTTCCTGTGTGCCGTTGACGGTCGCGCCGGCACTCTGCAGCGCTGCCGTATCTTGCGTCCAAGATTGTAGATCGGTGGAGGTCCAGATCGTGTAAATCAAATCATGATAGGCGGGATCGCGGCGCGTGTAACTAAAACGGTCGGTGCCGGGATCGAGCGCTGCGGTGACTACTTGATGCGAGGCCGCGCTGGTCGGATCGAGTCCCCAGGCGCGCTCGGCCTCATTGCTCAGACCATCGCCGTCATAGTCGGCAGTCGGATCGCTCAAATCCGCAGCGGGATAGAGCGCCTCCCAGACCTCATAGTCGGGAATCTGCACGATGCTGACAGCGCTGTAGTCGACGCTTAGATCTCCAGAAGCAGATTCATTGCTCAAGGTAATCACCACGGGACCATCGAAAGACGCGCTCGTGGTAAAGTCCGCGCTCACCGAAACAAAGGCGGCGGAGGACCATTGCTGCTGACCGGAATCGTAAAAAGTGCCAGTGTCGTCGCCGACCGTCACGCGTCCCAAGGCACTGTTGTTACCGGCCCGGCTGGCTGCAAGGTAGCTGATTCGATAACTGCGTTGCGCTTGCAAACGGCCGCTAAGATCCTGCGAAAACTGTGTCCCGCCATTTTGCAGCCAGGCATAATAGGTCGCCGCCGATTGATTGCTCGGTCCAAATGGCGTGGACAGTCCATCGCCATTGATCCCCATGCCGCCATCGCTGATGCGACTAAAGGCCCACTCCGCAACCGACGCCGGATTATTTCCACCGATACGGCCCGGATATTCGGTAAACCCGGTGGCATTGTCGGCAAAGTCTCCGTTACGCACCCGTGAGACGTCCATCGTCGTCGTGCTGAAGTTCCAAGTGGTATCGTCAGCGATTCCGCCATAGGCATTGCCAAATACATCCTCAACCGCACCGGCATCGATGCGCACCGCATAGTCGCGGTTTTCCAGTAAATTGACCGCTGGATTGATGGTTACAGTCGCCCCGTCAATCATCACCTGCGTGGTATCAGTCACCGGAATAAAGGTGCTGCCGCCATCGCTCAAGTTGACCAGGCGAATCGTGCCGCTACCGCGCGTGATTGCTTTGCTGAAGGTCAGTATCAAATCCAGATTCGGCGGCAGGTCGGCGAGCCCATCCGTAGGATTCAGGCTCTGGATACTGATCGGTGAGGTGCGCGTGGCGGACACTTCCGCACTATAGGCCGATTCATTGCCGTCGCTGTCGAGCGCGGTGACGACGTAGTAATACGTCACGTCCTCAGCGGCGGGTGCCTGCAAATAACTAGTCTCCGGCGTGTCGAGCAAATGGGTATACGGCCCGCCCGCAGTCGCACTGTGATAGACGCCGTAGAAATCCACGCCTGCCCCGCTGTCGGCCCAGTCCAACTCGACCTCGCTACCGTTCACAACCGCGACCACCCCAGTCGGTGCCGCCGGCACGGGAGCGGTGGCCATCGTGATCAACAACTCCGGATGATCCTCAGCACTCGCGGCTTCTTTGGAATGATAACGCACCAGCTGCGAACCCGCAGCGACCAACACTGTGGAAAAGCTCTGATCACCGGCCAATTCGGCAGTCACTTGAGCGCTCACATCCAGCTCGATCCAAGCACCCACTTCCGGAGCCATCGCAGCGGCGATCGCGCTGCCCGCCGCCGGCTTATTGTTCCACTTGATGCCGGACTCAGTCCAACTGTCATCCGCAACGGCATAGGCCGTATGCGTGTCGCCGCTGCCAGTGGTCGCGGCCACTTTCAAGCGCAGCTTCGCCGAATCCACCGTGCCGGACAGACCTGACAAATCAAAGCGCAGATACGACTCGCGGGTGAAATCCGCGTTGCCATCGGTCTTGCACAACAGTTCCGCGCTGGATCCATAGTTGCCATTGGCGGAGACTCCCCCGATCACATGTGCATCGGCCTGCGGCGCGACATGAGTGCCCGTCGGCTGCGCCGAAACCAGATTACCAAAGATCGATTCGTTGCCACTGGCATCGGTGGCCGTGACGACATAAAAATACGTTTGCCCGGGGATCGATCGGGAATCCACATAGCTGCTGAGCTGCGGCTGCACCCACTGCAGAAAGGGGCCGTCAATCGATTGGCTGCGATACACCGTGTAGCTGGCCGCTCCCGCACTGTCGGACCAATCCAGCGAGACGCGTCCCTCGCCAGCAACGGCGCTCAACAGCGGCGCAGTCGGCGGCGCGAAACCCGTGCTCAACGGCGGAGTGGTCGGTGGATAATTAGCTGGTGCGGCATAGGTAACACTGGAACTACCATCGACACTGACATGGCTCGACAGCCCCGAGCTGCTACCGTTGCGGGTTGAACCGCCGAACAACCAGGCATGACTGCTGCCACGGATATCCAGTAGGTCGCTGGTCATGTTGGTCCAGGCCACGTTGTCGAAATAGACATCGTCCGCCCCCGAATAAACCTGCGCGGCAAGCCCCTCGATCTGGCAATCTTTGAACAACACCCCCAGTGGGCGCGACAAGGTCAAATGTCCATTGACCGAACTCAGGGTGCAATCCTGCACCACCACATCCCGCGCCCGTGGCGTGGCGAGCCGATCGCTCCATTCCAAATGGAAGTCGAAATCCTCGAAGGTATTATTCTCGAAGCGCATATCCGTGCCGCGCAGCCGAGTGGTCGCAGATTCGGTGCCGACACTGGTCGTGCGGCAATTGCGCACCAACGTGCCGCGATTGAGGCTCTCCTCATGCAACACGATATCGCTTGGCAACACACCATCAGGGAGCGACTCAAAGGTCACTGCATAGTTTGACGAATCGACATCAACCACACTGATCACGCGTGCCATGCCGCGTAAAACATCTTGATCGGGCGACCAAAAACTGGCCCAGTCGCCGGGCTTCCATAGCCAGGTCTCCGGTCCACCAAAGCCTGGCGTTAAAGTCACCACATTGGCAGCGGATGAGACCACGACCTGCCTTCTGGAATAGATCGCAAAGGTATCGTCATACATCGCGGCGCCATCCCAGTCGCCCTCTTCGATCAGAATGCCCCAGCGCCCGTTCTTGATGTGCATCCCGTCGCGCCAACTAGCCAGTAGCTCGGTGGCTGGATCA
>JBLHWY010000053.1:0-36565 GCA_047629195.1 Candidatus Azotimanducaceae bacterium
TCTTGAATGTTTGGATCAAAAGTAACATCAAGAGACACTAATCTGAAAATGTCTGAAAGGCAATCGTGGCAATGCTTGCGAGTATTTGCGAAGGACAGGGTTTAAGTTGTCCACATCACGAACAATCTTACCTTCAATCAGTTCATAGAATTCAATTCTTAAAACTGCGACTCTGCCAGTGCTTAGTATCCATTCTCCTTTTTCACTATCTTTATTTTCAACATCCAATACAAATAGTAAGACACCGTCCGCTCTGCCAAAACCTACGTAATTCCCTTCGATCCGTTTCAGGCCCGAATCAAAAGAATCATTAGTGATTTTTTCATTTGAAGCGAGTTTCTTATAGGAAATAAAGGTCGAAAGATTTGAAGTGAAGTCTTCACCGGGATGAACAGAAACTACTGGGGCTGCAAAGCCGGAAGAGGTCAACCCCCATCCGATTATGAGTATCCACAAACATGAAATATTGTTGGTGAGATTTATATTCCGCATTAACGTTATTCATCTATAAATAGGAGGTCTTGCGGTACTACTAAATTAAACAAAGACCTATCAGAAAGGCAGCGTGGATGAACTGCTTGAGCCCCATGTCCGACCTCTAAATTACCTAGTGATCAACCCGGTAGCCTTTAGGAAAACTGTCCTGTGGATAAACAGGCGTTAACTATCCTCTGTCAGAAAAATAATTCTCTCAATCTTTACTCAAAACATTCAGCAACAATATGCTTTTGCAATCTAGATGAATTGCGCTTTAGTAAGCCTATTTTCTACCTCTTGTATCGCGCCCATTATCGCCTATTCCGCGCTTTGCAAAGTGCATTAGCCCTCTCAATAGGGCGAGGCTAAGACACACTGCTCAACATCAGCTGCACTCGTAAGACACAAAGATGCCTGCGATGCAGTCTCTAGCGACGCCAACGTGACGTCGCTAGAGCCGAAGTGTCTAGGACCACTCTGGATTAACTGGAGAATAGTCGATATTTCTAACTTTAATGTTGCGTGATTAGGACAGAAACGGGGAGTTCTGTCTAGTGTGATTTGGCTATTGGCTATTGTTTGGAAAATCGAGCCAAAAAATGCACCATAAATACACGACAGCCAAGTTCGATCCCAAAAACACAAACTTTTTTACAGGATTTGATCTGAATTCTGGAAACTACCTTCTTGGTGTTAGCCTAGAATCAATTGTCCCTTACGGAAAGAATCCGTTGTGCACTGAGTCAGTAATATTTCATAATGGAGAACCGTTTTCGAATATTAGCTCGCTAACGAGCTTCGACGGATTAACGCTAGATTATCAATTGTCAAACCTAAATGGCGCGCCCCTCGCGCCAGTTCCGCTTCCACTTTCAAGCATTCTCTTTGTTCTAGAATTAATCGGATTGTTGTTGCCTGCTAAGGGATTCGCTTGGCGTTTTACTGGCGAATAGTTCAACTACACGTCAATGATCTGGAGAGTTATCTAGGCTATATAGTCATAGTCGACTCTCAGTTCAAAAACCTTCATTTTGGACTCTAAATAATTAGGGAACGGAAATACCATAAAGCATATCTTTCCCCTTGCTCAAATTCTTGGCGATTTTCTCTAAATTGCCCTTCCACTGATCTTCATTGTTAGATTCGCAGAGGTCCTTGAGTTTTTCAATAACTTGTGCGGAATCTATGGGTTCAGAATCTATGGTGTCTAGAGTAAAGTGCCAGAGTAAATCAAACAAACTTACAATCTCAAGGTTTCAACCTTTTGTCTGAACTCCGCCGTTCCCAACACCAACCCAGTATTTGCTCAATGTCGGATTTTCGCAACTGCTTCAACCGTCAACGCATCGCCAATCAATTCGAGATAGCGATTCATGCGGTCCTCTTGAGTTGCACCTAGTGCCAAATACATTGGGTCAGGCGTCTACATGCCTACTGGCTTTCCAAATCCATGTGATTTGTAGCTAGACCACCGATAGTCGCCAGGATCATTGACCATACCGGTTCCAACAGGGTTTAGCTCAATACACTGTAGGCAATTCAAAAGGTATTGGTCATCCTGAACTAGGAATGATTTATATCTACCATTGAACAGGGTGCCAGTTCTGGCATATTGATAGTTAAACTAACTTACATAGAGACGACCAATATATTGAAACAAATGGGATACGGTGTGATTGCTGGTCGGTGTAAGCAATATGTGTACGTGATTCGTCATAAAAACCCAAGTATGGACATCAATGCCGAACTGCCTGGCGCCTCTCGCTAACCAGTGTGCATAAGCGGCAATTTCTCATGACAGGTAAAGCAGACTTGTCGATTATTTCCTCGCTGGATGACATACACCGGATAACAGGGAGGGCAGAATCTTTTTTCGCGTGGCATTGCTGCGGGTCATCTCGAGAGTGATCGATATCTCTAGATTAGACTGGTGTTAAAACTAGAGGAAGGGGGAACAACTTTATTGCTGAGCGAAATTTCCCAAATTAGTTGAGTTTTACTCTGGCACTTTACTCGGACCCCATAAATTAGACCTCATAAATTACTGTGATCCCACTCACCTGTCATGCGCTTACCAGCTCGCTCAGCACAGACCCGCGCTAGTGGTAGCGGCCTGATCAACGTGGTACAACGGTCTGCCTGAAGTGTCCGACAGACCTTGGGCTCCGAAGTGATTTACGCTGTTTGCAATTGAGGATTCCGGAATTGATGAATAAACAACCACACGAAGACGATGAAGAGCTGGATACATTGATCATGGGCGCCGGCTTCAGTGGGCTTTACCTGTTGTACCGACTGCGGCAAGAGGGTTTCAAGGTCAAGCTGTTTGAGGCGGATTCCGGGCTAGGGGGTGTCTGGCATTCTAGTCGCTATCCTGGCGCACGGGTTGACTCCCATGTGCCCAATTACGAATTTTCCATTGAGGAAATCTGGCGCGACTGGACCTGGTCCGAACGCTTCCCTGGCAAGGAAGAGCTGCAACGCTATTTCCAGCATGTGGACGCGACACTCGGCCTGTCCGCGGATATTCGCTTCCGGTCCCTTATTACCAGCGCAATCTTCGATTCTGAAAGCAACCTCTGGCATATCGCCTGCGAGGATGGTCATCAGATAAAGGCTCGGTTCTTTCTTTCCTGCGTAGGTTTTGCCGCCAAAAGCTATACGCCTGAATTTCCTGGGCTGGCTGATTTCAAGGGGCCCTGCTGTCACACCGCCCACTGGCCCGAGGATGGATTTGAAATGACGGGTAAGCGCATCGGTGTGATCGGCACCGGCGCCAGCGGTGTACAAGTGATTCAGGAAGCCGGTAAGGTAGCCGAACAGCTGACCGTCTTCCAGCGTACCCCGATGATCGCTCTGCCCATGCAACAGCGAAAGTTGGATGCGGCAAGTCAACAGGCAATGAAAGCCGACTACCCGGAAATTTATCGTGTGCGTAATGCCTCGGCCGGCGGCGTTTATGACACGTTCATGGACGAACGCTCGGCCCTTGATGTGCCTGAGGCAGAGCGTAATGCAATACTGGAACGGGCCTGGCAGGCGGGCGGTTTTCACTTCTGGTTTCCCTTCGTTGATACGTTGGCGAATATTGATGCCAATCGATTCAGTTATGACTTCTGGCGTGACAAGACCCGTGCAAGGTTGAAAG
Source organism: Candidatus Azotimanducaceae bacterium (assembly GCA_047629195.1). Lineage (GTDB taxonomy): Bacteria > Pseudomonadota > Gammaproteobacteria > Pseudomonadales > Azotimanducaceae > UBA4582. Next base: position 3,626 of record JBLHWY010000053.1, read on the forward strand.
ACAGCGAATTAAAGGACCAGCTGGCACCCATGGAGCCGCCGCACCCGTTTGGCATCAAGCGACCCTCACTCGAGCAGTGGTACTACGAGATCTTCAACCAGGACAACGTAACTCTGGTGAGCATCAAGCAGGACCCCATCGAAATGATAACGGAGACGGGTGTCAGCACCCGGAATGATCACTATGAGTTTGATTTGTTGGTGCTGGCCACGGGCTATGACGCCATCACAGGTGGACTGACCCAGTTCGACATCACCGGTACCACAGGCCAGACGATGGCGCAGACCTGGTCAGCAGGCGTTCGCAGTCATCTTGGTGTTGGTGTGCCAGGCTTTCCCAATCTGCTGATGATCTATGGCCCCCAGAGTCCGACGTCGTTCTGGACCGGACCTGCCGCTGCTGAGATGCAGGGCAAGTGGCTGGTGGATTGCCTGTGCTACCTGCGTGACAACGGCAAGCAGCGGATCGAAGCAACAGATGAGGCTGCCGAGGAGTGGAACACGCATATGGAAAAGTTGGCGGACGGAACGCTGCTGCCGCTGGCAGATTCCTGGTATATGGGTGCTAATATTCCAGGTAAACCGCGCCAGTTGTTGAATCATCTGGGTGCCGGCAACTATATGGCCCATTGTGATGCCAGCGCTGCTGCTGGTTATTCAGGGTTCAAGCTGAGTTGAGTCTGTTAAGCGGAAATTGGAAAACCATAGGATGACCGTGAGCTAAAAATCCCTCGTTCGAAAAAGAGGAACGGAGAAAAAAGCCCATAAAACACATTTTCCGAAGAACGGTCAAGTATGGTAATTGCTGATGTTCAGTCAAATTTAGGACTTAGTGACGTGGCGATCCCTTAGATGGTCAATGACTGCACGATGCTGATCTGCTGGCTTACAGGCTGTTGGGTGTATCGCTGAGAAGATTTAAAGGTCGGGCAGGGGTGATTTGGTGTGTTTGACCAAGCATGTTTTATGGTTGGATAGCTATTGCAGGTTTATTTGGTGGTGGTTGCAATAAATGGGGTCAGAGTAGAATTTACATGTCGCATACGAATAACAAATAACCAGGGTCAGCGTAAACTGTTTAAGTTCATTACATCTTGCGATTATTCCCCTCAGTGAAGCTGCCAAACGTATTTATGTGCTATTTCGAACCCAATTGTTGTTCGGTGTTTGTAAATTTTACTCCGACCCCATTTATTTACTCTGTCCCATTACTCTGACCCCATTGCTAATTTCAAAGGCAATTTAGTAAAGCCGTGGACGGCGTGTGAGTAGGTGCGCTCGGGCTCGCCCATTAATTCAAAGGTCAGATCTTGTGAGAGAATTTCTTCCCACAATACACGGATCTGCATCTCCGCGAGTCGATTGCCGACGCAGCGGTGAACGCCAAAACCAAATGACAAGTGATGTCGTGGGTTTTTACGATCGATGATAAATCGATCAGCATCTTCTATCACTTGCTCATCTCGATTCCCCGACAAATACCACATGGCGACTTTTGCGCTTGCAGGAATGGTTACACCGCCGATTTCCACGTCCTTCGTTGTCGTACGACGCATGTGGGTGAGTGGTGTTTGCCAACGGATAATCTCAGGCACAAGTGACTTCACCAAAGTTGGATCTGCTCTGAGCTTTGCAAACTGATCAGGATTTTGCATGAGTGCCAGTAAGCCGCCAGATATCGAATTGCGTGTGGTGTCGTTGCCGCCAATGATTAACAGGATGAGCGTGCTGAGGAGTTGCTGATCATCCAGGTTGACCATTGGAGAGTGGGCTAACATAGATACAAGATCATCCTTCGGTGGCTGGTTAGCACGTTCGGCGAGCAACTGCTTAAAGGTAGCAAGGCATTCACCCAATTCTGCAATTCGTTTCTCTTCGGTGTTTATTTCACCACTCCTCCTGAGATCCGCGGTTGCCACCTCAGACCAATAGGTTAGTTTTCGTCTTTGATCAAAGGGGAAATCGAACAGCGTCGCCAGCATCCGGGTGGTCAATTCGATGGATACTTTGTCCACCCAGTCGATTTCTTCCCCAAAAGGGAGGTGGTCCAGAATATCAATCACATGCTCGCGAATGGTTCCCTCCATATTGGCCAGATTAGAAGGCGCAACGATGGGGCTCACAACTTTCCGTTGTGCATCATGCTCCGGCGGATCCATATTAATAAAGTTGGCGCGCTCCATACCTTTCGGAAAATCTGTGAGCTGAATGCCCCCCAAGTAGGCGTCAGAGGAAAACACTTGATGGTCTTTTTCAATCGCCATGATGTCGTCAAATCTGGTGATGGACCAGTAAGGTCCAAACCGGCTTTTCGCACAATAGTGAACAGGGCGCTCGCGGCGCAGACGTTCAAAGTAGAGCCCGATGGTGTCGTTCTGGAAGTATTCGGCTTGGCTAACGTCAATTGCATCGATATCCATTTCGTACGGGTCATGGTGTTCTGTGCCCATTTCACTGCTCCGCTCGGCTGGTTTGAAATCAACGATGGCACACTTTCTTACGACCATCAACAGGGTGCATTACGAGTCCAGTCAATGTTGAGCGTCGAATTTCGAAGCAGCGGGGAATTCTCACTTGGTCTCAGATTTCGCTCTTGTCAGGTGATGACACCAGACGCTGTGTCTTGAGGTATGGGAGATGCATGGGGGTGTTCTGCTCGTGTGGTGAATAGCTTGATAGGTCAGTCGGTAGAGCAGGGGGTGTCATTTGGCATCCAAAATTGATCTATCTAGATCTCCAGTTCCAGTCAATTCAGCAGCATGACCTCTACTGATGTGAAAGTAACTTTTACAAAATGGGCCAAAATTGCAGGCCTGTTCACAGTGATTGATCAAACTGTCTGAGTTTTCTCTGCAGATTGTCTTTTCAGCTACACGCCTGTTCTATAGTAGTGCAGGCATCCCCAGACCCAGACCCAGACCCTGAGACGACAGGGGCGACCACCAGGCCGTAGCGTAAGCTATCAACACCGTGTTGTTGGCTGAACACGTCGCTAAAAGAGCCAACTGTAAATGGCCCAAGGCCATACCAATAATGTTGGTGATAAACAGATTTATCGCAGCGTCGACTGATCTCATCTCGAGGGGCGTTTGGTTTTGAATCAAGGCAAAGCTTGGTGTCACATAGATTGTTGCCATTGCGGCTGGCAGAGCATAAGCCCACAAGGCGCCCGTTTGTGAAGCCGCAGTGAAACAAAGACACAACAGGGGGATTATGTCGGTCTGCCCACATTGCCATTGGCATACCCAGCGTTGCGTAGAATACAGCAAACATAATGCCAGTGAGTTAACCCAATTGTGTATCTGATATCTGTAGAGACTCTTTTATTGATTGGCCAAGATTACCCATGATCTGCCGATCTGTATGGCTGGAGGTAAACACCCGAACTAATACGAACAGCGTGTAGTTTTTTTTGCGATCGGTGATGATTTCGTTCATGGGTAGGTTCTGTTCATGGTCGGCTTAGTCTGCTGAATGTTGGGACGATTAGGGCAAGCTGAAACTGCAACAAATGGACGGATGGAGATGCCCGGCCGAAAGAGGATAAGGCAAACGAGATACATTACTGGAATTGAGTCAATTATGGTAATTGCTGATGTTCACTCAAATTTAGGACGCCGTGATCTGGCGTTCGTTTGGATGGTCAATGTCTGACTGGCCACTGATCTAATGGCCTGCAGATTTTAGGGTTGATCGCTGACCGGGTTTGCTGGTGGGGCAGGGGAGACTTTCACCCGTTAATCAAAAGATGTCTCTGGATTGGCAGGCTCTAGCAGATTCAGATGATGGTGCTTGTGCTTTTGCGCGTTCATCACTTCGGAAGATCGACCGCATAAACCCCGTTTTACGAAGAATGATTAAGTATGTTAGCTGCTACTGATCACGCGGTAGATCATAAACCAAGATTTAAAATGGATAGAAATTTCTCTGGAAAATCTATAGCGACATATTATTCCCTAAACCGGACGTTACAAAATTTCTTGCGAAAAACCAGCGCAGATACTTTCGCAAGCTCGGAAAGGTTCTGTTCAAAAACCTATCTATGCTTAAATGGGACAGAACAATTTATGAGCCATTGGTCGATCGTTGTCGTATTTTTACTCAATAAAGATTAATTATTTTCATTTCGTGGGTACCTGCAATTGAGCAACCAGAAAAAACATTCGGCATTGTCCATATTATCGAATCTTCGCGGGGCAGAATGACAGATAAAACTGAGATCTTGAACACAGACACACTCGCTGCCCGTCAGAACGATAACAAGCAACGACTATTGCATTTGGTCGGTTGGCTTGGCATCCTTATAGCAGCGCCGTTTTTTCTGTGGGTGCCACTTGGGTTTACGGGACTGATTCCATCCATGATCGATGTCTTTGGTGTGGTTGGGCTCCGCATTCCAGCAGCGGTCACGATCGCAGGGCTGCTGACCGCTGCGATTGGGTTTCACCAGATTTAAAAGGGAGAGCCCGAACCCTTATTCGGACAAACGTCAATCATTAGATAAGGAATTTAGTATGTTCAAAATGTCCGATTTATTCATCATGCTTGCGGTCTCGGTGTCCTTCGCTGTCTCCGGCCTGCTCTGGTTTGAGGGATATCAGACCGAGGGTTTGTTTACAGCTATATGGGTACCCTCCATTCTTTCATTCGGGATCTACTTCAAATTGTCCAGCCTTGCTGCTCGGAGTGAGAAATTATGATTGCCGAGAATCTGATTTATGTCGCTGTTCTTGTTTTCATTCTGATGGCCGTAGGTATTGTATTGACGATCATGGAATTCCGTTATGGCGAGCCGAAACGGCAGCAGGAGCAGGCGGAGAAGGACTCTGGTACGGTAGGTCGCTAGGGACCAGTTGTTTTCTGAGAGAATGCTTGAGTGCAAAATCCGGTTGGAAACAAACCGAATTTTGCTGGCGCCGTCCTATTTTACAGTTGGCAGTGACAAATGAACTTTTTTAAGCGCAGTAGTTCTAGCCCGACCAACAGTAGATATATTGTAGGCCGCCGCGCGGAAAGTTAACAATAGAGTTGGTGTTACATTAATGTTCGGATGGTGCAAAACGAGGGTGTCCTGATGATTAAAGTTTTAGCGCATCTCCGGACGAATCCGGACTTTTTAAGCCTTGCTTAGCTAACTGCTCACTAATTTCTTTTCCAATGCCACTAGATGTACCGGTAATTAATGCCCAAGGTCCGTAATTTTCGTTTGCATTTTTCATGATTTTTTCCCGTTGGTCTAGGCCCAATAATTAAGTTCGATTCATACAATAGTCTGAGAGTAAGTTACTAGGCCGCGGCGGCTTGAGTTTGTTATTCAAATCAATATCAGTTCTCTTGTATTCCAACCCTAGCTCCTCAGGTGCGATAACGGCCCGTTGAACAAAAGGGCAAAGTGCTTGGCTGATCAGGGTAAGTTGGTTGGTCTGGGTAGTCGACATGGTCTTAGCTCCTGTTCGTAGTGATTCAGTAAACGCACTTTATCTTGAGCGCACAGAGCACGCCATAATCCTATTTGCACTCATAATGTGCAGTAATGCACAGGGTGATCATCTATTCTTTGGAGCTTTTATGAATTGGGACGACCTTCGTCTTCCCTGGCACTGGCCAGAGCTCGAAGTGTAAGCACCGCCGGGCGTGAATTGGCTGTAACACATACCACCGTTGCCCGAAGGATCCAGGCCCTAGAGGAAACACTCAATACCCGATTATTTGACCGATTACCCTCCGGGTACGCAATGACCCAGGCAGGTGAGCAACTTCACCAACGCGCTTTAGCGATGGAAGAACGGTCCCAAGCTGTGGTCCGCCAAGTATTTGGTTTGGATACGCAATTACAGGGAAATCTAACGTTAACCGCCGCATACGACGTTTTAAGCCGATTGGTGGTGCCTCACTAGGATTGTTCAAACGCGCTTACCCAGGCATTCAATTGAGGCTGGATAGTGCCGGTAGTTTGATAGATTTAGCTGCTCGGCAAGCAGACATCGCTTTTGAAAATAACCCTACCCCTAAGCACCTAGTCCTTTGGAACAGCGATCGAGACATTCCCGATTGGGCAAAGCAATATTTCCCAGAGGCCAAACGTTCCATACAATCAGCAGACCCAACCACCATGTTGGCCTGTATCCAGAACCATATGGGCGTGGCAAGATTACCCGGTTATGTAGGCGACAATGTGGCTGACCTGCGTCGACTGAAATTTCCCTTGGTTCCGTCTACCTTGGCGCTTTGGGTACTCAGCTATGTTGACCTCAGGGCAACCGCAAGAGTTCGCGCCTGTCGGGAGTTCTTAATTGACATTATCGAACAACAACGGGACCTAGTTGAAGGTAAGAAATCTCTCTATTTCCAACGAAAATAGTGCCATTCGGGTCAGAGTAAAGGGACAGAGTAAAACTGACGCATTTCATCTGTGATGGCTTACATGAAGTAAGCAGGGGCACGAGAGTGTTCTCTTTATACCATCGAAATATTCGCAGCTGTGGTGTAAGGATCCCTTCGATGGTCAATCACTGCAATGGACTGGATCTGTTGGCTCACAGGTGGTCGGGTCGCTCTCTTAGGCAACTTTTAGGTCGAGCAGGGGTCGTTTGTTATTCTTTGGCACAATGAGTTTTTTAAGCCTAGATGAAATGCTGAGCTAGGCCGCGGCTTTCTATGAGCAGGAAGTAGATTGTCAGCTCAAAGGGCTTGCGGAAGCGATTGAACCCATTTTGATCATTGGTATTGGCGTCATTGTGCTGGGTGTGTTCCCGCCCTTGTGGGATTTGTCGGCGACGAATCTGGATAGAGCTACACTATGTTGATCTGTGATAATAGACTGCTACGATAATAGATTTAAATAATTTTGTATAAAAAATAGCCACTCTTGAATGCTTGTCTATACTCATGGGTAACGCAGGCTTAAAGGCGTGCAAAACGGATAATTATGCATAGATCCCATTGGTGCTCAACCGCCTGTGTTCTGGCTAGAATCTATTCAAATACCAACATAAGGAACAACAAGTTTATGAACAACAAGTTTATGAATAACCAGCAATCAGGTTTTACCATTATTGAATTGGTAGTAGTGATTATCCTCCTCGGTATTATGGCTGTCACTGCGCTGCCAAGATTTGTCAATATATCCGACCAGGCGCATCAGTCAGTGAGAGATGGCGTTCAGGGCAGCTTGCAGGCAGGCATGGGAATGTACCGCGGCAACTGGATTGCTAAACGTCAGCCTGACGCGGGCACCGTTTTATTTGGTAATCTTAAGGTGAACGCGACGGGTTATCCCTGTGGCCCCTCAACAGGGACAGCGTGCGACGCCGCTCCTTTTGCGCCGGTCAATGGCGGTGACTGTGCTGGCATTTATACGGGGCTGATGGAATCGAGTTCACCATCAGTGGCGGCTAATGCCGATACAGCAGTCGCCACCGCTGTGACTCTAAAGACCGTCAAGGATGCCAATCCGGATATCGACTTTGTTGCGTCTTACATAACCGGCGGGTGCACGTATTATCATCTCACACCCAATACCTCAGTCGGGACTACGGCATTTGGTTTGCTGTACACGGCCGAAACTGGGATGCTTAGTAAAGCTGTTGAAATAGCTATGTGAAATTATCTCGCTGCTTTTCGATTACCGAATTTATTCCAACGATGGTCTTGTTGTCAATTATGGCCGCGGTCACTGTGCCGCGGTGGTTTGATGCCGACAGGTTCAGCGTTTCTGTGACGCGTGCTGAGTTGCTGTCCAGGGCATGGTTAACGCAGCGTATCGCCGATACTTTTGTATTCTGAGTTAAACACGCTTTATCATTCCTATACCCGTTATCCCTTGATGTATACGCGCTTGTTTTACTGAGACTCTTCGATTTGGATTGGTCCGCCGTCACCTTGATGAACTGTTCGAGAACGTCACGCGTGACTTGTGCGACTTCGTTGCCTCGCAATCCGTCAGCCCAGTCGGTACAACCAGTGGTGAAGACTGCGCAGGAGCCTCGCTTGAACATTCCTAGTACAGTATGCCCATTGGCGTATTTTTCTCGCACTTCCGGGGTGTCTTTTCCACCGATTCGAGCTGCCACTCAGTTGAGTTCGCCGATGTAATTGTCAGCCAAGTCACCGATTCCTTCTTGCGTTTCCCATAGGTGAGCGGGGGCAGTCGCAAGAATCTCAAAGCCTTCGGGCGTGTTATCCGTAAATGTGGGCACCATCTTGGAATCAGTAAAAGAAAGTTCGCAGCCATCGCACTCGTAACCAACAACCATTTCTTCAGCTCCAAGTTCCTCGCCAGCTTTTAGCGAAGTGTGACTAAAAGCCCAATGCTCGGGTTGCCAAACCGTTTAGCCTCCTGTGCCCTCGGGAGAATTTGGCATCCGAGCATAGCCACCTCGACTAAACGAGACGCCGGTCATTTGGCTTTCCGGGCGCCCGATGAGTGGATCGGACCACATGGTTGCAAGCGTAGGCGAATGCTTAGGATTGTAAACAGGATCTTTCTGAATATCGCATTTATAACCAGTCATCTGTCGATAGCCATCGCTGAATCGAACCTGCCAAAACGAGGTGTTACCTGAGAAGAAAGCAGCATTGCCGCCTGTATCGATAAAGTTCTCCACCGTGTCTCGCATCCCCGCTGACCAGTACTCGTCATGCCCAACAGAAATATATGCAGGATAACAGTCTAGTAAATTGGCGTGTTGATCGAGATCTTGGCTCACTGCATAGCCCAGATTGTAGCCTTGTGTCTCTGCCCATTGAGCGAATAAAATTCCCCAATTTGTCCATCCAGCAGCCATGCTCCAGTCGTCGTAGCCAGCGGCAACAAAATCTCGGGCATCTTGTTTTGGCCAGTTCATAAATCGGGCAATGCGATGTCGATGAGGATCGGCTTTCGTTAGAAACCCTGGTTGAATTGGACGCATCGGAGAGACGACATGTCCGCCAGTGTAGAAGCTCATACCCCCCAGGTGTTGTAAGCATTCCTGGTAGAAGTAGACAGCACGAACATAGCATCAGTTGGCTATGAGGCGCGAACCACAAAGAATGCATCAGCTTTTTTGCCTCTGCTGTCTTCAAGTCGAATGAGGTAGAAGCCGGATGGCCAGTCAGCGTCGATAGTCAGTTCAATCGTTGGTTCCCACTGACAACCTTCGCTTGCGATGTCATACCTATAGATTGATCTAAACCTTTTATGCCGGTTCTGATCAGTACAGATTTATCCGTAGCGCCTTGGCGGATGACTTCTATCTGGAAACTGGCGGCCTTTGTGTGACAAAAAAGTGCAATGGATTCTCGGTGTTTAGCGCTCTGTGGCCAGCAATAGGCAGCGATCATTCCTCTGCTGCTTGTTGGCGCTGCGATGAAGCTTGACCCAGTGCCGTAAAGGCATCATCGACAATCTCAAAAGTGCGCTTAAGGTCTTCTTGTGTATGAGTGGTTGAGACAAAGTGATTGTGGTACCCCAACAGGTACACGCCACGTTTTACACATTCATCGATCCACGCAAAATGTGTTCTTCGACTAACATTCGTGAGCCGGTAATAGGGCATAGCAGACAAACCAGACGTGTTTAAATCGTAACCGTGTGACGCTGCGACATTAGCCAAGCCCATATTTAACATTTGAGCCCTTAAGATTATTGCGGAATCAAGCTCTAACGTCATCTACAATAAGCACAATGTCATTTTTTTGCACTTCGATTCTATCTGCTGCCAGTATCCATCGGCAGGCAGCGTGTTGTCCTAAAATACCGTGTGGTCATAAGGTGAGGATATGAATCCCGCGATATCACCAGGGTTCTGATCAATCGCTTTTTGCAAAGCGTCTACATCATTCCAAGGTATTTCGATGACCTGTTCTAGGTCTGTTGACGTGATTCCAGCGCGATCCTTGGTCTGCATCCAGGGTGTAACACCGTGATAGCCTTCAACCACCTTAATGAGTTTCTTGCGTCCAGTCGCAGCTCTCGCGACCATCGCTGCGAGTTCCACCATCACCGGTGATGCCAGGCTTATGGTGTTACCCAGCTTAAGTTGCGCAAGCGCTGCTTCATCAACTGCGGGGTGTTTGTAACCCAAAATCATAGGGCCATAAGCACACATGTAGTCGATATATTCGTTGCCAGCAACGTCCCAAAAATGTGACCCCTTGCTTTTCGAAAAAAACTTAGGTCCGGTTTTACGAACGGAATAGCCGTAGTGGCCATAAATACCACCTGGGACAACAGCCTTGGCGCGCTCGTACAACATGTTTGATTTGGATACGTCGTTCGTCATAACTAGTTTCCTCTTTTTCCAAATGAAGAATTAAGTTGAGAATATTACGACTGGACGGCTATCAAGCACCCGGCGGTTTCGAGTACTGAAGTGAGCTCTGTGTTGCCAGAAACCTTAGCGTACTTGTCACGCAGCACTTGCAGCGACTTTGCATGATATTTCTGAAGCTTCTGGGTGTAGGTCTGTCCTTTCAGCTGTACGGAAAATTCAGCCTCGCGTGACATTATAGCGGTCGTATTCGCGACCGTCCAAGGGGCAAACAATTCACCGATTTGATCCTTAACAAACGGCATAAGCGTAGGCGCTAGGGATTCCCATGACTCATAATCACCCTCGTTAGTTGGCCACAACATTCTGTGTATCCAATCGAGCAAGTGAGGTGAACTGGCTTCAATCAAAGCGCTGCCGGTTGGGTCCGTCCATGCACAATACTATTGCCCCAGAGACCGAATTCTGCGAAGCATGGCTTGTCGCCAAACAAATAAGCTCGATTGTGGAAATGGTTGTCCAAGAGCTTAATGCCATCTTCAAATGAATGTTCAATTTGTGGGGCGGTTTGTTCATTTGACCCGACAAAGAAAACACGGCTTTTCATGTGACTAATAATTTGATCACGAATAGTGATACGGGTCGCTTCATCTGCGCCTGGCGCGTTTAGTGCAGCAATTCTGCCACCGACGCTCTTGCAATCTTCATCCCGTGCCCATCGGAGGTGGAACATCCACTTGTTACCCCACTCGTCACCAATTTCTTCAATCAGTGTTGAGATAAACTGGCAGACTGGATCTTCAGGATGAATAGAGCGTTCTGTATAATGCTGTTCGATTGCTTCGATAATTGGCGTAGAATCTTGCAGAGATTCCTCATTAGTTGTCACAACTAACGGGATGATTGGAATCTTTGCGTACTTCTTATACTCCTCTTTGGAGCTAGGGTTACGCACGATCCACTGATGAGGTATCTGCTTTTAGCGAAAGTAAGATCTCATCTTGACGGAGTAGGGTGATAGTTCCGCACCGAAGATTCGGTACTGGTCTGTCATAGCTTAACTCTTTGTTCGTAGATTATCGTTCGCGGAGATCGAGGCGCCGCTTTTGGCGTAGTCGGCCTTACGCTTTGCGCTCCACTGGTCAATTTCGTTTTTCGGTACACCCCAGGACAGGCCGCGTTCCACTGCTGGGCGTGCCCTCACACGATCGATCCAGGCCATGACATTAGGCTGGTCGGTCATGTTTATTTTGCTCCACTTCCAACCACGTACCCATGGATAGATGGCGATATCGGCGATAGTGAGATTGTCACCGCAAACGTAATATCGCCCCTCAAGGCGTTTATTAAGCACCGATGCAAGACGACGTCCTTCTTTACCAAATCTTTCGAGTGGATGGGCTTTGGCTTCTTCTGCAACGTCGTCCATATATCGCGTGTAGCTAAGTTTGTTACCAAAGATGGGGCCAACATTTGCTGCCTGCCAGTACAACCATTGCAAAACATCCCAGCGCGCATCGCCTGTTGGCAAAAGATCACTCGGATACTTTTCTGCCAAATATTGCAAGATGGCGCAGCTTTCCATAATGCTGAGATCACCGTCAATTAGGACAGGAATTTTCTGGTTAGGGTTATGGCGTGTGAACTCCTCGGAGAATTGTTCTCCTTCCATTAGGTTGATGCCGCGCATGCTGAGCTCTGGCATTTCGACACCTGCCTCTTTTAGCTCTTCCGTCATGATGTTGACCTTCCACCCGTTAGGTGTTGCCGCCGTCCACAATTCCATCATTGCTATACTCCAAATGTTTTTTTGCGTATATCCGCCGTGTGCTGTTCCACCGAGCTGATTTCTGCCGCTGTGTAGCCTAATGCCTTCATCACTTCTTTGGTCGCGTTGCCGAGCCTTGGGGGTGGGCCCTTAAGGGATCCTGGGGTTTGACTTAGCTGAACCTGATTGCCGACAACCCGAGATTCACCCAAGCCGTCGAATACCATCGGCACAACGTACTCGTTGGCGATGGTTTGTGAATCGTCAACAACTTCGGCGTGGTTCTGGACTTTCTGAACGATGATGTCGTCGCGTCCATTAAAAAAATCATTCCATTCCGCCGACGTTCGATTGGTAAAGACCTTTGCCATGTCAGTCCGTACCTGAGCGACCGCTGCATCATCTTGCCCGTCGGGCACTGCGCCCATGCGTTTCATGCCAGCGTCCCAAAGTGGGTTCTTGGCCAAATCCGGCATGCCTCCAAAATGATAGAATGGCGCCCAGGCATCATCGTCGAGTAGGGTAAACACAAAGCTTTCGCCGTCACCGGCAGCATAGACGCCCCAAGGACCACGAATATTTGGCATATGGCCGCCATCGCGGTGCAGTGACTTGCCCGTCATCAGGCAGTGTTGTGTCTCCCACGATTGTAACCATATTTGGGTGCCGAGGCTTGAGGTGCATACTTTTTGGCCGACACCGTGGCGCTCTTTTGCCAATAAAGCGGTGACAATACCTAACGCAAACTGCATGGCACCGGCGGCGTCGGCAATTGTGGCCCCCGGGGGCATCGGTAACCCGTCTGCTGGGCCGCACATGCTGGCTAGACCACCGCGGGCCTGGACCGCGCCCTCACCATGGGTCTATCTGCATCTGGACCAAAAGAGCCGAAGCCGTTAACGGCGGCATATATGAGGCTTGGGTTTGTTTCAGCGAGTGTTTCGTAGTCGAGGCCTAATCGGTTCAGGAATGACGCTCTGTAGTTACTCATAAAGACATCGGCATCTTTAATGAGTCGACGAACGATTTCTATTCCGGTTTCAGTGTTTACATCGATACAGACCGATCGTTTACCTCGATTGCCCGCGATAAACATTGAACCAGGTGTTTCCATCGGGTTGTTGTTGATACCACGGTGGAATCGACTGGCGTCGCCAGTGGGCGGTTCAATCTTAACAACTTCAGCACCCATGTCAGAGAGATAAACACCGGCAGCGGGTCCCTGAATAGCGGTCCCCATTTCAATGACGGTATAGCCAGAGAGTGGTTGAGGCATTGTGATTCCTATTTCCAGTTTACTGTTAGGCGCTAACCAAATTTTGAAAAATCGGGTTCTTTTGAAAAATCAGGCTCACGTTTTTCAAGAAAAGCGTTAATGGCTTCCATATTTCCGCGTCCATGGTTGCCCGAATCATTTCGCGCAGGGGTCCCATCGCGAGTTCCTTAGCTCGCATCAATGCCACAGGCGAGTTTGCTGCAATAGCCTGAGCCCGTTTCATGACCTCTTCTTGCACAGTGTCATGAGGGAAAAAATCCAGCACCAAACCAGAGGCCTTTGCTTCCTCAGCATTAAACCAGGCTGATGAATAGAGCATCCAAGCCGCGGCCTGAGGTCCCATCAAACGAGGGAGGAGGTATGTGCTAGCGGCTTCACCGACCACGCCGAGTGAGGAAAACGGACATCGTAGTCGCGCGCTTTCTGACATAAAGGCCATATCAGCCATGCCGATAATTGTCGTGCCGAACCCGACACCGAATCCATTGATGGCCAGCATCAGCGGTTTCGGGAAATCGACCAGGGTACTGAATAGGCCAGGAACGCCATGCTTGGGTGGCTCTATATCTTTGCCCACTTCACTTAGATCCAGACCTGTTGTGAATGCTCGACCTGCGCCGGTCAAAATAACGACGCGGATTGATGAATCTGATCCTGCCGCCAAGAGCGCTTCGGTTAGTTCATCGAATTGTTGCCCGTTAAAAGCATTCATCGCTTCGGGACGGTTGAGTATAATGGTTCTTACATTCCCGTCATCAGTAATTACTAACATTCAAATTCCTTTCAGTCGCAGTTCGTGACCCTCGGGCCTTGACTATAGCTGATTTGCTCACCGCCTGTTTTAAGTTGGAACACCACCGCTAGTCTAGGAGCAATAGTCCGACAATTTTGACCTGCTGTCTAATATTACGGCGCGGCCGCGGGTCACCTTGCTATTCGCCAACGGGTTATAGAGAAAATTCGAAAGCCGCATTTATTGACACCTGCAGTGTGGTTATCGCCAGTGTCCGATGCGCAAATCCAGGTTGAACCACCTGTTCAACCGAATGCGGCTTTTGACTAGGGGGCTTTAGTGCAGCAACGCAGCGCAATTGAAAGGTGTCTCACGCAAGGAATCAACGATGGTGGGCTGGGCAAAGGTTTACTGCTTGACTACCTTACAAAGGCGTTGAGTACGGCAGAGATTGGCAGTCTATTTTCACGATCACCTACAAAGACATCGAGAGGACAGCTACGGTTAAGCGCTCACGCAGAGCATATGGGACGTTTATCACCAGGGCTTTGTCGGCGGTTAGGTAATCCAACGCTATGGCAACGAAACCTGGACGCGAGTTGCACTGCAAGCGCCGGGTTTCATGGTGGTCCCCATTCATTTCAGATCCTGAGTCTGTTCCAGTATCGTCTTAATAATTTCTCGACCAAGTGTGGTCAGGTGGATGGATTTCTGTCTCAGGTTCATTACGTCGAATCGAAGTTCGATCAAACCGGGGCCAGGTTTTTTAGAGGACGTTAGCGTCGACATATCTGCTAGGTTACGGGATAACGCGGTGACGGATGTCACATCGAGTAGCGTCAGCAGCTTGCTTTGGTTGGTCCCCTCATTTAAGTAGACATTGAGCAGGATGTGCAACCGCAGTGCAGTGACATCAGGCCCTAGGGCTTTTCTGGCGTTGACAAGAAACCGGTCAAATAATCGTACTGAGGCCTGTAAGTTCGGCGTGCCCATTGCTTTTTCCCGTTAGAGTGATTGTATTTATAGCCTGATAATTGCGTTAACGCAACAATCTTGTTACGGTGGCTCCACATTCACGTTATGGAGGAACCATGACACAGTCAGTGCTCAAGGCACAAACTACTGAATTACATACGGAAAATGGACTACTCGACGGCGAAAAATCCGCCGCCGCGGGTTCAGTCAAAACAGTACTAGCGGATACCTTTAATCTGCTGATCGCAACTCAGGGACTCCACTGGAACGTTCAGGGACCCATGTTCTACAGCATCCACAAGCTGACCGAGGCTCAATATCGCGACATGTTCGAAGCCGTTGACAAGTTAGCTGAGCGAATCCGCTCCCTCGGGTTTATGGCGCCGCACTCCGTCGAAGAACTCGCGCGTGGTTCGGCGCTCAACAGCCCAAAGGAAGGCGATAACCTCAAAGTGCAGATTGAGCGTTTGATTGAAGGCAACGAGCTTATTGCCAAGGCCTTGCGGCACGCTTTGCCAGAAATCGATGGCATGTCGGATGTGAAAACCGCTGACTTGTTCACCAGACGAATCGGCGTGCATGAAGAAAATGTTTGGATGCTAAGAGCGATTATTAGCTGATAGATGTTTCGCAGCTGTGCTCGCGTTAACGCAGTGCAGCGACATCTTGACGAGTTCAAAACGCGACTCAGGCGGCTTTCCATCCCTAGTGTTAATGTATTTGATTGGAATCTAAGTCACCTGTTAAAGCTGAAAATTGGCGTATCGTTCTTGTTTTCGTTCTTCTTTAAGAGCGATAGAATTGAACTCACACGTTAATCCCATCAACTTCAATCAAGGAATAAACACCATGAATAATGAAGCAACGCACACTAAGGGTAAATGCCCGGTAATGCACGGTGGCAGTACCTCTGTTGGATCATCGAGTACGAATTGGTGGCCCGATGCACTGAATCTCAACATTCTCCATCAGCATGATGCCAAAACTAACCCTTTGGGTGCCCATTTCGATTATGCAGAGGAATTCCAGAAACTTGACTTCGCAGCGCTAAAAAGCGATTTGCATGCCCTCATGACAGATAGCCAAGACTGGTGGCCAGCGGATTGGGGGCACTATGGCGGTCTGATGATTCGTATGGCCTGGCACTCTGCTGGCACGTATCGCATTGCCGATGGTCGTGGAGGCGGCGGTACTGGGAACCAGCGCTTTGCGCCCATCAACAGCTGGCCAGACAACGTTAGTCTGGATAAGGCGCGACGTTTACTTTGGCCTATTAAAAGGAAATACGGTAACAAACTATCTTGGGCGGACTTGATTATCTTGGCTGGCACTCTGGCGTACGAATCGATGGGACTAGACACCTACGGGTTCGCCGGTGGCCGTGCAGACATCTGGCATCCGGAAATAGACACCTCTTGGGGTTTGGAAAGCGAGTGGCTCGGTAAAGACCCAGAGCGTCACACCACCGATACGTCCGAGACGCTTGATAATCCGCTGGCAGCCGCTCAAATGGGGCTTATCTATGTCAACCCAGAAGGCGTTGATGGCGAACCCGACCCACTAGAAACAGCTAAAGACGTGCGGTTGACGTTTGCCCGCATGGCTATGAACGACGAAGAAACCGTAGCCCTCACGGCCGGTGGACACACGGTTGGTAAATGTCACGGTAATGGTGATGCATCCTTACTCGGTCCCAGCCCGGAAAGCGCAGACGCTGCCGAGCAGGGACTTGGGTGGCACAACCCACAAAGCAAGGGCGTTGGTCGTGACACAGTAAGCAGCGGTCTTGAAGGCGCATGGACTACGAATCCCACCCAATGGGATAACGGCTACTTTCATATGTTATTCAGCTACGACTGGGAATCGAAGAAGAGTCCAGCGGGCGCGTGGCAGTGGGAGCCCATCAATATTAAGGAAGAAGACAAGCCTGCTGATGTTGAAGATCCTTCCATCAAATGCACTCCCATCATGACCGATGCGGACATGGCCATGATCAAGGACCCTATCTACCGGAAAATTTCCGAGGGCTTTCACAAAGACCCAGCGTATTTCTCAGAAGTATTCGCGCGTGCGTGGTTCAAGTTAACTCACCGAGACCTAGGACCCAAAAGCAGGTATCTAGGACCGGATGTGCCTGCTGAAGATCTTGTATGGCAGGACCCTATTCCGGCTGTTGATTACCGCTTGAGCGCCTCGGAGATAGCAGGGCTCAAGGCAACATTGCTGGACTGTGGTTTGACGGTGTCAGAATTAGTCACTACGGCATGGGATAGTGCTCGTACCTTCCGTGGATCAGATAATCGCGGTGGTGCCAATGGCGCCCGTATTAAATTGGCGCCACAAAAAGACTGGGAAGGTAACGAGCCTGCCAGGCTGGCGAAGGTGCTAGGCGCAATTGAGAGCGTTCAAGCGGGATTGAGCACCAAAGTGAGCATGGCTGATTTGATTGTTTTGGGTGGTACCGCTGCAGTTGAAAAAGCTGCTCAGGATGCTGGTGTTCACATGACCGTGCCATTTTCCCCCGGTCGTGGTGATGCAACAGATGAGATGACCGATGCAGATTCCTTTGCAGTGCTTGAGCCTGTTCATGATGGTTTTCGCAATTGGCTAAAGCAAGATTACATCGTGTCACCGGAGGCGCTGCTGCTGGATCGCACGCAGTTGATGGGTTTGACCGCCTGCGAAATGACGGTGCTCGTCGGCGGTATGCGAGTACTGGGCACCAATCATGGCGACGCCAAACACGGCGTGCTGACTGACCGAGAGGGTGTTCTCAGCAATGATTTCTTTGTTAATCTGACAGATATGAGTTATCGCTGGAGGGCGACTGACAATAACCTATATGAGATCTGCGATCGGAAGACTAACACCGTGAAGTGGACAGCCACTCAAGTCGATTCGGTATTTGGTTCTAATTCAGTCTTGCGCGCTTATGCTGAGGTTTATGCACAGGATGATGCGAAAGAGAAATTTGTTAAAGACTTCGTTAACGCCTGGAACAAAGTGATGAATGCTGATCGCTTCGATGTTGATAGCATATCCAAGAACCCTTAAAGGTCTTTCGGCGAGTTCGGTACTGGCAATTTAATGTGTTAGTACCGATCGCGCAGATAGACAGGTCGCCAAATTATCTAGTTATGACGAAGGACAAATCTATGACGTTAGAAAAACACGTGTCCTTCGCAAATACTTTTAAGCATTGCCACCGTCGCCTCTCAGACATTTTTAGATTAATGTCTCTTGATGTTACTTTTGATCCAAACATTCAAGAAATGGCTAGCTCGAAAGCTTGAAGTTGGCATCGTCGAGCATTCAAGTTGTATTGGCGTCACAAATCCAAGGGACGTAATCGAGGAAGACCAAAGCTGGATGCCGGAGTGAAATCCCTCGTACTGAAATTATCAACAGTAAATCCGCTGCGGAAGATAAGGGAAATAAACCACATTTTCTGAAGAACGGTTATGTATGGTAATTGCTGATGTTAAGCCAATCCTAAAACATTAGCCTATAAACAAGCTAATTCAACTTACATTATCTAGAGGCTGAGAGAAACCGTATGGAAACGGAACACGAATCGGATGTAACGGCATTGGAATGCGTAAGGACGGATTTCGATGAGTCCGCGCAGGTTCAGGTCGAGGATAGTAATTTTAAGCCGCATTTACTCCGAATTTTAAAAGTATCTTAATTAGGGCTTTTAGCAATTGAAAGTTTGAATGACAGTTTTGCGGTTGAGGATAGTCAATGTCTGAATAGCCAATGATCTAATGTATTACAGAAGGCGGGTTGATCACGGAAAAGATATTTATATAGGGCGGGGGTGATTTGGCTTGTTTGACCGAGCATGTTTTATGATTGGATCGCTGTCGCAGGTTTAATCGGTGGTGGCTGCGGTTCGATGGCTGCGGTTCGATGTGCTCCAAAATCTTCTGAATTAGCTCTGGATTGGCAATATCGGCGATGAGCCAAGATTTGGTTGAAGTTGGAGCAAAACTCAATATTGCGTACGTGCTTGAAGGAAGTATTCGCTCACAAGACGATAAGATGCGGGTGACAGCCCAACTTTTCCGATCCAAAGATGGTTTCCATGTCTGGTCAAAGACCTCTGAGCGAGCTCCATCCACTGAATTTGAAATGCAATCGAGCTTGGCGAATAATATTGCAACATTGTTAGAAACCAACGTTTTGTTTGATCAGGTTGAAACGCTGGCAGCAGGACCGCTCGGTGTTTTAGCGGAGTTGGTTGTGGGTTACAACAGGAATGCAATGCTACATCTAATAAAAAGCAATAGGCTTCTCTTGTTGAGCATTTATGGCAAAACTGATGATTTTGAGGATGCGCTGAATCGGGTGAAGATAGCAGTCGAAATTGACCCTAGATTTCAACTAGCTCAAGCTCAATTGTTGAGCCTTTATCTTAGCCGGTTTGATCGCAGCGTCCCTCTTATCGAACTATCAAGGGAAGCCCATAAGGTTGCCGAGAAAGCGCTCGCGCTGGACCCAAACGATCAATACCTGAGATTTCTGCAAGGGGGGCTTTACGCCACACTGGATCTAAACTTCGCCAAGGCTGAAAAAACATACTCATTGCTGGATGAATAATGATGTTGCTGCTGGTATTCAGGGATTACAGGGTTTGATTCGAATAGCACTGTAGGAGGTCGGGTTGACGACGCAATACGCATTACCAACAGACTCACGCAACGTGAATCTGGGGGCTCGGCCCGATTAATGCGTTTAAATATGCATCGCTGGTATGGCTTTTGATAGGTGACTACGAACGAGCGCTGGACTTCACTAGCAGAGTGCTCAATTTGGTATTCGAGAATGAACAAGCAGATGCACTACGTTTAAAATCACAAATTTTACTTGAATTAGGACGTAAGGATGAAGCCCGCGAATCGTTCAAACTATCCTGATCCAAACAGAAGCTAATATACCCTAAACGTTATGTACAATTATTGGTGAATTTCGACAGACGTGAGGAGGCTATGCAGATACCTGTGGACTCGCCACACAAGACATAAGAAGCGTTACACATAGCGCTTGGTTATTTAAGCCTAGGAATGCTCGATGAATGTTTCACCGCAATCGAAGTCGCAATTGAAGATCACGATCTAATCATGCTTAGCTCCCTGAGGATTGGTCAGTTATGGGATCCCATTCGAGATGACCCGCGTTTTGACCAGATGATTGAGTTGATGGATTCAGAGATCGTCTATACGACTAAATTCCTATCAAACCAAGATTCTGAGTCCCCATCGAGGTTTTGATTTTGTCGCCTTTGGGTCGACATCAGCATTTTCCAACAACTCGGCAACAGGGTCGCATTAGAGTGGTTAGCGGCATTCACCCGCCAAGTTGATTCTGCTGGATTCGGCCAACAGCGATCATCTGTTGATTCCGCAACACTTTCCATGCGCCCTTGTCTTAGCCAGCCAGTACCGACAAGCTGTTACCTCAAACTTTTTGCCTAATAATTCTTTGCCGGGATACTTTTGAAATTTAGGGAAATGCGGTTTAAATTACTTATTCTCAACAAAGCCTTAAATTAAGACATCAGATCATCGCTATCACGAAGAACTCTGCTGAAATGACTGACAGCGCCTGTTCCTGTGATGCTTCGACTGCTTCAATTGAGGCGGGTATGCTCTAATTTAAGAAGATGGTCGCGTGCAGCTTGTCGATGAGTTTTTCATTTGGGAGGAAATTAGATGACATCAAAACGCCGAATTTTTCAAGGCAGCATGCTGGCGACTTTGCTGCCCATGAAGTTCCAACTGTTGGCCGAGGAAAACACGATGCAAAGTTCTGTACAAAGCGCTACACAAAGTAGAATTGCTGACATCATCAGCGAGTATGCCGGACAGGGTATTCACCGCACCGGTACCTATGTTGATAATCAGAGTGCTAATTGGCTGATGCGCAGGATTGACATGCTCGATGTAGCCGCCACTGATACCGCGTTTGAGTTTCAGCGTTTGCAGCCCATTACGGCCCAGTTGTCGTTAGCCGGTTCTACAATTTAAGGTGCGCCACTTTACGACTGCCTCTACACTGACGCAGCTGGCATCACGGGCAGTATCTCATGCCGTAAGAAAAACGGGCCTACACAGAGCTATTGTTGTCGTCACGGACAGCCGGTTACCAGAAGAGGGCGTGGCATTACTTAACGCGGAGGACTTCACCGCACCCTTTGGACCTCCGGTATTGCAGGTGGCAAACAAGCACTGTACAGACAGCCAAGCTGCGATGAAGTCTGAGACCCAAGTTGGTTTTGTGCTTCATTGCGAATATGTCAAAGCGATTGCAAGAAATGTAGAAGCTAAAATTGAAGGAAGCAATCCCGAGCTTGCTCCCGTTTGTTGTGATGACGCCTCGCAGTGGTTGGTGGGTAAATGCTTCTGAACGTGGCGGCGGCATCGCCTGTTTTCTAGAAATCATGCGCGCGGTTAAATCCTCGATGCCAAAAAGAGATGTCATCTTCGCCGCAAATACCGGTCATGAGTTAGGGCATACGGGACTCGACTTGTTTCTGCACAATAATGCCGGATTGATTCAGGATGCTCATATCTGGATGCACCTTGGCGCCAATTTTGTTGCGAAGTTGGGTGCGCAGGTCAGACTCCAGTATTCCGATAGTGAGGCTGTTGCGAGCCTCAATCCTTGGCTCAAACGAAATGGTTTGACGCCAGCTGCTGTCACGCCGATTGGGTAGCGCCCCTTAGGCGAGGCACGTAACGTCTACGATGGTCAGGGCCGGTATGTTTCTATCTTGGGAGGAAACGGGCCGTTTCACCACTCGGCAGACCGTTGGCCAGATGCTGTTGATCTAGAGTTAGCCGCCAAATGGGTAAAAGCGTTTACGCAATTGGCTGTCGCTGCGGCAGGCGAGGCAAACTTATAGAGCGACAGAGCAATATCTCGATTAGGCGACAAGCTTTTAGTCAACGCGAAGCCGGTCAGCATCTGATTCGACATTAGATCAACGACTCATCGACTAACTGCTAGCGTATTTAGGCCGCTAGACCGTGATAACATTGGCTGAGTATAATTTTTTGAGACAGCTATGCCTTTTACCGGTGCCGATCATGTGGTGATATTGGTTCGAGATATTGACCAGGCCATACACACCTGGCAGAACCAATTTGGTTTACCACTGAGTCACAGAGCAGATCTGCCGGAAGTAGGCATTCGCCAGGCGTTCTTTCTGCTTGACGACGATACGTTCCTTGAGTTGATTGCGCCAATGGGTGAGCAGTCGCCTATTGAAAAGGTACTTGAATCACGTGGTGAGGGCGTGTATACCGTTGCACTCAAAGTTGCTGACCTGGACGCCACTGTCGAAAACCTCGAATCGCAGGGTGTTCATTTGATTGGGGTTGGCACATCGCAGGTTTTTATTCATCCGAAATCGGCAAATGGTTTACGTGTACAATTATGGCCATCGACACGCCGGCATCGTTGGAAAGATAACCCGAGTGAAGGCAGCAAGTGATGATGGCAAGTGAAAATAGCAAGTGAAGGCAGCGAGTTAATGAATAAGCAGCACTTTCAAGTGACAGAGCAAGAATGGCGCGAAAGCAGCCTGTCTGAGGAAAAACTTGAGCTGATTCAAGACAGCTTCAATTCGATTGGTTTTGCGGTTGTCTTCGGGCTCGTGCCGGCTTCGGTTTGTAAACCCCTCGTAAAAGCATTTCTTGAGGACGTTGAGCTGATTCGTGAAAAGTCAGGTTTGACGATGCACGAGAAGCATACTGCAGAAGGGCATCTGCAACTGGGTCCGCGTCGTCACGCACCCTATGTTCAAAAAGAGCTGGTCGCTAACCCCATACTCGAAAGTGTGATTACAAAACTATTGGGACCCGGCGCCTGGCTGGGTTTTTACAATGGGAATGTAAATTGTCCTAATAGCGGTTATCAGCCGCTGCATTTCGATCGGCCCTATGCCTGGACGACTGAGCAGGCGGCCAAAGCCGCGGGTCAAAGCTGGCCGCCCAATACGACAACGGTTTCTTGCTCGTTGGCCTTGTCAGAGATTACCGATGCCGTCGGTGCGACAGAAATATATCCGGGCAGCCATCGTGAAACGGCTGTCACTACCTGGGGTAAGGGTGAGCAACCCGTGCATCATCCGGAAGCCGTTGAAAAGTGGAGCCCGCCGGCGTCGATGACAATACCTGCCGGTGGCGTCTGCTTTCGTGATCCTCGCATGTGGCATCGCGGCGTAAAAAATTCGTCAGATACACCGAGACCGTTGGTTGCGTTGACTTATCATTCGGCGATATCAAAACATCAGCGCGGCACCCTCGTTAATTTGTCCGAAGAAGATGCGGGCGCTTGTGAATTAGATCCTTCTCTCAAGAAGCTTGATTCTGGTGCTTTAGGTGATGGTCGATTAGTTTTTGATGCAGACGTAAAGTCAGCATTCGACGCGCCTAATTTGCATGGCGTGTATCGCAATGCGCGATTTGTTGACGCGCCGTTAGTCGTTAATCACTTTCTTGATGCACATTTATTAGGTGGTGCTCGTGTGGTTGAGCATCAACCCGTGCATCCTTATCCCAACCATGACTAGCGTTCTTTACATTGGTGGTAGTGGGGAAATTTCCACGGCCTGCGTCGCGCATTCACTTGCCCTTGGTCATGACGTGTCTGTTTTTAATCGCGGCAATCATCCAATTGAAGGTGTCAGGCATTTCGCTGGCAGCATTCACGAGCCAAATCCATATCAGGCGTTAGCAAATGCGTCTTTCGATGTGGTCTGTCAGTTTCTTGCCTTTGACACGAAGACTGTCGAGGCGGATTTAGAATTTTTCGCATCGAGATGCAAACAGTATGTTTTTATTTCGACAGCATCGGCCTACGAAAAGCCCTGTCAGCACCATGTCATCACCGAGCAGACGCCCCTGTCGAATCCTTTCTGGGAGTACGCCAGAAAGAAAATAGCTTGTGAAGACTTGCTGATTAGCCAAGACCATTTGCCTTATACAATCGTCAGGCCCAGTCATACTTACCGCAGCCGTTTGCCGGGTGCTGTGATTGATGGTAATCACCAAACCTGGCGACTACTAAACGGTAAGCCGATCATCGTGCACGGTGATGGTCAATCGCTATGGACATTAACCCACGCGGCGGATTTTGCCCGCGCGTTTTGCTGTTTGTTTCTTAACGATCAGGCGCTCGGCAAAGCATTCCACATCACCGACGAGCAAGCACACACATGGGACAAGTTGATCCTATCTAGCGCCAACGTACTCGGCGTCGAAGCGGCGCTGGTGCATGTGTCGAGTGAGCGTCTGATTCACCACCAGCCTTTGTGGCAAGGCCCACTGCTCGGCGACAAAGCGAATTCTGTGATGTTTGATAACCGATATCTCAAACAAGTCATTGGTGATTGGCAGTGTGAGGTGGGGCTCGAGTTTGGCTTGCAGCAAGCAGCAACAATGGTGCTTGATCGTTTGGCGGCGGGTTATGAGCCCGATAAGGAAATTGATCAACTTATCGACCGGATTATTGAAGAAAACACATTTGAAAGTTTGGGGCGAAAGTAGCTACACTGACCCCACGGCTAATGTGTCCCTTTTTGATGTTTCAGATCGAAGATTCGAGCGCCTAGATTTCTGAGAGTTATCTGAATGCTGTTGGTAAAAACGGCTTGTCGCCCCTAGCGAGAATTTGTCAGATTCAACCGCAAGCGTTTCAACTTATATCCCCTCAATAGTAATACGCCTATTTTTCGTTCATTATCAATGCTGAACACAAGCTCAGGGGGCACAAAAAGATGTTGTTCAAATTTCTTCTATTCATTGCAGTATTACTGCTGAGTACCGTGCTGATCATCACTGTCAGTTACTATAGCTGGCGTTCAGAGCACTACGATGCGCTGCACTTCGGGGGAGAGTTCATTGAGACTGACGCCGGCGTGTTTCAGTATTTGCTAAAGGGGAATGGAGCACCCAATGTACTTTTTCTCCATGGAACGCCTGGCGGATACGATCAGACGATTGAAGATAACTCGGATGTTAAAATACTCACCCCCTCAAGACCAGGCTATCTCGGCACACCATTAAGCGTCGGACGAACACCGGCTGAACAGGCTCAATCCTATATTGCTTTGATGGATAAACTGAATATCGAATCTGTGATCGTTATCGGAGCTTCGGGCGGTGGGCCATCAGCAATTGCGTTTGCCGCAATGTTTCCTGAACGGACAACTGGATTGATCGCGATTGAAGCGGTAAGTCAGTCCACAGAACTTCAAGAGTTACCTGCATTTCTTTCTTCAGACTTTCTCGTCTGGTTGGTGTTCAGTATGAATGATTTACGGTCTGATGAGGCGGTCATGCAAATGATGATTCCTGACCCTGTAAATAGGCAGCTCGCGCTGCAAGACCCTGCAAAGGTTGCTACCATCAAAGCGCTCTCATGGTCACTGTGGCCACCCTCACTTCGTGGTCCAGGCATGGACAATGATGTGAGCCAATTCTCGAATCTGTCCCTACCCATTGAAGAAGTACGCGTACCGACGCTTATTATTCACGGTACCGCCGACACAAACGTCGATTTTAGTCACGGCGAACTTCTGGCGAAGACGATCCCCGGTGCAAAGTTTCATGTGATTGATGGTGGCGATCACATGATGCCCTTCACGCATGCTGAAGAGGTGCAGGGAGTCATCGATGACTTTATCGAAAACGTCGCGCGTGGACTTCAAAAAACCTCGCCGGAAACGCAGGAGAAAAATTTGGTGTCACAGTAGTTACAATGACCCCAAGTCTCCAAGTTTCATATCGATGCTAAGCCTGCGCTGATAACGTCAGGTTGTCAGGTTGTCAGATTTTCAATTGCAATGGGTTCAATAGTTTCAGCGGGTGTAAAGCCAAAGACACTCGCGTAGAAAAAATATTCGAGCTCAAGACTTCGTTTAATATTTTTTGCCTGACGAAAACCGTGCTGCTCGCCTTCAAAGGGTACATAGGCAACAGGCAGGCTTTTGTCGCGCAAAACTTCAACCATCATCTCGGCCTGATTCGGTGGCACAACCTGATCTTCTAGTCCCTGAAAAAAGATGCAAGCGGCGTTGAGTTGTTCTGTGTGATGAATAGGTGAGCGTGCCTTGTATATGGCGATGTCCTGCGGATAGCGTCCGAACACCATGATATCGAACAAGATTAGCGAACAAAGCCATGTTCTAACAATCCGCATTGAATGTAGCTATGAAATTCATTGTGGACGAAAGCAGGTAGTGAAATGTCAGAATTGCATCACCTTGCAGGGCTTGCTGAATTGCGGATGAAGGACAGTGAATCAGGCTGGACTTGCTGGGATGGTTGTTTGGTGGAGCTAGGCGGGATCGAACCGCCGACCTCTACACTGCCAGTGTAGCGCTCTCCCAGCTGAGCTATAGCCCCCAAACAAAACAACGTACGAACTACATCTCCGGCCAGTGTAGCGCTGTCGTGCGCGACCCCGGCCCAGCTGAGCTATAGCTGCTAAACTAAAACGATGACACATAGCCAATCTGGGTGATTGGACGGCGTGCATATTACCCAAACTTGCGATTTGGATCAACAACAGATGTGCCATTGAAAAAGTAATGTTTCTTTAGCGAGGTTGCTATCCCGTATTTCGCATACTTGCGGCGATACCGGCGATGGTAACTAATAACGCTTTGTTGATTTTTTCCAGTTCCTTCGACCCTGCATTTCTTGATCGGGATAGTAATTCTATTTGTAGAAAGTGCAGTGGATCCGTATATGGATTTCGTAGATCGATGGCCCGCTGAATTTCAGGATACTTTTCAAGTAGAGACGATTGGCCTTTCAGTTTATTGATACTTGCTATCAAGTCGCTGAGACGTCGGTGAAAATCTCTACCAATTTCCTGTAGTGGTTCATCAACGAGGCTTGTATCGTAATCTTCAGAAATTTCAATATCTGCTTTGCTTAAGACCATTTCTAACATACCGAGATAGGATTGGAAAAATGGCCATTCTTCGATCATTTCCTTAAGGGTATGTGAGTCTTTACCAGTAAATTCTTGGTTAAATGCTGCATCGCTACCTAGCCATGCGGGAATCATCAGGCGTTTCTGAGTCCATGCGAAAACCCATGGGATTGCCCTCAATTCGCTGATACTTCGGTTTTCTTTCAGCTGTTCCTCATTGTTGCCGCCAAGCGCAAGCCGAGATAATTCTTTTTCTGGGGTACTTTGGTCGAAGTATTGTATAAATCGATCGTTTTTCTGGATTGATTCTTTGTAGCTCTCGGTTGCGGTTTCAGATAGTCGATCCATTAGACCGCGCCAGTTATCCCGTGGCGCTGGTGGGGAAATGATACTAGCTTCAATCGTTGCGCTTAAGATCATGTCTAAGTTTTTGATCGCCAGCGGTGCAGAGCCGTATTTGAATCTTACAACTTCACCTTGTTCTGTTAGTCGGATGCTGTTGCGTACCGAACCCGCGGGCTGAGATAGAATGGCTTCTCTGGTGGGGGCGCCACCTCGTCCGACAGTTCCTCCGCGACCGTGAAGTAGCGTTAGCTTAATGCCATATTTCTCAGCGACAGATACCAATTCTTCCTGTGCTTTGAATTGAGCCCAGGCGGCAGCCATCTGTCCGCCATCTTTTGCAGAATCGGAATAACCGATCATGACCTGCTGATGACCTTTAATGTGATTTGTATACCAAGATATTCTTAATAATCGTTCTAGTGTCCAAGCGGCACTTTCTAGATCCTCAAGCGATTCAAAGAGCGGCACCACTGGCAGCACTTCTTCTAAGCCGCACTTTTTTAGCAAGAGAACAACGGCTAGGATGTCGGTAGGGTTCTTCGCGTTTGCCAGGACGTAGCTAGAAATTGCGCTGATGCCTTCTTGAGCAATTAACTGAAATATCTGTAGGGTGTCCCAGGCAGAATTGGAAAGAATCCAGCGCGCGGGTATCAGCGGTCTTTTACTTTCTAATTCTCCAACGATGAAGTCTTGTCTTGCCTTCTCGGACCAGTCCAAATAGCTGCCGATTTCAAGATATTGAGTGAGTTCATTAAGCAGTTCGGTGTGTTTATTGGAATCTTGCTTAATATCCATATTGACTAACGTGATGCCAAGAGTGGAGACACGGATAAGTGTATCTTTCAGTAGTCCATCGGCAATGATGCCCATGCCACATTCTTGTAATGAAAGATAACAGGCAAAAAGAGGTTCGAACAAATCTTCATTGTGAAGCAGAACTGCGGGATTCGGCAGTGCGTCGCTGACTGACCATGCTTTCGTTGCAATGAGTCTTGCGCGCATCCTTCTGAGAATTGCGCGGTAGGGTTCTTGAACTTCATGGTTTGAGAGAATAGCGACTTCTTCGTTGCAATCACTCATGGAGAGTTGTGACAATAGCTCATCTATGTCGCCCAGGAACAGATCTGCTGCCATCCATCTTGCTAGTCTGATGACTTCTTGGGTGACTTCAGCTGTTACCTCGGGATTATCGACCAGGTCGCCGCCCATCCAAGATGAAATTTTAATAGGGGTTGTTGTAATGGGGAGCCCTCGCCCTGTGTAATTTTTTAGAAGTTGATCAAGTCCTTTCCAGACAACTGGGATTGCATCCCAGAAAGCATTTTCAACAATCGCAAAACCCCATTTTGCTTCATCTTGCGGGGTCGGCTTGTCATGTGAAATTTCATCGGTATGCCAAACTTCGGCTATGAGCCTTTCTAGGTCTGTCCTGTCGTTAGGCGAAAGAGGTCGGTCGCTATCTACTTTGCCTAATTGCTCTGCGATACGGTTGTATTTTTGAATAAGCGTTCGTCGAGTAATTTCAGTAGGATGCGCTGTTAGTAACAGTTCGCAGCTAACATTAGTAATCGCCGATACAATTATTTCGCGATCAACTTCTCCATCGAGTTTTCCTATCAATTTCTGCAGTTCTGATGTTTCGGGGAAGGGTAGAGTCCTATCTTCAGCTGCTTGGGCTTGTTCCGCTATATTGGTTAAGTTGATGAACTGGCTAAATGCGCGTGCAACCGAGATGAAATTATCAGCATCTAAGGCGCCTAAAACGGTATGAAGTTGTTCGAGCCGGGCGTCGTCTCCTTGCCTGCGCATCTTAGCGAGAATTCTGATTTCCTCAGCTTTCGCTAAGAAATCTTCGCCCTTGTGATCAGACATGGTTTCACCCAGTAAATCACCCAGAAGTCTGACTCTGTGCCTGAGTTGCCGTGAAATGAGCTCTTCCAATCTATTCTCGCTAGTCCGCTAAATTTCTAATCGTTAATTCTACAGTATAGTCGGCCCGGTAAGACAACTTGAAAATGGTGGAGGGGATTAATGTCTATGACACGATCAGATGTAAAGTGCGCTGTCTCTTTTATGGTTCGCGGAATAGTTTCGCGATAGATTCTCTCAATCGGTTTTGATAATAATTCGCAACGACCAGTATTAGGATGCCGAGAGAATAGGCTGCATTCTCATTATTGTCTACACGAATCAAATGTCGCTCCCATTGATTTTGGTGCAAATTGGAACTTAGTCCACCTAATCTGAAGTAGGCGAAATTTTGATCGATATGTTGGAATGCCACACCGTCTTTCCAGAACCTGACACCCATATCGTAATCTGAAGCGATGGGATAGTTGAGTTTGAAATCACCGTGTTGCTGGTACACCATTTTGCGGACGAAACAAGTTGGGTGATAGAAGTTTCCAAAGAGCACCATAGCCCAAGTTTTTGTTATTGGTTTACCTAACAGCCAGGCTCGCGTGTCATCGAGATATGTAATGTTTGCGTGGAAAAACGACTTTTCTGGCAGTCTGTGAGCTATATCTACCATAGACGCTACTGCACCGGCGGCATAGAAGTCGTTGGCATGAATCGCCCCAATTAATTTTCCGCTGGAAAGGGCGATTCCCTTATTTAGAGCGTCGTATATACCTTCATCGGGCTCACTGATCCAATAGTCGATATAGGCAGCGTATCGATTTACAATTTCAAGAGTGCCATCATTGCTACCCCCATCTACGATAATATATTCGATGTTCTCATAGGACTGGTTGATGACTGACTGGATAGTTTGTTCCAGAAATTCTTCCCCGTTATAAACAATCGTTATGATGGACACCAAAGGACTATCTGCTTGTGAAGGCTTCCGGTTATTTTGTATTCTCAAGCCACCTTCACGTTCAACTGTTATTTCTGACTTGCTGGAATCCTGAAGCTCTGCGTTATTGAGCGATTCGGCGCTCTGAGGAGTCAAAACATCTTGCTGCACTGGTCGAGCAAATGGGTGCGTTTGCCCCCAAGTAATATGGACCACCGAGAGCCAGCCCTCAGCTGGGATGTACTTAGGTTCAAGCGCCTTGACGCTTGTATTACCTTTAGATAAATAGACGATGAATAAATGGGCATTGCTACTTTGCTTATAACCCCGTTGATGGTGTTCTGTTGAAGTAGGGATCTCCAAAAAATCTATACAACTATTGGGAAGCTTTGACGTACCGTTTCGAATAGATAAGTGGAGCTTGACGCCAGATTCTGTAAATACCACGAGATGCGCAACTTCCCGCCAGTGTTTGTCTTTATTGTTTGTTAGATGGTTGAAAGCGGATATTGATTTGATGTTGAGTCGCGTTGAGGAGAGCTCGGTTGCCTGAGGCTTAGTCGGAAGTAAATTCGAATCTCCTTCCAGGTAGCTAAGTACTGCATTTGCGAATTGAAATATATCTGGCGTAATCATTTGCTTAGTATAACAGGACCTACTTCAGAACTGCCCGCTTGTTCCGCGCGCTCTGACAATCTGCATGCGCAAACCAAGGCCAGGAAATCAAAGCTAGGAAACGAAAGCTAGGAAACGAAAGGCAGGAACTCAAGGTCGTTAAACCAGAGGCTGGGAATTTGAGTATGGATATTCATGTTGGCTCGCGCCACTAATCCGGTTCGTGGCGTGTCCAACATTATCGGGTGGATACATGAGATCCTATACCCGACAGCATTCAAATGTGTATGTTATTTGCGCACCGCGAACAGGAAATCACGAAAGATATCCATCAGGGTTTCATATTTGTAGTCTGTAAACTCACCCGCATCAAAATACATACCATGTTCAGCGCAAGCTTCGTATTGAATATGTTTTTGAACAGGATCGGATAATTGGTCCATTTGAACACCGCACCTTGGACAATCGATGTCTCTGATTTTGTTGTGTTCTTTACCAACCTCGGGATCTCCACTGTCTACATAGTCAGACATCCACTTGTCTTTTAATGTTTCTGCTTCGCCAATATCAAACCAGAGACCGTGACAACCCGTGCAGCGGTCAACAGTGACCCCTCCCCGAAGCGTGCTAAGGGTTTTTTCTTCCATGGTAGATTTGCACTTAGGACAATCCATCAATTTTCCTCACTTATCATTGTTAGTTGAACTTTCTCAATGCTGACTTAAAATTCACTTCTAGCAGGGCATTGAAAACGAAAATATTCACTCGCTTTTCAAGCGCAGGTCAGATAATTCGAACAACGCAAATCTAACTATTATAAAAACATGTGTGCGGATATAGTATCAGCCAACAGTTATTGGGTGGAAGTGGTGCATTTCTTCACATCAAATTAGCGCTAAGCCGTATTATGACAGAAAATACTTTACCGCAAAGTGTATTGCAAGAACTAGCAACGATGGCGACTCTTGCGGTGTCCAATACGCCGGAACGTAACCTTC
The DNA here is from genome assembly GCA_047629195.1 of Candidatus Azotimanducaceae bacterium. Classification (GTDB taxonomy): domain Bacteria; phylum Pseudomonadota; class Gammaproteobacteria; order Pseudomonadales; family Azotimanducaceae; genus UBA4582. The sequence goes on from JBLHWY010000053.1 coordinate 35,337, forward strand.
CGGCGCGTTTTTCACTGCGTGCCTTCATCTGTAGTGCGGGTCAATAAGACGCTATTGTTATTCCTTTCGACATTGCCGATGGGTTCAAGGCAACAGCTAAATTTGACATCAACCGGTGACGCCAAGCCAGGCAAGCCCATAAGGAGGTATATTCGTGAGCTTTTCTTGCGAGATTTATATTAAGGCTGCTACGGGCCGTTTTGCCGGTTGTTGCAGCGTAATTGCACTCGTACTATTGTTGCCAATGAGTGCCAAAGCGGCAAGCCTCACAGCCCAAGCTGATCCATTGATTGACGCGGTCACTCAAAAAGTTGTTGCGTGGCGTCGTGACTTACACGAACACCCTGAGTTGGGAAATCGTGAGTTTCGGACTTCAGCCTTGATAGCCGCCCATCTCCGATCTCTTGGGATGGAGGTGACGACCAATGTCGCACATACCGGCGTTGTTGGTATCCTGCGGGGCGCAGCAGATATGCCAATGATTGCGCTGCGGGCAGATATGGACGGCTTGCCAGTTAAGGAACGCGTTGATTTGCCGTTTGCATCCAAAGTGACAACCCAATATGGGGATCGTGAAGTGGGTGTGATGCATGCCTGTGGTCATGACAACCATATGGCTATCTTAATGGGAGCTGCAGAAGTTCTGGCTGCCATGCGAGAAAAGATTCCAGGCTCAATCAAGTTTATCTTTCAGCCGGCCGAAGAGGGCGCGCCTGCCGATGAGGAAGGTGGTGCTGCGATGATGATAAAAGAGGGAGTGTTGACAGACGTGTCCGCGATTTTCGGATTGCATGTCGGGCCCGGACAATTAGGTAGCATCGCATACCGCCCCGGCGGGTTTATGGCAAGTTCAGATAGTTTTACCATTACAATTAATGGTCGGCAGACACATGGTGCCGTGCCCTGGGGTGGAATTGACCCAATTGTCATTGCTTCTCAGGTAGTCATTGGGCTACAGACCATTTCTAGTCGGCAGCTAGATTCAACCCTGACGCCATCCATTATCACAGTAGGAAAGATTCAAGGTGGCGTGCGGTTTAACATAATCCCAGACAAAGTTGAATTGTTGGGCACGATTCGGACTTTTGACCCTAAAGTCCGTCGAGATATCCATAGCAGAATAAAGCGTACTGCAGAATCAATTGCTGAAAGTGCGGGTGCAACGGCGACAGTTGTGATTAATGAAGGCACGCCGGTGACCTCTAATAACCCAGCCCTGACAAAGCTGA